>NZ_PEMX01000051.1:0-21157 GCF_002759075.1 Pseudomonas sp. 382
GCTGTTCCGGCAACTGGCGCCGGTGGGCCTCGGTGTAACCATAAGACTTCTGAGCCTCAGATGGCTGGAAACTACCTTTGGCTCGTTCCTTTACACGAACGATCCCGGCCAGCCTCAGCGCTTTGGCGCAATCAAACCCTTCCAGGGTACGACCCGATCCATCTCGATCAGGAACAGTTCCTTCCGGGTTTGCTTGCGCTTACCGGCGTACTCGGCATCGGCGAAGGTCATTTGCTTCATCATCGAAAAGCTCGGCGATTGGTGTCCTGGGATTTTGCCAAATCAGGAAGTCTTTTTCAGAATTTCCTTTGATCAACTGTGTCGTGTGCCAACGTGCGCCTGGCCCAAGTAAAAGGCCTGCTGAATTTGCACGGCTGGGTGTACGACATTGAAACCGGTTCCATCGATGCGCTGGATGCCGATAACAGGCACTTCAAGTCGTTGGCGCACCATCCAGCAACGTGTGCCGTACCTGCCCGTCCTGCCAATAGGTCATCGCTTGACATGCCGATTTGAGGAATTCTCATTTAGTCTGAAGTCCGTCCAGCCGGCGCAAAAAGCCCCCACACCCGGGCAAGGTGTGGGGCTAATTAACATAGCCCGCGTTATTCGCAGTGCGCTCAGCCATACCCAGCGCGCACCTCAATGATGTATTGCAGCGCGTCGGCCTTGCGCTCAGCCGAGCAGCCGGTGTGCTTCACCAGCGTCTCACAGTCGCCATAGTCAGCGTTGACCAGGGCGCGCAGCAGGCTTGAGCACAAGAGAACTGCATCGTCGTAATTGTCTTGCAGCTGCTGATACTGCGCTTTCAACTCGGCAATGCGCGCTTGAAGTTGCTCAAGGTGTTTCTCGGTCTGGGTCATGTCATGGGTCCTTTCAGTTACCGATAAACCTCACGGCGGTTGCCCATGCCTTCGTCACGGATTTTTCAGCCGTAGTGCACCAAAGGGAATCACCATGATACATGGGCTCCAGCGGCCGTCGCTTGCCAGGCACCGACTTCTTCCATCACAGCATCGATGACTGAGCTGATGAAATTGCGGGACACCTCAGTGCCGTACTGTTCGCGCGGAAATAGCACGCCGTTGCCGGAACGAGCGGCTAACCGCGCCCAAGACCGCTGTTGCAGCCCGCATCGATGAATCCCTTCGGAGGAACGTGATCGGGCGCGCGAAGGGCGCAACGCTGCTCTGAGGCTCAGGGCCAAGCGTGACTTCATTCCGATGTCGATACCCTCTCTGCGTTAATCGACTACACGCCAGCTGATACATCCTCTTCGAAGGGGGAGAGAGCAGACGCTCAGGCCTGGGGCTCCAACCACTTCGGCTTCGGATAGCGGCGGTCCGCCTTGCCAGCCTTGAGCACTTGGCCGGGCACCTCGTGCTGCACTAGGCCAGGTAGGGTCTGGGCAGCCTGCAGCAGCCGGTCGAGATCAACGCCGGTGTCGAGGCCCATGCGCTGGAACATGTGCACCAGGTCTTCTGTGCAGATATTGCCGCTGGCGCCCGGCGCATAGGGACAGCCGCCCAGGCCTCCGAGCGAGGCGTCGAAGCGATCTATACCGGCGTTCAGCGCCGCCAAGGCGTTGGCCAGGCCCATGCCGCGGGTATTGTGGAAATGCAGGGTGAATAACGCCTCCGGCCAGCGAGCCAGGGCGGTCCGGCAGATGCGTTCGACCTGTGCCGGATCGGCCATGCCGGTGGTGTCGCAGAGGGTCACACCGTGCACGCCGATGTCGAACAGCTTGCCGACCAATTCATGGACATGCGTCTCCGGCACCTTGCCCTCGAAGGGGCAACCGAAGGTGGTGGACAGCGAGGCGTTGACGAACACGCGACTGCCGCGGGTGACCTCGATGATCTCTCTGAACTGCGCCAGCGACTGTTCTGCTGTCATGCGCAGGTTGGCCAGACCATGGGTGTTGCTGGCCGACATCACCAGATTGAGCTCATCCACCTCGCAGGAAAGGGCACGCTCACAACCCTTCACGTTGGGCACCAGCACGGTGTAGTCGACACCCGGCACGCGGCGGATGCCGAGCATTACCTCTTCCGCGTCGCGTAGGTTGGGAATAGCCTTGGGCGAAGTGAAGGAGGTCACTTCGATCTTCGCCAGGCCGGTCTGCGACAGGCGATCAATGAGGGCAATCTTGTCCTCGGTTTGGACGAAGCCGGGTTCGATCTGGAATCCGTCGCGGGTGGCGACTTCTTGGATATACAGGTGTTTGTTCATCTCGTGTCCTATCAGGTTCGCGCGGGCTGCTGCGGCTCGCCCGCGCCGGGAGGAATGATTTTTGCTCGGCGGCCCAATCAGGCGCCTGTGAAGATCCAGGGCTCCTGATGCCGGCGAGCCTGTTCGAAGCGACGGATGTTCTCTCGCTTCAACAGAGTCAGGCCGATCTCGTCCAGGCCCTTGAGCAGGCACTCCTTGTGGAAGCCGTCGATCTCGAAGCGGTTGACATGGCCATTAGGCTCCACCACTTCCTGCTGCTCGAGGTCGATACTCAGGCTGTAGCCGGGGGTGCCGTCCACAGCGCCGAACAGACGGTCGATGGTCGGCTCGTCAAGGACGATGGGCAGCAGGCCGTTCTTGAAGCAGTTGCCGTAGAAGATCTCAGCGAAGCTCGGCGCGATGATCGCGCGGATACCCCAGTCGGCTAGCGCCCAGGGCGCGTGCTCGCGGCTCGAGCCGCAGCCGAAGTTGGCCCGGGTGAGCAGAATGTTGGCCTCGGCGTAGCGCGGCTGGTTGAGTGGAAACTCCAGGTTCAGCGGGCGCTGTGAACAGTCCTTGTAGGGTTCGCCGCGGTCGAGGTAGCGCCACTCGTCGAACAGGTGCGGGCCGAAGCCGGTGCGCTCGATGATCATCAAGAACTGCTTGGGTAGGATCGCGTCGGTGTCGATGTTGGAGCGATCCAGTGGAACCACGGTGCTTTCGAGTTGGGTGAAGGCTTGCATGTTCGTCCCTCAGAGATCGCTGATATCGGTGAAATGGCCGGCGATGGCCGCTGCCGCCGCCATTGCCGGGCTGACCAGATGAGAGCGCCCGCCGGGGCCCTGCCGTCCTTCGAAGTTGCGGTTGGAGGTCGAGGCACAGCGCTCGCCTTTGCCGAGGCGGTCCTCGTTCATGCCCAGGCACATCGAGCATCCCGCGTCGCGCCATTCGAAGCCGGCGTCGGTGAAGATCCGATCCAGACCTTCGGCTTCTGCTTGCCGCTTCACCAGGCCCGAGCCCGGTACGACCAGCGCTTGAACGATGTTGTCAGCGACCCGCCGACCCTTGACCACACCGGCGGCCAGGCGCAGGTCTTCGAGGCGCGAGTTGGTGCAGGACCCAATGAAGATCTTGTCCAGCCTGATTTCACGGATCGGCGTTCCGGCTTGCAGGCCCATGTATTCCAGCGCCTGCTGCATGCCGCGGCGTTTGACCGGATCGGTTTCGGTCTCGGGATTCGGCACCTGGCCGTCGACATCGGTAGCCATCTCCGGCGAGGTTCCCCAGGTGACATGGGGGCGAATGCTGGCCGCATCCAGTTGCAGTTCGCGATCGAAGCGCGCGTCAGGGTCACTGTGCAGCGTTCGCCAGTACGCCTCGGCGGCATTCCACTGCTCGCCAGCGGGAGCCAGCGGGCGACCTTTGAGGTAGCTGGAGGTGGTGTCATCGAAGGCGACCATGGCGCACCGGGCACCCGCTTCGATGGCGAGATTGCAGAGGGTCATGCGCGCTTCCATGCTCATCGCCGAAACCGTTTCACCGGTGAACTCGATGGCGTAGCCGGTCGCGCCGGCGGTGCCGATCATGCCAATGAGTGCCAGCGCCAAGTCTTTGGATGATACGTGGGGTGCAAGCACACCGTCGATGGTGATACGCAGTGTCTTGAGCTTTTTCAGCAGCAGGCACTGCGTGGCCAGGATGTGTTCGATCTCCGACGTGCCGATGCCGAATGCCAAGGCCGCGAAGGCGCCGTGGGTGGTGGTGTGCGAATCGCCACAAGCGATGGTCATGCCCGGCAGGGTGATGCCCTGCTCCGGGCCGATCACGTGCAGAATGCCCTGGCGCTCATCCTTCATGTCGAAGAATTGCAGGGCGAACTCGGCGCAGTTGCGTTCCAGCGCCTCGACCTGCCGGCGCGCCACCGCATCTGTGATGCCTGCTTCACGCGCCTTGGTCGGCACGTTGTGGTCGGAGGTGGCGAGCACCGAGCCGGGGCGCCAGGGCTGCAACTCATTCAGGCGCAGGCCGTCGAAAGCTTGAGGGCTGGTCACCTCGTTGATGAGGTGAAGGTCGACGTACAGCAGCGTCTGGCCGTCGTCGGTATCGAGCACGGCATGGCGTGCCCAGAGTTTTTCGAAAAGCGTTTGTGCAGTCATCTTCTATCCCTTCCGTTTGGGACGGCGCCGTCTCGAGTCCGGTCTGCCGGCCAGGTGTCAGCCAAGCAGGCCAAAGAAAACGAGAACCAGAACCCCAGCAACGCCGAACAGCGGTACCAGCAATAAGCGGTAGAACAGCTTGCCGCGCTCGGCTTCCTCCTGAACGCCGGCCAGCGCCAGCGCACCGCCCGAGGAGAAGGGCGAAAAGCCGGTCAGCGACGAGCACAGCACGATGGCCGACAGCAGCACGGTGTGACTAAGGCCTGCATTGGTGGCGAGGTTCGGAACGATGGGGAACAGCGTCGGCATCACCACGCCCAGTGTGCTGGAGAAGAAGCTCATCACGCTCGCGGATACGCCGGTAGCATAGGGCACCATCGCCACGCTGACGTTTGCCGCCAGCCACTGCGACAGGGCCGCGATGGTGCCGGCCTTGACAGCCACGCTGATGAGCATGCCCATGCCGCACAGCAGGATGATGATTGCCATTGGGACCTTGGCCAATGCGGCCTTCTCGTCACCCACTCGCAGAATCAGCGCCAGCACTACGCCGATGATCGAGATGAATGTCGGATCGATGTGCGAGGCGATGGTGGCGAATACCGAGCCAGTCGGCAGGAACGCGGCGATGGTCGAGGGCACGATGATCAGCGCGATGATGAAGGCCACCAGCCAGAGGGTGCGCCGCTGCTGGGCATCGAAAGGAGCCGGGCGCTCGGTATCCAGGCTCTCGGTCTGATAACCCTTGAGCACGACGTACGCTACGAGGAACACCAGCGTCTGGAAGATGAAGGAGTCCACCAGCAGCGTGTGGGTGTAGTCCGCGGCGGTCACTGCGTCATAACCGGCGTTTTCGAGGATGCCCTGGGTAACGCGCCCGCCCAGGCTGATGCTGGTGAAGGTGGTTGCCATGCCGCCTGAGACGACGATGATCGCACCTAGCAGCCGGCTCATGCCGGTACGACTGGCGACCGACATCACCAAGGGGGAGAGGAACACGAACACCGCATAATGCCCAGGACCGATTCCCGCGACCAACAGGACCAGCCCGTACAGCGCAAAGGGAATCATGCTGGGCATGCCGCGAGCCATGAACACGGCATTTCTGGCGATCTTCTCCATGGTTCCGTTGGCGATGACGAAGCCGAAGAAGAAGGTCACTGCGAAGATGATGAAAAATAGGTTCAGCGGCCAGTAGGTCACTAGCTCTTTGACGCTGATTCCCATCATGGTGGTGGCGATAAGATAGGCGGCACTAATGGCCAACAGGCCGATGTTGATGTTCAGCCAATAGCCGACACCAATACAGAGCAGTATTGCCAGAATGATGGTCATGGTTAACACGGTATTCCTTGTAATTATTTTTGGCGGGTGTCGAGCCCAGCCGGCATGGCTGGGCCTCTTTGATTGATGCTGTTGCTGATGGTGATGGGGCGCTGCGGCCTGTCGATTAGATGACGCCGCGTTCGCGCAGCGCCTGGCGTTGCGACTGGCTCAGGCCGAGTCCGGCCAGCACGTCGTCGGTGTGCTCGCCCAGCTCCGGGCCGCCACTGCCGAGCCGGCCAGGCGTCCGGCTGAGCTTGGGCAGTACCCCAGGCACCTTGAGAGGGCCGGCAGTCGTCTGCACGGTCTTGATCATCTGGCGTGCCAGGTAATGAGGATCCGTTGCGATGTCGGCGGCGGTGTAGGGGTAGCCAACCGGCACTCGCGCCGCGTTCAGCGCATGCAGCACTTCATCGCGTGAGCGCCGCCGAGTCCACTCAGCAATCGCCGCGTCGATTACGTCGGCCTTCTTGCTGCGGCCATCGTTGTGCGCCAGACTGGGGTCGTCGGCCAGGTCCTGACGGTGGATCAGGCCCATCAGGCGCTTGTAGATGCTGTCGCCGTTACCGGCGATCAGCACATAGGTACCGTCATTGCAGGGATAGGAGTTGGATGGGGTGATGCCGGGCAGAGCACTACCGGCCGGCTCGCGTACATAGCCGAAGGCATCGTACTCGGGCACTAGGCTTTCCATCATGGCGAATACTGACTCGTAGAGCGCGACGTCGATGCACTGCCCCAGACCGCTGCGCTGGCGCTCCTGCAGAGCGAGCAATACGCCGATCACGCCATAGAGTGAGGACAGCGAGTCGCCGATGCTGACCCCGACGCGCACCGGCGCCTGGCCGGGATAGCCGGACAGGTGCCGCAGGCCGCCCATGGCCTCGCCAATCACGCCGAATCCCGGGCGATCCCGGTAGGGACCGGTCTGGCCATAACCGGAAATGCGCAGCATGATTAGCCGCGGGTTAAGCTCGGACAGCGTCTCCCAGCTCATGCCCCAGGCTTCGAGTGTGCCGGGGCGGAAGTTCTCCACCAGCACGTCGGCCTCGGTGATCAGCCGGCGGGCGAGGTCCTGCCCTTCGGCTTCCCGGAGGTCGAGGGTGATCGATTGCTTGTTGCGCGATTGGACATGCCACCAGAGCGAGGTGCCGTCCTTGATCTTGCGCCACTTGCGCAGCGGGTCGCCCACCTTGGGCGGTTCGATCTTGATCACCTCGGCGCCGAATTCGCCGAGCATCTTACTGGCGAAGGGGCCAGCGATCAGCTGCCCCATCTCCACCACCTTGAGGTCTTGCAGCGCCATGCTGCTGCCCTGGATTTGTTCTGCCATGTTTGTACCATCGTGTTTGTTATTTAAGTCGAAGGATGGTTCAGGCTAATGGCAGTGGACAATTGATCAATTACTAAGCCAGTCTTCGTGTTTTGCGAAGGGAGAACGATACCAAGCTCTGGAACTGGGGCAAGGAACTGTCCTGCTTCGCCGAACAGAGAGGCCCCTTATATGCGCCGTATTGATTTCGTCACGCTCAAGCTGTTCGTCTCCATCGCCGCCGAGCGCAGCCTGACCCGGGCTGCTGAGCGCGAGCACCTGGCCTTGGCGGCGGTGAGCAAGCGCATCAGTGACTTGGAAAGCCAGCTCGGTATCACCTTGCTCTATCGTCAGCACAAGGGCGTCGCGCTGACGCCAGCCGGGCATGCTTTACTGCACCATGCGCGCAACATGCTGGACAACCTTCGCCAGTTGAGTGCCGATATGAGCGAGTTCAGCGAAGGGGTCAAGGGGCATGTGCGCATCTATGCGAACACCTCGGCGGTGATTGAATTCCTGCCGGGGGATTTGAGTGTTTTCTGCCGGGCCCATCCGGACGTCAAGATCGACCTCGAGGAGCGCATCAGCAGCGAGACGGTGCGCGCCGTCAGCGAGGGGCTGACCGATATCGGCATTTTCGCCGGGCACGTGCCCGCCGGCGATCTTCATGTCTACAGCTACCGGCATGACCAACTGGTGCTGGTCACTCCCAGCGAGCATCCGCTGGCCGGGTGTGAACGCCTTGCCTTAAGGGATGCCGTTGCCTATGACTTCATCGGCCTACAGCAGGACGCTTCCCTGCATACCCTGTTGCAACAGGCGGCATTGCAGCAGGGCCTGTCCCTGCGCATGCGCATCCAGGTACGCAGCTTCGAAGGGATCTGCCGGATGATCCACACCGGAATGGGCGTCGGCATGCTGCCGGAGAAGGTCGCGCGTACCTACCTGTCGGCACTCGATATCGCGGTGATCCCGCTGACCGATGTCTGGGCGCGGCGGGAGCTGAAAATCGGTGTGCGCGATGTCGAAGGTCTGTCGGTTATCGCCCGGCAATTGCTGGAATACCTTGTCCGCCGTGAGGAGGTCTCAGAGCCGGGGTCACCGGTCTCCTGAGCCTGAGGCACGGGCGCTGCATTGCCGGTGTTCCTAGTGGTCAGTCGAAATGCCTGCCCCGGGCATACCCATCGCTCCGATGCATGGGGTGCCCGATCAGGCTGCCTTCATCAATGGTGAAGTGACCGTTGATGAATAAGCACCCGACAAAAAGTCAGTTCCCAATCCTTGTCTAGCCGGTCGCGGCAAATCTCAAAGGCTTGATGGGTACGCGTAAGTGACATATCTCCGTGACCGGGGACTTCGACTGGATTACATCAAAAAATCGCATGACGGATAGTGGGCGCAAGCTGGTTTCAAGCCTCTGCGCAGCGCCAGCTTCAAAGGTGGTGACAGCAGCTCCGCTGGTCGAGTACTATCCGTCCCAGCTGAGGGCTCCAACTTAGCGAAATCTAGAATCCTCTAGACTCTAGAGGCTGTAGGAAGCAGGTTATGCTATCCACAGGAAGAACCCCCGCTGAACAGGAGGTTGAGCGCCTCGCTCTTACGCTGGTGTATGTCTTGCGGTCTCGAGGCGCTCATCCGCCTGGGCGGAATCTAAGGTAGATGAATCGCTGGAGCCCTCAGCGCTATAAAAGCGCCGGATTAAACCAAAACGTCGATAAGGGCGTTTTGAACAATGCGCTGCGTACTGCGCAACTGCTACATGCAAACTTTCCATTACTGTCTCCTATCTTGACATTGAGGCACTTGGCCCATGAAGCAGGCGTGTCCTACGGATTTCTGAGAGGCGTGGCCGCCAGGAGCGAGCGAGTTGAGAGTTACAAGGTTTTCAAACTGAAAAAAATGTTGTTAGCTTCGGCGCAAACCGATTCAGGTATATTTGTGCTCCTCATCCTTCGTTGCTGAAAATGCAGCGGTGGATTCATAAAAATATTCTGATGCACGTTCACTCGCATCCGGCCAGTTACGCCTACAAGGAAAAAACATCCCCGCGCGATGCTGCAGCCATGCACGCTGGATGCAAGTGGATGATCAAGCTGGGTGCTACGAATTTCTTTGAGTCGATCTTGGAGCCTGACGTTTATCGCGTATTCCGAGAAATGGGCTATCAAGCGCTTGTAGCCTTTGAACTGGCTCGCATTTGTACACGAGTGCGTCCTTCGGGCAATCCGGTTAAAACTGATCGTTTCAAGGACGGGATGGGCAACTTACCGTGCAAGAATGTTGCGATTGGTCACCTTCCGCAAGGAGCAGCAACCAGTCCCTTGCTGTCAAATCTTGTAGCCCGCACGCTTGATCATTCGCTTGCTGAGTTTGCAAATAGCAAAGATCTCGCCTATACGCGATATGCGGATGATCTTACGTTTTCCTCCTTCGGTACGTTTAACCGAGATGGGGCTGAAAATATTGTTCGCGAAATTTATGAAATCATGCGAGCACATGGGCTGTGGCCAAATAAGAGTAAAACTAAAATTATCCCGCCTGGCGCGAGAAAGGTTGTCTTAGGCCTATTGGTGGATGGGCATGTGCCTAAGCTTTCAAAAGAGTTCAAGGCTGAGGTACGCACTCATATCCATTTTATGCTAAGGCCGGATGTTGGCGTGTCTAACCATCGAAAGGCTCGTAAGTTCGATAACTCGTGGGGTCTGAAAAACTTTATTTTTGGCAAGCTTGCCTATGCTCAAGCAATCGAGCCTATTTGGACGTCACGTATGCGAGACCTCTTTATGAAAATCGATTGGGATAGTTAGAACGGGTGCATCTCTCACCTGGGTAACCTGCGGTGTATCGAGCAATCGATTGCCCCGCCGCGATTAGCTTCCGAAAAGGGTCAGAGAATTCTTGTCCAGGCGTCTAGTGATTACCGCTTTGGGTAATCAGAAGCCCATGGTTTGACTGACTCCTCAGAACCAGGCTTTCGGTGAGCGAAACCGCCAGCATCAGTGCGACGCCAAACAAGACGATGCGCTGTTATATCAAAGTGAATTCATGAGGGATCCCCCTCAAACCTGACATGGCACACGCGGTCAGGAGCGTCAGATCGTAGATGATTTTTAGCACGCCGCAGGCGAGTAGCGGTGCGGCGAGCCAACCCAAGCCGATCAATCTGCTAGCAATGGTGGGGGCAATGGCTGCGGCGAGACTACGCGGCACCCGAGGGAGCGGCCATGGCCTTGCCCCCGAATATCACTATCAGACCTCTTGCTCTGGGCGAGCATCAGACAGCGCTGGGCCTCGCATGGACGGAGCTCGATACACCGATAAAGCAGACGCTGTACATACTGATGCAGGAGCTACTGCCGTAAAACTTGAGGCCGCATTCCTATAGGCGAAGAGGGCTGATCGCCGCGTTGGCTGCCGTCCCCAGGACACTGTGCACAGGCCAGATTCGACACCGGCACTGATATATGCCTTCATGCCGAAGTAGTACTGGTTGCCCATCTTGGGTTGGTGCATCTGCGGATCACGCTTGCCTTTCTGGATCTTGGTCGAGCTAGGTGCATGGACGATGGCGCTAGCTGAGGCGGGGTATATACACCAGAAGCCTCTAATCCCTTTTTTTGCTTCTATTTCAAGGATCTACATTTGCCATCGCCGTCCGCGATGGCAAGATCGTGAATGCCTGATATACGACGCTTTCTTCCCCTCCTAACATCGACCACACATGAGCTTCGTTTGCCGGTCGACTTCGTCGGTGTGCGAGTTTCAAAAAATAACAACGAGAGTCCCGCGAGGTTTAACCATGAAAACCCTAACCGCCGGTTCTGCGATCGGTACCTCCGAAGTGGATGGCGCCAGCCAGCTGACTGCCAGTCAACGATACACCACCTTGGGTGGTTCCTGGGCTGCTTGGTTATTTGATGCCCTGGACGCAACAGTCTTCGGTTTTGTTCTGCTGTCGGTCGCGAAGACTTTCTCCATTGGTATGAGCGATGTCGTTTCTACCGTTGCCTGGTTTCTGCTGGCAACCGGTATCGGCGGTTTCTTCCTTGGCAATATTTCTGACAAGATCGGCCGCAAGAAAACCATGATGCTCTCGGTGTTTGTCTACGGCACCGGCACCTTACTTTGTGGCTTTGCCGATAGCCTTTGGCAGCTCAACGTATTCCGCTTCTGCGTTGGCATCGCCGTCGGTGGATTGTGGTCTGCTGCTGCCGCGCTGGTATCGGAGATCTGGCCGTCCGCTGGGCGTGCCAAAGCCTTTGCCGTGATGCAGACAGGTTGGTCGGGCGGCGGCCTTCTGGCAGCGATTTTTGCCTGGAGCTTCCTGGACGACGCCAACCCCGAGTCCTGGCGCAATCTGTTCATCTACGCCTCTATTCCGTCCTTTTTTACCCTGTTGTTCATTGGGTTATTCGTCAAGGAGTCACCGGTCTGGCTGGCCAACCGCGAGTTCATGCGTCGTAACAGCAACAAGGGCCGGCTGATGGAGATCTTTCATCCGCAGTACCTGAAAATGACGCTGCTGGGCCTGAGCATTTCAATCCTGGGCATGTATGGCTATTGGATCATTACCACCTTCATGCCGGCTTACCTGCAGAACATTCTCAACGTGCGCATCGATCAAGCCCCGGTGTTCGTCATCTGGATCGGTATTGGTGCCACGCTCGGTTACCTGGCTTACGGCTACCTCGCCGAAAGCATCGGTCGTCGACTGTCGTTCGCAGTGTTTTTCGGTGGCATGGCGATCATGGTGCCGGTGTTCGCCTATTCGGCGACCCTGATGCCGTTGACCGAAGGCAAGTTACTGTTCACCACCCAGAACATCATCACCCTCGGTTCATTGGCCGCCCTGCTCGGTTTCTTCACGGGCTACTTCAGCGGCTTCGGTGCTTGGTACTCGGAATTGTTCCCTACCAGCATCCGATCAACCGCGTCAGGTTTCTGCTTCAACTTCGGGCGGGTCGGCGCCATCGCCGGCATCAAGCTGGTACCGGTACTGATCCCCCTTATCGGCTTCACCGCCACCATTTCCCTTGCTTCAGTTTCCTATCTCATCGCAGCCGTCATGGTGTTCACGTTGCAGGAAACCAAAGGCGTTCAACTCACCAGCGGCAACTGATCCGTACCTTTCAAAGGACAAGACCATGAAGAACTTCCGCATCGGGCAAATCGTCCCAAGCTCCAACACCACGATGGAAACCGAAATCCCGGCCATGCTGACCTCGCGCTACGAGTTGTTTCCAGAAGAGCGCTTTACCTTCCACTCTTCGCGTATGCGCATGATGCACGTCAGCCCGGAAGAGCTGAAGAAGATGGACATCGACAGTGACCGTTGTGCATTGGAACTCAGCGATGCGCGAGTCGATGTCATGGCCTATGCCTGCCTGGTGGCGATCATGTGCCAGGGGGCCAACTATCACAAAGTCTCGCAGGATCGACTGGGTAAAACCGTTGCTTCCAACCAGTCGAACGCCCCAGTCCTGAGTTCGGCCGGTGCACTGATCGATAGCTTGCACATGCTCGACTACAAAAAAATATCGATCATCACGCCGTACATGAAACCACTGACCCAACAAGTCATCGACTATATCGAAGCGGCCGGAATCGAAGTGGTCGACTCCATCAGCCTTGAAGTGTCCGACAACCTCGAAGTCGGTCGTCTGGATCCGATGAATCTGGTAGCGCATGCCGACAAGCTGAACATCGGTCAGGCCGATGGGGTGGTGTTGTCTTGCTGTGTGCAAATGCCGTCGCTGCCAGCGATCCAGAAGGTTCAGGATCGCCTCGACAAACCGGTGTTGTCCGCATCAATCGCCACTGTTTATCAGATGCTGAAAACCCTCGGGCTCAAGGCCCAGGTACCCAACGCCGGCCATCTATTGTCCGGGGCATTCTGAGTCGATGCCTGAGAAGGTACTATGCTGGCCTGTCAGGCCAAACCGGTACCATCCATGAAGCTCGATCCGGTCTCGTTGCGACTCTTCGTCAGCGTCGTTGAAGAAGGCACCATCGCGGCTGCCGCCAAACGCGAACACTTCGCGGCGGCGGCAGTCAGCAAGCGACTCAGCGAACTTGAAGAACTCCTCGACTCGAAATTACTCAACCGCACCAACAAGGGCATTACCCCGACTGACGCCGGCCTATCGCTACTGTTCATGGCCCGCAGTGCACTGAATAACCTCAATGAAATTATCGTGCAGATGCGCGAGTTCTCACATGGCCGCCGTGGCTCGGTGCACGTTCTGGCCAACATTTCCGCCATCACGCAATTCCTGCCTGACCTCATCAAGTCATTCATGGAGCAGTACCCACTGATCAACGTCAGGTTCGAAGAAAAACAAAGCCTGGCTATCACCAAAGCCGTTGCCGAAAACCGCGCCGACATCGGTATCTTCACCCGCCTGCCCCACGGCGCTGACATCGAAGTTTTCCCGTTTCGTAATGATCGCCTGGTGTTACTAATCCCCCTCGGACATCCACTCGCAGCAAGACAATCCGTCAGGTTCAGCGAAACCCTGGATCACGAATACATCGCCTTGCGCAGCGGTACTCATCTTAATTTTCAGTTGATCAAAGCAGCCAATGACCTGGGGCGCTCGCTTAAAATCCGCATGGAGGTGTCCAGCTATGACGCCTTGTGCCTAATGATTCAGGCGGGTCTGGGCATTGGCATCATGCCAGAGGGGAGTGCGGCGATTTACAGGATGGACGGAGCGAAGGTAGTCAACCTAGAGGAAGCGTGGGCTTCTCGCGAACTCAGCGTGTGCGTCAGATCACAATTGGCATTAACGGTTGCAGCGAGGTTATTCTTGGAGCACTTGCGCGAAAGTGAGTCTGCGTAAGCGTTTTTTTGCAAGCTCCTAGCAGAGAAATAGGGGGATTCTGGCGGGGTGGCTAAAACCTTTCGCTTATCGCCATCGCCAGCGTCGATAATTGCGGCTATTCAGGCTTACATATTATTGGCCCTGGCCAGATAGCATTTCCCCTGCGCCAGTGAATGCGTACTGGATGCTTTCAGATTTGCTGACTGTAGAAAAGCGCGAACGATTCGATACCGTCATTGGGTTGTTTGATGCCGGCGTTGGAGTAATGCAGTGCTCGGACGCCGATACGTTGCCCACCGCTGAATTTCAAGCCTGCACCAATTCGATCTTCGAAGTTGAAGGCGGAGCCAAGCTCTCTATCACCTGCGGTGGTGCCGGAGAAAAGCGCGACACCAATGCCGACTTCGATGAAGGGCTTTATGTCGCTCCCGGCGAACTCGTAGATGAACACTGGGGCGAAGGAGAGGGAGTGGGCTCCGCCTGCCTCATCGCCTGCTTCCCAATAGGTGTATCCGGCATCCCAGTAGCCTGTCAGGTGTCCAGTGTCAGACTGGAACCAACTCTTTTCCCATTCGACACCAATGCCGGCACGTGCCGTTAAGCCGCCTTGATTCGTAGCGCCAATCGAGCCGGAGATTTCTGCTGCTGAAGTAGACAGTGCAACGGCTGACAGTACAGCGGCTACGATAGTTTTCGTCATGGCCCAGCATTCCTTTGATGTTGTTTCTAGGTACCCTAGGGATGGTCTGAAAAAGACTTCTCGAATCTGGTGAAATACGCCGATCCCGTTGCCCGAGTTTCCCGATGAAGCAAATGACCTTCGCCGACGTCGAGTACGCCGGTAAGCGCAAGCAAACCCGGAAGGAACTGTTCCTGATCGAGATGGATCGGGTCGTACCCTGGAAGGGTTTGATTGCCCTGATCGAGCCGCACTACCCCAAGGGTGAAGGTGGTCGTCCGGCGTATCAGCTGATGGCGATGCTGCGCGTACATTTGATGCAGAACTGGTTCGGCTACAGCGATCCGGCGATGGAGGAGGCGCTGTACGAGACCACAATCTTGCGCCAGTTTGCCGGGCTGAACCTAGAGCGTATTCCCGACGAAACCACCATCCTCAATTTCCGTCGCCTGCTGGAGAAGCACGAGTTGGCGGCCGGGATTCTGGCGGTGATCAATGGTTACCTGGGCGATCGGGGCCTGTCGCTGCGCCAGGGCACCATCGTCGTTGCCACGCTGATCCATGCGCCGAGTTCGACCAAGAACAAGGACGGTAAGCGTGACCCGGAAATGCACCAGACCAAGAAGGGCAATCAGTATTACTTCGGCATGAAGGCTCACATCGGCGCGGATGCCGAGTCAGGTCTGGTGCACAGCGTGGTGGGGACGGCAGCCAACGTTGCGCGAGCGGTAATTGGCCAGTGCATCAGGGCGCTCATGAGGGACGTGAGGCGCTGATTGACAGGGGTGTCGTAGCCATATTGCTCCTATGGCGTTCAACTGTCTAATTTCGTCACGAGCTGCAAATTCAAGGGCCGCCACGCGCGGGCGACGGCATCACCACTCGTCTGGTCATAGCTCGATTTGTGGAACATACGTTCGTAGAACTAGACAGATGTCCTGTAAGCAGACGACCCCCCCTCATCGTCGCTTGAACAGGAGAGTCTAATGAAGGCCATCGTTTACAACGGGCCACGCGACGTCAGCGTGCAAAATGTCCCAGACGCCAAGATCGAAAAACCTACCGACGCCGTAGTGCGCATCACCACTACCAATATCTGCGGCTCTGACCTGCATATGTACGAGGGCCGCACCTCGATGGAGACGGGACGTGTTTTCGGTCACGAGAACCTCGGAGAAGTCATCGAAGTCGGCGCCGGCGTAGATCGCATCAAGGTAGGTGATCGCGTCTGTTTGCCATTTAATATCGGCTGCGGTTTCTGCGAAAACTGTGAAAAAGGTTTGACCGGTTTCTGCCTCACGGCCAACCCCGGCAGTGCTGGTGCTGCTTACGGGTTTGCCGATATGGGCTCATACCAGGGTGGTCAAGCAGAACTGCTGCGTGTGCCATATGCGGACTTCAATTGCCTGGTGCTGCCAGAGGATGCGCAAGAGAAAGAAAACGACTACGTCATGCTGTCAGACATATTCCCCACCGGATGGCATGCCACTGAACTGGCTGGCCTGATGCCGGGTGAAAGCATCGCCATTTACGGTGCAGGGCCAGTGGGCCTGATGGCAGCTCATGCCGCGATGATCAAAGGCGCCTCGCAAGTGTTCGTGGTCGACAACCATCCGGATCGATTGAAATTGGCCGCGCAGATGGGGGCCACGCCAATCAACTCGCTGGAGAAAGAGGCGGTTGATCAGATCCTCAACCTGACTCACGGCAAAGGCACTGATCGAGGTTGTGAGTGTGTGGGGTACCAGTGCTGTGACAAACACGGCCATGAGGTCAATCACCTGACGATGAACAACCTGGTAGCTTCCACCAAGGCCACGGGTGGCATCGGCGTCGTCGGGGTGTTTGTTCCTCAGGATCCGGGCGCGAAAAATGAACTGGCGAAGGAAGGTAAAATGGCCTTCGATTTCGGCGCGTTCTGGTTCAAGGGCCAGCAGATACGCACCGGGCAAGCCAACGTCAAAGCCTATAACCGCAGGCTCGCGGAGCTGATCCAGCACGACCGCGCCAAGCCTTCGCAGATCATCTCTCACAGCCTGAAATTGGCGGAAGGGCCCGATGCGTACAAGCATTTCGATGCGCGAGATGAGGGTTGGACAAAGGTCATTCTGAAGCCGGCAGCCTGATCGAACGGCTGTATGGATCTGACGCCCTGACGATATCGCCGGGCGTCAGCCCAAAGACCCGCCTACTCGGGCTTACAGTATGGCCGCTATGTATTTACCGACCACATACCACCTGTCGTCCGCTCGAAATGCGAGCGCGGTTGTTGCGCAAGATGATCAAGGGAAAAATGGTAAGCGTACTGACTTCGATGGTCGACCCGCTGCGCTTTCCGGGTGGGGAGATCGTCGACCTTTCCAGTCAACGCTGGGAAATTGAGCTGGGCTATCGGGCGATCAAGCAGAGACTGCTGGGCGGCGAATATACCCTGAGAAGCAAGACGCCAGAGATTTCCCTGCGAAATGAGTTTCGCTGCCTGCAGTTGGGCCATCTTGGGGTTGCTGCATGGCACGTCACTGAACCATCCCAGCAACTTGCCAGGATTTCTGAGAGATTTGCAGGCATCAGCCGCTCGATATGTTTTACCCCATCGGCGACCTGATCGATGGTTCTCACGCGCAGTCGTTGGACATGCTGTCGAAACGACACATAGGCGGCACGTCGTGCGAATTGAGACTCGCACGGGTCCCCATGTTCATTTGTCAAGGCTAAGTAGAGATGTCGCTATGGCGGCTAAGTAGAAATGTCATTATGCCCTCGTCGGGATTGCGTTGGGAGCAAACGATCGAATGGCGCGACTATAGACTATTGCTTGGGCGGTAGGCGTAGCATTACCAGGTCTCGGTGTACGTCAGTTCCACATAAAAATTGCGTTTCACCCACCACGACAAAACCATGTTTTTTATAGAACGCCTGTGCCCGAAGGTTCTGATCAGCAACTGTTAACCTGAACGCTCCGTGATAGCTGGCAATGGCTTGCTCGACCAAAGCACTTGCTGCGCCTGTGCCATGAAGGGCTGGGTAGATATAGCATCGCTTAAGCTCAGCTGTCTGAGCGGCGTCGGCTGCTTCAACGCCAATAGGCTCCGGATGCAGATCCAACATCGCGATGCCTTGCACCTTGGAATCGGACTCCACTACCCAGCAGCGGTAGCTCGTATCTTCGAGCATCGCGGTGATATGGCCGGGCTGCAGCGTAGCAGTCACATAGGCATTGATGTCTTCCTAACGAGTTCGGGGCGATTCAGGATTTCAAACTTATGTAGACTTCTGCCAATGAGATTTTTCCCTCTTTTAACCAGGCTGCTGAGGCATGGGAGCGTGGCATCCCAGTGCCATTACTGATATTGTCCGGCGCTGCTCAAGAGGGATCTAGCAGTGACCACAACCTACCTCAAGTACTTTCCCAAGCCTGTCCTCGACGACCTCGTAAACGGCAGATGGCTGCCAATCATCGGGGCCGGTATGTCCTTGAATGCCCATGTCACGTCAGGTCAGAGACCTCCGCTTTGGGGGGAGCTAGGTAAGCTTCTCGAAGACGATCTTATTGACTTCAATTCCAGTGGGGCCCTCGACGCGATTTCTGCTTACGAGCATGAGCTGGGCCGGGCGAGGCTGATGGACAAGCTCACACAAGTGTTGCTGATCCACGAAGCCCAGCCCGGGGCAGCGCACAAGAGCTTCTGCTCCATCCCGTTCGATATCGTCTGCACAACGAATTTCGATTTTTTGCTGGAGCAGGAGTACCGGCTTGGGCCCAATGTTGTTTATCCGATCCTTGAAGAGGAGCAGCTGTCGCTGAATTCATCCAAGGCCGGTGTGAACCTGCTCAAGCTCCATGGCGACCTTCACCATCCGAGAAGGATGGTGGTCACGGAGGCTGACTACGACGGCTTTCTCGCGAACTATCCGCTGTTCGCAACCTACCTCGCGAATTTGCTGATCACCAAGACTGCGGTATTGGTCGGGTACAGTCTCGACGATCCAGATTTCCGGCAGATTTGGCATGTGGTATCGCAGCGCCTGGGGCGCACCAGACGATTTGCCTACACGATCGTTTTAGGCGCGAATCAGTCCGATATTTCGCGGTTCGAGCGCCGCGGGGTAAAGGTGATCAATCTGCCGGGCACACGAGACAAGTACGGTGAAATCCTAGCGGCAGCTTTTGATGAGCTGCGAGAGCTTCTCAGGGATGAAGCTTTCACCGTGATGAAGCCGACTGAAGAGCGGACGATGCAAGAACTGTCGCTACCACGGTCAGCGCCATCGCGGCTTTGCTTCTTCTCGCTGCCGTTGGAAGTCCTGCCTTTCTACAAAGACCAGGTATTTCCCGCCTTGGAGGATATCAACCTTGTCCCGATTACGGCTGACGGAGTGATTTCCCCAGGGGATATGGTTATCGCGAAGCTGGACGCACTCATCGACCGGTCGATTGCAATGGTCATTGATCTGTCGTCCAACTGGACAATGGTTGAATTGAAGATGGCGATCAGTCGCGCGGCGTCGAGGAAGGAGAAGGGCAGGTCGCTCAAACTGATTGTAGTGATGAGGAAAGGTCAGCAGTTGCCTCTTGCTCTGGAGGACGTCACGGTGATTTATCGGCCTGATCTGCTGACCTCTGAGTCAGAAGATTTCGCCCTAGATCTGATTACAACCCTGGAAAGGGAGCTTCCATCAGATCGTAACTCTCAATTGGATGAGGCCCGCCGGCTTCTGAGGGTAAGGGAGTACCGTGCGGCGATCGTATCGGCGGTTACCTATCTTGAGGGTGAACTGCGGAGCGTGATGCGATACAGAGACGAGGACAGTGCGACAAGGCCAAATCACCAGTCGCTGCTGGGAATGATAAAAAATGCTGTTAGCCAAAGCGTAATCCAATCTGAGTGGCTCCCTAGACTGCACGAGTGGGTACACATCAGGAACAGCATCGTTCATTCGAGGGGTGACGCAGAAGTATCTCAGCGAATGGCAAAAAACATCGTAGATGGGATCATCCAAATCGTGTCCAGCTTACCACCTACAATTACGCCGACTGCGTCCTTTAGGGGGTAACGGCGCAGCAGGAACGCCTGCTGCGGAGTCGAGCAATTCTACCCGATTCGCGCTTGTTTCCTGCGTCGCCGTTGAACCCTACTTTTTCTTAGGCGCGGGAGGCGGCGCCTTTGGTGGAGTTGCAGGGCGCTGGCTCGTTGTCTCTTTGCTCACTCCACCGTTGACTGAGGTGGGCTTTCCTGCATGATTCGACATGCTGAATCCTTACATAGAGTGATTTGGAGTAGCGATTAACCCGGGCTGGCACAGGGTGGAGAGCTAAGCGCGTCATCCGTTCCGACGTGGAGGGGCGGGCGGGGCTTTAGGTGGGGTGGATGGCCGCTGGCTTACCGGACTGGGACGCTGTGGCTCGCTGCCGCTTGGCCGGCGTGGCTGTGGCGATATCCCTCTTTCTTCGTACATTGGTCACCTCTACTTGTTGGGCGCTTTAGGCGGCGAAGGCGGTGGTGTAGCGGGGCGAACGTTAACTGGTGCTGGCGGGCTAACATTCATCCCCTCGTTACTGACTCGCTCCACCACATGCTTTTTGTTTGTGTCGCTCTTACTGGTCATTCGTTGTCTCCTGTAGCTCAAGGAACTCAACCATCAAAACGTCGGAATTTGAGACTAAATAACTCTCAATTCCCGGCATTTCGACCCATTCGTCCTGCTCATCTAGCCAGCACGGCTGTGTAATCAGAAAATGGCCTGTGGCGGGATCAGTTGGCCACACTTGGGGGTATCCGAAGAGGCGTCGGCCATCCAGCAGAGTCAACACTACGCTATGCCCAGATCGCTTGCGAAATGCGTAGACCCATTCCGGGTATGAGGCACGTGATGTGAGTCCAAGCTGCCTGGCAATCCCGTATAGATAGTCATGGTTGGACGCGTATGACAGTCCCAAGCCTAGGCATACCGCGAGTGCGATCCCCCACGCGCTCTCTACGTCTGTGGTCCATAAACCAATATCGAACCAATGGTCACCCATCCACAGCAGGACCTTTGAAATTCCTGACACGATGATGGTGATGATGCCGGTACCAATCAGCGCCTGTACCGTACGCTCAAACTGACCTGGCTTTTTTACGTCGGCCAGCCAGTAAAAAATCATGGTAGTGATGAAGCCTGGTATCAACATCTGAACCAAGGGCAGAATTTTTGTCGCTAGGTCTTCCAATGCCTGTACCGCCAAGTGATGCCCGTTTGCCATCAATATAGCGGCGATGCATCTGTTAGAGGTATCGTTTTTTCATAGATGGCGGGCTAGAGGCAGGGCTAGCGCTCCGCGTTCATAAGCGCAGCTCTCAACTGCATCACAGTACCGACCTTGAGTACCCTAGCACCTTATTACTGGACCTGAAGTAGCTTTCATCCCTGTTGAGTTGTGATCGCGGAGCCGCCCAGTCGGGCGATGCCCCCACCCGAGTGGGTGTGTTGCTGTTGCATACTGCTCGCTTTGCCTCTAGCATCAGGATCTTCCTGAGTGTAAGTCTGAATCGCCCCTGGTTTCGTAGACACCTCCAAGCCTCATAATGAGGCCCAAATAGGAGGTGCCATGAGTCGTCAGCGTTACCCCGAAGAATTCAAGATCGAAGCGGTCAAGCAAGTGACCGAGAAA
>NZ_PEMX01000052.1:0-19654 GCF_002759075.1 Pseudomonas sp. 382
AGGGCAAGGCCATTCCCTCGTCCAAGGTGCAGAAGGTGCAGAACCTCGAAGGCGGCATCGTCGCCGAGATCTTCGCCAAGGAAGGGCAGGTGGTCGAGGTCGGCCAGCCGCTGCTGCGCCTGGACGAAACCCGCTTTATCTCGAACAAGGGCGAAACCGAAGCCGAGCGTGTGGCCATGGCCCTGCGCGTCGAGCGCCTGAGTGCCGAGGTCGACGACAGCCCGCTGAAGATCGACGACAAGCTGCGCGAGGCCGCTCCCAGCCAGGCGGCCAGCGAAGAGTCGCTGTTCGCCAGCCGGCGTCAACAGTTGAATGACGAGATCAATGGCCTGCAACAGCAGCTGGTGCAGAAGCAGCAGGAGTTGCGTGAGTTCAACTCCAAGCGTGCCCAGTACGCCAGCAGCCTGCAGTTGCTGAACCAGGAAATCGGCATGTCCGAGCCGCTGGTGGCCAGGGGGGCGATTTCCCAGGTCGAGATCCTGCGCCTGCGCCGCTCCGAGGTGGAAACACGCGGCGAACTGAGCGCCACCGAACTGGCTATCCCGCGCGCCGAGGCGGCGGTGAAGGAAGTGCAGAGCAAAATCGAGGAAACCCGCGGCAAGTTCCGCAGCGATGCCCTGACCCAGCTTAACGAGGCGCGCACCGACCTGAACAAGGCGACTGCCACCACCAAGGCGCTGGATGACCGGGTCAACCGCACACTGGTCACTTCGCCGGTGCGCGGCATCGTCAAGCAGCTGTTGGTCAACACCATTGGTGGTGTGATCCAGCCGGGCAGCGACATCATCGAGATCGTGCCGCTGGACGATACGCTGGTGATCGAGGCGAAGATCCTGCCCAAGGATATCGCCTTCCTGCACCCGGGGCAGGAGGCCATGGTCAAGTTCACCGCCTATGACTACACCATCTACGGCGGCCTCGAGGCCAAGCTGGAGCAGATCGGCGCCGACACCATCACCGACGAAGACAAGAAGACCACCTACTACCTGATCCGCCTGCGCACCGAGAAGAGTCACCTGGGCAGTGACGCCAAGCCGCTGGAAATCATCCCCGGCATGGTCGCCACGGTGGACATCATGACCGGAAAGAAAACCATCATGAGCTACTTGCTCAAGCCGATCATCAAAGCCCGTACCGAAGCCCTGCGCGAGCGCTGATGAGGTTTACGGCCTTGTAGAGGGTACCCTGTGGGAGCGGGCGTGCCCGCGAACACCGGCGAAGCCGGTGCCATACACTGCGGAGCCTGCTTCGCGGGCAAGCCCGCTCCCACAGGGGCCGAGTCGGTTCGCAGAGTGCCGCTCAGATCAACCCGGTGTCTTCTTCTTCCTCAATCAGGTTGTTCAGGCTGCCCAGCGCCTTGCGCGCGGTAGAGCGGTTGAGCAGCTTGGCCTGGGCACCGGCGGGCAGGTCGGTGATGCTGATCACACCCTTGGTGGTCAGCACATCGATCAGATCCTCCAGCACGCGGATCATGTCCAGGTCGCTCTGCTTGAGCTGGCGCAGGCTGTTCTCGACCACATCGTCGGCAAACCATTCCTGGATCTCGGCATGGTCGGCCGGGAGCATTTCCGTGAATTCGGCATAGGGGGCAGCTTCTACCCGCAGCAACTGGCCGTCGGCGTCGCGTTGCACGTAGAACATGGCGTCGTCCCTCGTCACGATGGTTCCTTAGTTGGTAATCCGCAGCATAGGCAAAGTTCACCAGGCAGGTGAACCCGGCGCGTGAGTATGCGCTGCGCGAGGGGTGGCAGGGAAGGCCGCCCCCGCGGTGGCCTGGGCTGGCCACCGCGGGACGGGGATCAGTGATCGACCTTGATGGTCGGGTCGGCACCGCTGATCAACGAGTTGACCGTGGTGTTTGACCAGTTCACGCCTTCGAGCTTGATGGTCACGTCGGCGCTGCCACCGGCGTTGAGCTTGCCTTCGGAGCTGACCTGCAAGGTCGAAGTGCCATCTGCGGCGGTGGTGATCTTCAAGTAGTTGTCGATGGTGCTGGCGGTCTCGCCCTGTAGCAGGTCGTGCAGGTCGAGGCGGTCACCCTCGCTGGGCTTGAAGTCCTTGATCACGTCGTTGCCAACATCACCGGCCTTCCACACGAACAGGTCGGCACCGCTGCCACCGATCAGGATGTCATTCCCTTGGCCGCCGATCAGGGTGTCGTTGCCGCTGCCGCCGAGCAGGATGTCATTGCCCTTGCCGCCATCGAGGTAGTCGTTGCCACCCTGGCCGAAGATGATGTCATTGCCTGCGCCGCCCAGCAGGGTATCGGCACCGTCGTTGGCCCCCGAAATGTCGAACTCGGTGTAGTGTTCGCTGACGTACTGGTGCATCGCCCGCGCGTCCACGTCACCGACATCGACCCCGGTCTTGCCGGCGACATAGGCCTGGATGGCCTCGACACCGGTACCGGCGATGGACGGGAAGGTCACCAGGTCGCCGAAGATGATGTCGTTGCCGTCGCCACCGTTGACCGTGTCGTTGCCCGGCAGGGTCGCTTCGGTGTGGCCGAGGATGGCATCGGCGAGCTTGCTCGGGTCGATGTTGGTCTGCGGCTTGCCATCGGTGTCGTACGGCTTCAGGTCGTTGGCGTTGACGCCGCTGTTCAGGCCGATCGCTTCGACGTCGGACAAGGCCGAGAGGATCTTGAAGCTATCGGTCGAGTTGGTGCTGGTGGCGCTGTTGGTGGAGTTGCCGGTACCCGCCAGCGACGACAGCTCGTAGCCGCCGTTGCCTTCGGCATGCAACTGGCCGCTGGTACTGTACGACCAGCCGCCTCTGTTGCTGTACGTCTGTACCTGCAGGTTGCCGCTGCTGTCGATGCTGATGTAGTTGGTGTTGTTGATGTAGGCATTGACCGTCATGCCCGCCTTGTAATTGATCGAGGCGAGGTAGTCGTCCATGGTGACGCCGGAGTTGCCCAGGGTCGGGTTGGTCTTCTCGTTGGTCTGGTAGTAGGTTGGCTGCCCGTCGGTAATGAAGAACGTCTGGTTACTGCCGGTGCTGCCCGCTGCCTTGAGCGCCTCGAACCAGTTGGCGGTGGTCTTGAAGGCATCTTCGTAGTTGGTACCGCCACCGGACGACAAGTTGTTCAGCGCCGCGAGCAGGGTTTTCAGGCCCGCGTCGTTGAGGGTCACCGAAACAGTGCTCTTGACCTGGGTGGCGAAGTCCACCAGAAGGATGTTGACCACACCCGACTGGGCGCCTTTGACGCTGGCCGCCAGGGTCTTGAACACCGACTCCAGCGAAGACTTGGCCGCGCTTACGCCCGACGAGCCCATCGAGCCCGAGGTGTCGACGATGAAGGCGATGTTGTAGTTCTGCCCCGGCACCACGTGCAGGCCATTGACGTCCGAGACGATGATGTCGTTGCCATCGGTACCGGTGATGGAGTCGCTGTCGGACGACAGGTTGCTGGTGGTGTAGGCCTGCGGGTAGACCGTGACCTTGATGGTGCCCTCGGTGGTAGCGGTACTGCCGCCGACGCTTTCACTCGAAGTCGAGCTGACCTTCACGTCGAACTGGCCTTGGTAGTAGGCCGGTGGCTTGATGGTCAGGCTGCTCAGGTTCCAGCCGGTCACGTCTACCGCAGCGCTGCCCACGGTGATGGTGTGGCCCGCGCTGTCAGCCAGCACCGAGCCTGCCGGGATCCCCGAGAGCTTGACACTCAGGGATTCCGAACCGTCGGTGTCGGTCAGTGCGGTGTTGATGCTCACCAGCTTGATCGGGGCGCCGTTCTCGCCGCCTTCGTTGAGCTTGTAGCCATCGTAGTAGCCCACGCCGTTGCTGCCATGCAGGTCAGACACCGTCACACCGGCATTCGCCAGCGCACTGACGTTCGGGTACATCGGGATGTTGGCGCTGCTGAGGTCGGTGACCGCACCGCTGCCCACCTGGATGTTGACGTCCAGGCTGCCAGGGCCAGCCTGGTTGGCGCTGTAGATCTCCAGGGTGTAGTAGCCGCTGGTGGTCGGGGTGAAGCTGCCCGTGATGCTGCCGCTGGCGTTGGCCCAGGTGGCGCCGGCGACGTTCTTGCCGCCGATGACGATCTGCAGGCTGTCGTCGGCGGTGCCGCTGAAGGTGTAGGTCTTGCCGGCTTCCAGGTAGATCAGGCCGGAAGTCTTCGAACCCGTGCCCGCAGTGATGCTGGCCGTGGTGTCGACCGTGGTCACGGTTTCGGTCTTGCCGGCCTTGCCGGAGTTGGCGAACACGTTCTTCAGCGTGTCACCGGTAATGCCGTTGCCGTTGGTGCCCAGGCCGGTGAGGCTGGTCCAGGTTTCCTTGGTCAGGCCCAGCGAGTTGACGCTGTTGTTGCCGATGCTCAGCGACGGGGCGTCGGCGACCGGTTTGATGTCAACCTTCAGCGTGGCCTGGTTGCCCGCGTCCTTGCCGTCGGTAGGTGTGTACTTGATCTGCGCGTAGTCGGCCTGCTTGTTGCCCACGCCGGTGCCGCCGTAGCCGTCGACACCCGACTCGTTGGTGGCCGGTACGAACTTGAGCTTGCCGGCGGCGATGTCGGCCTGGCTGACGGTCTGGCCGGCCTTGACGTCGGTCCAGGTCGAGCCGACCAGCAGCTGCAGTTTGCCGGCGCCCGGCAGGGTATTGATGGTCACGCCCAGGCTGCTCAGCGGCGAATCGACGTCGCTGACGTTGAAGTCGCTCCAGGCCAGTACCAGGTCGGAGTCTTCGTTGCCGGTGACCGCGCCGCCGGTGGTGGTCGGCGCGTCGTTCACGGCAATCACGTTGACCGTGGTGGTCGCTATGTTC
The DNA here is from genome assembly GCF_002759075.1 of Pseudomonas sp. 382. NCBI lineage: Bacteria > Pseudomonadati > Pseudomonadota > Gammaproteobacteria > Pseudomonadales > Pseudomonadaceae > Pseudomonas > Pseudomonas sp. 382. The sequence continues at coordinate 4,765 of NZ_PEMX01000052.1, forward strand.
GACGTGTTGACACCATCGGTCACTGTCACCGTGATGATCCGCGGCGTGGTGCTCGGGTCTTCGCTGGTGTTGATGAAAGTGATGTTCTTGATCGCCTGGATGTAGTCGGCCAGCGACGCAGTGCCGCTCAGGGTCAGTACCACCTTGCCGTCGGTGCTGTTGGCGTTGATGGTGATGCCGTTGACGCTGTTGCCCAGGTTCAGCGCATCGCCTGGCTGACGATTGGTCAGGGTGACGGTGGCGCCGGTCAGCATCGAGCTGTCGTAGTCGGTGATGGTCACGTCGACATCGCCGATCGACACACCGCTGCCTGCCTGGCCTTCGGTGAAGGTGGTCTGGTAGTCGGCGCCGGTCTTGCCGCTGGAATTGTTGGCGTCCAGGTCCAGCACGGGCGCCGGTTCGTAGATCACCGTGGTGGCGCTACCGGCGCTGCCGCTGATGGCCAGGTTCTCGAAGTTGCCACCGGTGGCCGAGTCGATCTTGACGGTGAACTGCTCGGTGCCTTCGGTGATGTTGTCCTTGATGGTCGGGATAGTGAAGGTGGCCGTCGAGCTGTTGGCCTTGATCACCACGGTGGCCACGCCGGTGTAGTCGGCGCCGTTGCTGGCGGTGCCACTGTAGCTCAGCTTCACGGTGACATCGGTCTGTGCCGGGTTGGTCAGTGCCAGGGTGTAAGTGGCCGTGCCGCCCTCGGCCACCGCGGTGGTGCCGTCGATGCTCAGGGTGGTGGTCTGGATGGTGTCGGTCACGGCGGTGACCGCAGCCTTGTCGCTCACGGTCAGCTGCTCGAAGTTGCCACCGGTGGTGCCGGTGATGGTTGCCGAGACGTTGGCCGCACTGATGTACACGTCGTTGGCCGGGGCCGCAACGGTGACGGTGCCTGTGGTCTTGCCAGCATCGATCTGGATCACCGCACCGTTGCTCAGGGTCACCGTCATGGCGGTGTCGGCCTTGTTGGTCAAGGTGGCGGTGTAGGTGATCTGGCCACCTTCAGCAACGGTCTGGGTGGCGCTGAGGCTCAGGCCGGTGTTGTCGAGGGTGTCGGTGACCTTGGTTTCGGCATAAGCGGCATCGATGATCAGCACCTCGAAGTCGCCACCGGTGGCGCCGGTGATGTTGACCTTCTGTGTGCTGGCGTCGATGTAAGGATCGTCGCCTGGCGCATTGACCGTCACACTGCCTTCGCTCTGGCCCTTGGCGATGGTGATGACTTCACCGTTGCTCAGGGTGACCTTCATCTCGGTGCCGGCGGGGTTGGTCAGCTTGGCGGTATAGGTGATCTGCCCGCCTTCGGCGACGGTCGGGGTAGCCGTCAGGCTCAGGCTGGTCAGGTCCTTGGTGTTCGGACCATCGTTCACCGTGGTGCTTGGCGTGCCGACCGCCACCAGTTTCTCGTAGTTGCCGCCGGTCATGCCGGTGATGCTGTTGGTCAACGGCGTGTTGGTGATGTAGACGTTGTTGGGTGCGGTGTAGTTGACCGAACCACTGGTTTCGTTGACGCCGATGGTGATGGTCTGGCCGTTGGCCAGGCTGATCACCAGCGGATGCTCGGTTACCGGCGAGGTTACGCTCGCGGTGTAGGTGACCACGCCGCCTTCGGTCACGCTCGGGGTCGCGGTCAGGGTCACGGTGCTGGTGTCGAGGGTATCGGTCACGGCCGTGACCGCGGGGGTCGCGCTGACGTTCAGCTTCTCGAAGTCACCGCCGGCGGTGCCGGTGATGCTCACGCTGACGTTGCCGGCATCCACGTATACGGTGTTCTTTGGCGCGTCGACGGTGACGGTGCCTTCGCTCTGGCCCTTGGCAATGGTGACCACCGAGCCGTTGCTCAGGTTGATGGTCATGGCGCTGCCGGCCGGGTTGCTCAGCTTGACGGTATAGGTGATCTGGCCGCCTTCCTGAACGGTACCGGTAGCGCTCAGGCTGACATTGGTGGTGTCCAGGTTGCTCGGGTTATCGATGACCGTGGTACTTGGGGTACCGGCGGTGACCAGTTTCTCGTAGTTGCCGCCGGTGACGCCGGTGATGCTGTTGGTCAGCGGTGCATTGGTGGTGTAGACATTGTTCGGCGCAACAAAGTCTACCGAGCCACTGGTCTCGTTGACCTTGATGACGATGCTCTGACCGTTGGCGAGCGAAACCACCAGCGGTGAGCCGGTTACTGGCGCTGTCACGGTTGCCGTGTAGGTCACCACGCCACCTTCGCTGACGCTTGGGGTGGCTGTCAGGGTGACCGTGCTGGTGTCGATCGAATCGACTATCGATGTTTTCGCTGACGCAGGATCGATGTCCAGCTTCTCGAAGTTGCCGCCTTGAGCCTTATCGATCGTCACTTCTACGGTGTGAGCGTTGTTATAGACGTCGTTGGCCTCGGTCTGAAGCTCAATGCTGCCGGTGGTTTTTCCAGCTTCGATGGTGATGCTCTTGCCGTTGCTCAGCGTGACGGTGACGGCGGTCTGGGCTGGGTTGGTCAGTGTGGCGGTGTAGGTGATCTTGCCACCTTCGACCACGGTTTCCGATGCCGACAGAGAGACGGTAGTGGTGTCGATGGAGTCGCTGATCACGGTTTCGACTGGGGTCTTGTCAGCCTCCAGGGCTTCGAAGTTGCCGCCTTCGGCTTTCTCGATCGAAACCGAAACGGTGGAGCCGTTGTTATAGACGTCGTTAGCGGCCGTCGGCACATCGACGGAGCCCACGGTTTTGCCAGGATCAACAGTGATGGTCTTGCCGTTCGACAAGGTCACGGTCACGGCGCTCTGAGCAGGATTGCTCAGGGTCACGGTGTAAGTGATCACACCGCCTTCGGTGATGCCCGGGGTGGCGGTCAACGTGGCGGTGGTGGTGTCGACCGAGTCGCTGATAACGGTCTCGACTGGAGTCTTGTTGACGTCCAGGGCTTCGAAGTTGCCGCCTTCGGCTTTCTCGATCGAAACCGAAACGGTGGAGCCGTTGTTGTAGACGTCGTTGGCGGCCGTCGGCACATCGACGGAGCCCACGGTTTTGCCAGCATCTACGGTGATGGTCTTGCCGTTCGACAAGGTCACGGTCACCGGAGTCTGGGCAGGGTTGCTCAGAGTCACGGTGTAGGTGATCACGCCGCCTTCGGTGATGCCCGGGGTAGCCGAGAGGGTCGCGGTAGTGGTGTCGACCGAGTCGCTGATAACGGTTTCGACCGGCGTCTTGTTGACGTCCAGGGCTTCGAAGTTGCCGCCTTCGGCTTTTTCGATGCTGACGCTGACCGTGGAACCGTTGTTGTAGACGTCGTTGGCCGCTGTCGGCACATCGACGCTGCCCACGGTCTTGCCGGCTTCGACGGTGATGGTCTTGCCGTTCGACAAGGTCACGGTCACCGCGGTCTGGGCCGGATTGCTCAGGGTGACGGTGTAGGTGATTACGCCACCTTCGGTGATGCCCGGGGTGGCAGTCAACGTGGCGGTGGTGGTGTCGACCGAGTCGCTGATAACGGTCTCGACTGGAGTCTTGTTGACGTCCAGGGCCTCGAAGTTGCCGCCTTCGGCTTTCTCGATCGAAACCGAAACGGTGGAGCCGTTGTTGTAGACGTCGTTAGCGGCCGTCGGCACATCGATGGAGCCCACGGTTTTGCCAGCATCTACGGTGATGGTCTTGCCGTTCGACAAGGTCACGGTCACCGGAGTCTGGGCAGGGTTGCTCAGAGTCACGGTGTAGGTGATCACGCCGCCTTCGGTGATGCCCGGGGTAGCCGAGAGGGTCGCGGTAGTGGTGTCGACCGAGTCGCTGATAACGGTTTCGACTGGGGTCTTGTCGGCCTCCAGGGCTTCGAAGTTGCCGCCTTCGGCTTTCTCGATCGAAACCGAAACGGTGGAGCCGTTGTTATAGACGTCGTTAGCGGCCGTCGGCACATCGACGCTGCCCACGGTCTTGCCGGCTTCGACGGTGATGGTCTTGCCGTTGCTCAGCGTGACAGTCACGGCGGTCTGAGCCGGGTTGCTCAGCGTCACGGTGTAGGTGATCACGCCGCCTTCGGTGATGCCCGGGGTAGCCGAGAGGGTCGCGGTAGTGGTGTCGATCGAGTCACTGATGACGGTTTCGACTGGGGTCTTGTCGGCCTCCAGGGCTTCGAAGTTACCGCCTTCGGCTTTCTCGATCGAAACCGAAACGGTGGAACCGTTGTTGTAGACGTCGTTAGCCGCCGTCTGTACATCGACGCTACCCACGGTCTTGCCGGCTTCGACGGTGATGGTCTTGCCGTTCGACAAGGTCACGGTCACGGCGGTCTGAGCCGGGTTGCTCAGCGTCACGGTGTAGGTGATCACACCGCCTTCGGTGACGCTTGGGGTGGCTGAGAGGGTCGCGGTAGTGGTGTCGACCGAGTCGCTGATGACGGTCTCGACCGGGGTCTTGTTGACGTCCAGGGCTTCGAAGTTGCCGCCTTCGGCTTTTTCGATCGAAACAGAAACGGTGGAACCGTTGTTGTAGACGTCGTTGGCGGCCGTCGGCACATCGACGCTGCCAACGGTCTTGCCGGCCTCAACGGTGATGGTCTTGCCGTTGCTCAGCGTGACAGTCACGGCGGTCTGAGCCGGGTTGCTCAGCGTCACGGTGTAAGTGATCACACCGCCTTCGGTGATGCCCGGGGTGGCGGTCAACGTGGCGGTAGTGGTGTCGACGGAATCGCTGATAACGGTTTCGACCGGCGTCTTGTTGACGTCCAGGGCTTCGAAGTTGCCGCCTTCGGCTTTCTCGATCGAAACAGAAACGGTGGAGCCGTTGTTATAGACGTCGTTGGCGGCCGTCGGCACATCGATGGAGCCCACGGTTTTGCCAGCATCTACGGTGATGGTCTTGCCGTTCGACAAGGTCACGGTCACCGGAGTCTGGGCAGGGTTGCTCAGAGTCACGGTGTAGGTGATCACGCCGCCTTCGGTGATGCCCGGGGTAGCCGAGAGGGTCGCGGTAGTGGTGTCGACCGAGTCGCTGATAACGGTTTCGACTGGAGTCTTGTTGACGTCCAGGGCTTCGAAGTTTCCGCCTTCGGCTTTCTCGATCGAAACCGAAACGGTGGAGCCGTTGTTGTAGACGTCGTTGGCGGCCGTCGGCACATCGATGGAGCCCACGGTCTTGCCGGCTTCAACGGTGATGGTCTTGCCGTTGCTCAGCGTGACAGTCACGGCGGTCTGAGCCGGGTTGCTCAGGGTCACGGTGTAGGTGATCACGCCGCCTTCGGTGACACCTGGGGTGGCCGAGAGGGTGGCGGTGGTGGTGTCGACCGAGTCGCTGATAACGGTTTCGACTGGGGTCTTGTCAGCCTCCAGGGCCTCGAAGTTGCCGCCTTCGGCTTTTTCGATGCTGACGCTGACCGTGGAACCGTTGTTGTAGACGTCGTTGGCGGCCGTCGGCACATCGACGCTGCCCACGGTCTTGCCGGCTTCAACGGTGATGGTCTTGCCGTTGCTCAGCGTGACAGTCACGGCGGTCTGAGCTGGGTTGCTCAGCGTCACGGTGTAAGTGATCACACCGCCTTCGGTGACGCCTGGGGTGGCGCTCAACGTGGCAGTGGTGGTGTCGACGGAGTCGCTGATAACGGTTTCGACTGGGGTCTTGTTGACGTCCAGGGCTTCAAAGTTGCCGCCTTCGGCTTTCTCGATCGAAACAGAAACGGTGGAGCCGTTGTTGTAGACGTCGTTGGCGGCCGTCGGCACATCGATGGAGCCCACGGTCTTGCCGGCTTCAACGGTGATGGTCTTGCCGTTGCTCAGCGTGACAGTCACGGCGCTCTGAGCCGGGTTGCTCAGGGTCACGGTGTAAGTGATAACGCCGCCTTCGGTGATGCCTGGGGTAGCGGTCAACGTGGCGGTGGTGGTGTCGATCGAGTCGCTGATCACGGTTTCGACTGGGGTCTTGTTGACGTCCAGGGCTTCGAAGTTGCCGCCTTCGGCTTTCTCGATCGAAACAGAAACGGTGGAACCGTTGTTGTAGACGTCGTTGGCCGCTGTCTGCACATCGACGCTGCCCACGGTCTTGCCGGCTTCGACGGTGATGGTCTTGCCGTTCGACAGGGTCACGGTCACGGCGGTCTGAGCTGGATTGCTCAGCGTCACGGTGTAAGTGATCACGCCACCTTCGGTCACACCTGGGGTGGCCGAGAGGGTCGCAGTGGTGGTGTCGATCGAGTCGCTGATCACGGTTTCGACTGGGGTCTTGTTGACGTCCAGTGCTTCGAAGTTACCGCCTTCAGCTTTCTCGATCGAAACAGAAACGGTGGAGCCGTTGTTGTAGACGTCGTTAGCGGCCGTCGGCACATCGACTGAGCCTACGGTTTTGCCAGCATCGACGGTGATGGTCTTGCCATTGGACAAGGTCACGGTCACGGCGGTCTGGGCAGGGTTGCTCAGAGTCACGGTGTAAGTGATCACGCCGCCTTCGGTAACGCCTGGGGTAGCGGTCAACGTGGCGGTGGTGGTGTCGATCGAGTCGCTGATCACGGTTTCGACTGGGGTCTTGTTGACGTCCAGGGCTTCGAAGTTGCCGCCCTCGGCTTTTTCAATGCTGACGCTGACAGTTGAACCGTTGTTGTACACGTCGTTGGCGGCCGTCGGCACATCGACGGAGCCCACGGTCTTGCCGGCTTCAACGGTGATGGTCTTGCCGTTGCTCAGCGTGACAGTCACGGCGGTCTGGGCCGGATTGCTCAGGGTGACGGTGTAGGTGATCACGCCACCTTCGGTGACACCCGGGGTGGCCGAGAGGGTTGCGGTGGTGGTGTCGACCGAGTCGCTGATAACGGTCTCGACTGGAGTCTTGTTGACGTCCAGGGCTTCGAAGTTACCGCCTTCGGCCTTCTCGATCGAAACAGAAACGGTGGAACCGTTGTTGTAGACGTCGTTGGCGGCCGTCGGCACATCGACGGAGCCCACGGTTTTGCCAGGATCAACAGTGATGGTCTTGCCGTTCGACAAGGTCACGGTCACGGCGCTCTGAGCAGGATTGCTCAGGGTGACGGTGTAGGTGATCACGCCACCTTCGGTGACACCCGGGGTGGCCGAGAGGGTCGCAGTGGTGGTGTCGATCGAATCGCTGATGACGGTCTCGACCGGCGTCTTGTCGGCCTCCAGGGCTTCGAAGTTGCCGCCTTCGGCTTTCTCGATCGAAACCGAAACGGTGGAGCCGTTGTTATAGACGTCGTTAGCGGCCGTCGGCACATCGACGGAGCCCACGGTTTTGCCAGCATCGACGGTGATGGTCTTGCCATTGGACAAGGTCACGGTCACGGCGGTCTGGGCAGGGTTACTCAGAGTCACGGTGTAAGTGATCACGCCGCCTTCGGTGATGCCTGGGGTAGCGGTCAACGTGGCGGTGGTGGTGTCGATCGAGTCGCTGATCACGGTTTCGACTGGGGTCTTGTTGACGTCCAGGGCTTCGAAGTTGCCGCCTTCGGCTTTCTCGATCGAAACAGAAACGGTGGAACCGTTGTTGTAGACGTCGTTGGCCGCTGTCTGCACATCGACGCTGCCCACGGTCTTGCCGGCTTCGACGGTGATGGTCTTGCCGTTCGACAGGGTCACGGTCACGGCGGTCTGAGCTGGATTGCTCAGCGTCACGGTGTAAGTGATCACGCCACCTTCGGTCACACCTGGGGTGGCCGAGAGGGTCGCAGTGGTGGTGTCGATCGAGTCGCTGATCACGGTTTCGACTGGGGTCTTGTTGACGTCCAGTGCTTCGAAGTTACCGCCTTCAGCTTTCTCGATCGAAACAGAAACGGTGGAGCCGTTGTTGTAGACGTCGTTAGCGGCCGTCGGCACATCGACTGAGCCTACGGTTTTGCCAGCATCGACGGTGATGGTCTTGCCATTGGACAAGGTCACGGTCACGGCGGTCTGGGCAGGGTTGCTCAGAGTCACGGTGTAAGTGATCACGCCGCCTTCGGTAACGCCTGGGGTAGCGGTCAACGTGGCGGTGGTGGTGTCGATCGAGTCGCTGATCACGGTTTCGACTGGGGTCTTGTTGACGTCCAGGGCTTCGAAGTTGCCGCCTTCGGCTTTCTCGATCGAAACCGAAACGGTGGAGCCGTTGTTATAGACGTCGTTAGCGGCCGTCGGCACATCGACGGAGCCCACGGTCTTGCCGGCTTCAACGGTGATGGTCTTGCCATTGCTCAGCGTGACAGTCACGGCGGTCTGGGCCGGATTGCTCAGGGTGACGGTGTAGGTGATCACGCCACCTTCGGTGACACCCGGGGTGGCCGAGAGGGTGGCGGTGGTGGTGTCGACCGAGTCGCTGATAACGGTTTCGACCGGGGTCTTGTTGACGTCCAGTGCTTCGAAGTTGCCGCCTTCGGCCTTCTCGATCGAAACAGAAACGGTGGAACCATTGTTGTAGACGTCGTTAGCGGCCGTCGGCACATCGACGCTGCCCACGGTCTTGCCGGCTTCGACGGTGATGGTCTTGCCGTTCGACAGGGTCACGGTCACGGCGGTCTGAGCTGGGTTGCTCAGCGTCACGGTGTAAGTGATCACGCCACCTTCGGTCACACCTGGGGTGGCCGAGAGGGTCGCAGTGGTGGTGTCGACCGAGTCGCTGATAACGGTCTCGACTGGAGTCTTGTTGACGTCCAGGGCCTCGAAGTTGCCGCCTTCGGCTTTCTCGATCGAAACCGAAACGGTGGAGCCGTTGTTGTAGACGTCGTTAGCGGCCGTCGGCACATCGATGGAGCCCACGGTCTTGCCGGCTTCAACGGTGATGGTCTTGCCGTTGCTCAGCGTGACAGTCACGGCGGTCTGAGCCGGGTTGCTCAGCGTCACGGTGTAGGTGATCACGCCGCCTTCGGTGACACCTGGGGTGGCCGAGAGGGTGGCGGTGGTGGTGTCGACCGAATCGCTGATGACGGTTTCGACCGGGGTCTTGTTGACGTCCAGTGCTTCGAAGTTGCCGCCTTCGGCCTTCTCGATCGAAACAGAAACGGTGGAACCGTTGTTGTAGACGTCGTTGGCCGCTGTCTGCACATCGACAGTGCCCACAGTCTTGCCGGCCTCAACGGTGATGGTCTTGCCGTTCGACAGGGTCACGGTCACGGCGGTCTGAGCTGGGTTGCTCAGGGTCACGGTGTAAGTGATCACACCGCCTTCGGTGACGCCTGGGGTAGCGGTCAACGTGGCGGTGGTGGCGTCGATTGAATCGCTGATCACGGTCTCAACCGGCGTCTTGTCGGCCTCCAGGGCTTCGAAGTTGCCGCCCTCGGCTTTTTCAATGCTGACGCTGACAGTTGAACCGTTGTTGTAGACGTCGTTAGCGGCCGTCGGCACATCGACGGAGCCCACGGTTTTGCCAGCATCGACAGTGATGGTCTTGCCGTTCGACAAGGTCACGGTCACCGGAGTCTGAGCCGGGTTGCTCAGGGTCACGGTGTAAGTGATCACACCGCCTTCGGTGATGCCCGGGGTAGCCGAGAGGGTCGCAGTGGTGGTGTCGATCGAATCGCTGATAACGGTTTCGACCGGGGTCTTGTTGACGTCCAGTGCTTCGAAGTTGCCGCCTTCGGCTTTCTCGATCGAAACAGAAACGGTGGAACCGTTGTTGTAGACGTCGTTAGCCGCTGTCTGCACATCGACAGTGCCCACAGTCTTGCCGGCTTCAACGGTGATGGTCTTGCCGTTCGACAAGGTCACGGTCACGGCGGTCTGAGCCGGGTTGCTCAGGGTCACGGTGTAGGTGATCACGCCCCCCTCGGTCACGCTAGGCGACGCGCTCAGGGTAGCGGTGGTGGTATCGATCGAGTCGCTGATGACGGTCTCGGCAGGCGCCGGGTTCGGCGTCAGCTGCTCGAAGTTGCCGCCAGTGACACCAGTGATGGTGGTGCTGACAGTCGAACCGTTGTTGTAGACATCATTGGCCGGCGTCTGGAAATCGACGCTACCGGTGCTCTTGCCGGCTTCGACAGTGATGGTCTGGCCGTTCGACAGGGTCACGGTCACCGGAGTCTGAGCCGGGTTGCTCAGGGTCACGGTGTAGGTGATCACGCCCCCCTCGGTCACGCTAGGCGACGCGGTCAGGGTAGCGGTGGTGGTATCGATCGAGTCGCTGATGACGGTCTCGGCAGGCGCCGGGTTCGGCGTCAGCTGCTCGAAGTTGCCGCCAGTGGCACCAGTGATGGTAGTGCTGACAGTCGAACCGTTGTTGTAGACATCATTGGCCGGCGTCTGGAAATCGACGCTACCGGTGCTCTTGCCGGCTTCGACGGTGATGGTCTGGCCGTTCGACAAGGTCACGGTCACCGGAGTCTGGGCAGGGTTGCTCAGGGTCACGGTGTAGGTGATTACGCCACCCTCGGTCACGCTAGGCGACGCGGTCAGGGTAGCGGTGGTGGTATCGATGGTGTCGGTGATTTCGGTCACTGCCGGCGTCTGCGGCAGGGTCACGATCACGTTGCCGCCACCGGTGGTGCCGGTCACGGTGGTGGAAATCTGCCCGCCATCGATATACGGCGTGTCGTTCCCTGCAACCGGCACGTTGACGGTACCGGTGGTCTGGCCGGCCGGAATGACGATGACCGCGCCGTTCGAAAGGGTCACGGTCAGGTTGGTCGCCGGAGCCTGGCCAACGGTGGCGGTATAAACGATGACGCCACCCGCTTCAGTGATGGAAGGGGTGGCGCTGAGGGTGAGGTCGGTGGCGATCATCGTGACCGCCGTACTGGAGGTGGTGTCGACCCCCCCGGTTTCCTCGGTGGTCGCTGCGGTGGCGAAGCCTATCGGGGCCGTAGGGAAGCCGATGGTCGGGTCCACGCTGCCGGCCGTGGCGTCGAGCATTACGAAGCTGTGGCCGCCGCCTGCCGCGCCGCCACCGCCTGCCGCCGAAGGGCCGGCAGCCGTGGCTTCGAGTTGTGTAGTCGGGTCGACACCGGCGGCGATCGCCTGCTGCAGTTCTTCAACCGACGGGGCGGCTTGTGCGGCGGCCTGGCCCAGGTCAGTGCTGCTATCCGGCGCATCCGCGCTCCATTGGGAGTCGCGGCCCAGGTCGAGCAGGCGGCCATCGGCCAGTTCGAGGGTCACCGCCCCGCCCACCCCGGTGAGCACCTGCTCGCCCGCGAACAGGCGATCGCCCTCGATGAGTACGCGCCGGATGCCTTCTGGGGATACTGCGATGACTTGGCCAACAATGCTCTTGACGATCGCAACAACGCTGCTCATTGGACTCTCCGGCTTACCCGATGATGGGACGTCCCGGCCCATAGCGGCGTCTGTGGCGCCGCATCAGGCGGAAATGTATCGATAATAGGTCTGGACTTTTGACGTCAATTATTTGGCTATAACTCCTTGGAATTAACTTTATGCCAAACTATTGACCTTAAGTGTGCCATCCTAAACAATTGGCGAAGTAATGTCACATTGATATTTGAACGTGTGCTTTTCCTTCCCGAAGTGCCTCTCGAAGTGCCCTGTTGGAAGCTCGCTCATCGGTCAGATCAGGTTGCCATTTTCCAAACCTGCACAGCTTCCGCCGTGATTCAGGACAACAGCGCCTTCGGGGATCCGTAAAAAATGCGTGCGCCACTGTTTATCGCTCTGCCACTCGCTTTCGCCGCCACTTTCGTCCACGCCCAAACGCTGCCAGAAGCCATGCAGCAGGCCCTCGAAGTGCATCCCGAGATCCAGGCCGGGGTGAATGCGCGCGTGGCCGCCGACTACCAGTTGCGCGCCGCCAAGGGCGGCTATTTGCCGCAGGTCAACGTCACCGCCGGTTACGGCCGTGAAGGCAGTGACAGCCCGAGCACCGGTAACCGCTGGGAAACTTTGAACCGCGGCGAATCGGCCATCCGCCTGCGGCAGATGGTGTTCGACGGCTTCGCCACCTCCAGCGAAGTTGGCCGCCAGCAGGCTACCGTCAACGCCCGTGCCTACGCGCTGATGGACACCTCCGAGCGCACTGGCCTGGACGTGGCCAAGGTCTACCTGGATGTGCTGTCGCGCCGCGAGATGGTGCGCCTGGCCCAGGAGAACCTGCAGAACCATGAACGCATCCTCGACCAGATCAAGCTGCGCACCAGCCGTGGCGTTGGCCGTCTGGCCGACCTCGACCAGGCTGAAGCGCGCCTGGCCCAGGCCCAGAACAACCTGATCACCGAGCAGACCAACCTGGCCGACGCCAACACCAACTTCCTCAGCGTGGTGGGGCAGATGCCGGATGAGCTGAGCGCCCCGGCGCCATTCATCGACCTGCTGCCAGCCAGCCTGGAAGAGGCCCGCGCGCAGATGGTAGAAAGCAGCCCGGTGCTGCGCTCGGCCGAGTCAGACATCGCCGCGGCGGAAAAACAGTACGACGCCGCCAAGTCCAGCTTCTACCCGCGCTTCGATGCCGAACTCGGTCGCACCGCCGACAACAACATCGACGGTGTCGCCGGTCACAACAACGATTGGGAAGCCATGGTGCGAATGAACTTCAACCTGTACGCTGGCGGCAGCAACAAGGCCGAGCTGGAAGCCAAGTCGCACCTGGCCGGCCAGGCCCTGGACATTCGCAACAATGCCCTGCGCCAGCTGAACGAAGAACTGGGCCTGGCCTGGAACGCGCAGGAAAACGCCAACGCCCAGGTGCCGATCGCCCAGCAGTACGTCGACCACAGCAACCGCGTGCGCAGCGCCTACCAGCAGCAGTTCAGCCTCGGTGAGCGGACCTTGCTCGACCTGCTCGACAGCGAGAACGAAACCTTCACCGCCCAGCGCCGCTTGGTAGAAGTGAAGAATATTCAGTTGTTTACTCAGTACCGAATCAAGGCGACCATTGGCCAGCTGCTCAAGAGCCAGGGCGTTGTCGCGCCGATGGCCACCGTTGTGCAGAACGATTTGAAACCCAGGGTGAACCTGCCAGGCTTGAACTGAGGCGCACCCATCCACCTACCCGCCAGGTTGAAGAGAGCACCGCGTGGAATCCGAAGTCAGTCGAGTCCAACTCAACCACGATCCACGCAGTCAGCATGACGATCCGCTCCTGGATAGCCTGCTGACGCTGTGCGTCCTGCATCAAAAGCCTGCCAGCCGGGCGATGCTCACCACCGGGCTGCCATTGCCGTCCCAGCGCCTGAACGCCGAGTTGCTGCCCCGCGCCGCCGCCCGCGCCGGCCTGCAGGGGCGCCTGTTGCAGCGCAAGCTGGAGCAGATCCCGAGCATCGCCATGCCGGCCATGCTGCTGCTCAAGGACGGCCGCGCCGCGGTGTTGCTGGGCTGGGAGAATGATGACACTGCGCGCCTGCTGCTCAGCGAGAGCGATGGCGGCGAGGTGCTGGTCAGCCGCGAAGCCCTGATCGGGGATTACAGCGGCAAGGTGTTCTTCGCCCAGCCGCAGCACAAGTACGACGTCAACCACGGCAACCTGATTCCGCGCGCCAAGTCCTGGTTCCGCGACACCTTGCTGCGCAGCAAGTGGCTGTACATCGACGCCATCGCCGCCAGCCTGGTGATCAACCTTATCGCCCTGGCTGCGCCGCTGTTCGTGATGAACGTCTACGACCGCGTGGTGCCCAACCAGGCCACCTCGACCCTCTGGGTGCTGGCCGTCGGTATCACCGGCGCGTATGTGTTCGACCTGATTCTCAAAGAGCTGCGCGGCCTGTGCCTGGACCTGGCCGGCAAGAAGACCGACCTGATCATTTCGGCCACCCTGTTCGAACGCATCGTCGGCATGTCGATGAAGTACCGCCCGGCGCGGGTCGGCAGCTTTGCCCAGAACATCCACGAGTTCCAGGGGCTGCGCGACTTCCTCGCCTCGCTGACCCTGACCAGCCTGATCGACCTGCCGTTCACCCTGATCATCCTGCTGGTGATCGCCATCATCGGCGGGCACCTGGTGTGGATCCCGATCCTCGCCTTCCCGTTGGCCCTGGGCATCGGCTACGCCCTGCAGCGGCCGCTGATGGCAACCATGGAGCGAACCATGGCACTGGCCTCCGAGCGCCAGTCGAGCCTGATCGAGACTCTGGCCGGCCTGGACGCGGTGAAGGTCAACAATGCCGAAAGCGAACGCCAGTACATGTGGGAACAGACCCTCGGCACCCTCAGCCGCCTTGAGCTGCGGGTGAAGGTGCTGTCGAGCCTGGCGATGAACATCACCCTGCTGATCCAGCAACTGGCTGGCGTGGCGATGATCTGCGTTGGCGTGTACCTGATCATCGACGGCAACCTGAGCATGGGCGGCCTGGTGGCTTGCTACATGCTCAGTGGCCGTGCCCTGGGCCCGTTGAGTTCGCTCAACGGCCTGCTGGCCCGCTACCAGCAGGCCAAGGTGACCATGGTCTCGACCAACCAGATGATGGAACTGCCGCAAGAGCGCAACTTCGAGGAACGCCCGCTGAGCCGTAAGGTGCTGCAGGGTGGCATCGAGTTCCGCGGCGTCGACTTCACCTACCCGAACCAGCAGAACCAGGCGCTAAAGGGCATCAACCTGCTAATCCGCCCCGGCGAGAAAGTCGGCATCATCGGCCGCAGCGGCTCGGGCAAGAGTTCGCTGGCCAAGCTGATCGTCGGCCTGTACGAAACCGACAATGGCTCGCTGCTGGTAGACGGCGTGGACATTCGGCAGATCGACGTCAGCGAGCTGCGCCACAACGTCGGCTACGTGCCGCAGGATATCCAGCTGCTGGCCGGTACCTTGCGCGACAATCTGGTCAGCGGTGCCCGCTACATCGAGGACGAGCTGATCCTGCAAGCCGCCGAGCTGGCTGGCGTGCATGAGTTCGCCCGGCTGCACCCGGACGGTTACGAGTTGCAGGTTGGCGAGCGCGGGCAAAACCTCTCCGGCGGCCAGCGGCAGAACGTCGCCCTGGGCCGTGCGCTGTTGCTCAACCCGCAGATCCTGCTGCTCGACGAGCCAACTGCGGCCATGGACAACACCGGCGAAGAGCGCCTCAAGCAGCGCCTGC
>NZ_PEMX01000053.1:0-18519 GCF_002759075.1 Pseudomonas sp. 382
GCGGCTTTGGTTACTTTGGCCAAGACCAAAGTAACCCGCCGTAAGGGCGGAAAGGTGACTGTGCGCCACCATCGCAAATGAATGCGCACCTGATCTGAAAGCCAAAAGCCAAAAGCCAAAAGCCAAAAGCCAAAAGCCAAAGCTCGACTGCGACGGTTTTGAATATTCCGAATCCATTCATTTGCGATGGCGACGCACAGTCACCTTTCCGCCCTTACGGCGGGTCACTTTTTGTCAAACGCGACAAAAAGTAACCAAAAAACGCTGGCTCCTATCATCCGGCCCCTGCGCTGCGCTCCGGGGTTCCCTCGCTCCGGCCTTGCTCCCGGGAGGACCGCGCTGCAGGCCCCATCCTGGGGCCCAGCGCTTGACGGGCATCCATGCCCGTCACCTCCCTCCGCAAGGCCTGCACTCGGCCTCCTGAAGTCGCATTCGGCGTTTGCTGAACTACCGCGCGCTTAGAAGCAGAGCAAAAGCAAGAGCAAGAGCAAGAGCAAAAGCTCAACTCAACCTGCGTAAGTCCCCTGGAAGTTGCGCGCGTGTTCGCCAGTACGGCTTGTGAAGTCGTAGACCACCGTCCTGAGCGCCGAAAACGGCGTCGTGCTGCAGGCTCAGACATAGGCTCGATGGGTTTTCTTCTCGCCCGGCGCAACCATTTGCACAGGTGTTTCATCAGCGTGAATCACGCCCTGCTTCAGCACCGTTTTGGGCCTCTATCTGGTTTCGATAGTTCGCAAACGCTGCCTTCTCACTTGCCAAGGCATTGCCAAAGATCAGCTGCAGCGAGCCGACAATAACGGCAACGCCCCAGGCCATGACGGGTTTAAAGTCGCGGAGTACCATGCCGGTCTGCCGTCTTCGAGCCTGATCTGGTAGGCGTGATCAACGGCCATCCGCACGCTGTCGTCGGCGTGCCCCGGGTAGTGGAAGGCCAGGCGTTGCGCCGCCGGATCGCGGGCAAATGCCGGCACCTGGGCGCTGTCGGCCTTGGGGCCGACCCAGTCATGCTCGCTGGCATGGACGATCACCTTGCCCTGGCTGCCGATTTCGACACCGCCGCCGATCTTGATGTAACTGCCGTCATCGGCCACCAGGCGAATGGTGGCTGCGGTGATGACTACCTCGCCTTCGGCGGCCGACAGGTGCAGGTTCTTTTGGGCATTGACGGCGATGTCGTCTTCCTGGGCCTGGACCAGCACTTTGCCGCGATTGGCGATCGCGCTGATGCCTTCATCCTGTGCGAACGCACTGATGCCTTTGCCGGCTTGCAGGCGCATGGCGGCGCCGCTGGTCAACTGCAGATGGTCCTGGGCGGTGGTGTCATGATTCGCGCCGGCATAGTGCAGTTGCGAGCGTGGTGTGGCACTGGCAATACCTGCTTCAGCCGCAACGGCCATGACGGGTTCGCCAGGGCTGTCGCTGTCGGGCGCTGGTCACTGTTTAAGGGCCTGGCTCAAGGTGTCGATGCCCTCACTGTCCACTGCTGCGCCGCCTCGTGCGGCGGCCGTTTGCCCGAGGCTTTTGAACAGCTCGCCACAGTCGGCCAGCAGCTTGAGCAGTTCTTCGCGGTCCAGCTGCGAACCGGTGGCGTCCTGGCGTGCATAGGTGGTCAGCAACAGGCCTTGGGCGGCGCGCAGGGCAATCGCGGCGTCGGTGCGCAATTCGGCACCATTGCCGCGGGCCTTGGCCTGGCCGTCAATACGTGGCTCGGTAAGCTTGCCCAGGTTGAGTGCCGTGGCATGGTGCGTGGTACCGACACGGGCACGCAAGGCGCCCGGTGTGTCATCGAATAACAGCTCGTTGAAACCCCGGCCTTTGTGCTCCTGAGTCTGAATGCCGGAGAGCGCACGGTTGCCTGGCAGGCCCGCGGCTTTGCTGAAACGCGGTGGCGTGTGGTCGGCGTTGTACAGCGCCGAGGTGACCACGGGGCGGTCGATATCGCCAGCCAGAAAGGTCACCAGCACTGAAGTGCTCCAGCAACAGCGCCTGATCGCCCTGGACCGGGCTGGTGAACTTCATCAAACGGCGGTGCTGGGGTGTAAAAATGCTCGTCAATTCCATCGACGTCATATTCCTTGGCGAAACAAGCGGCGCAAGGTATCACAACTTTTGGCATAACCGGCCCGCGGAGGGCGGGTCAAAAATTGTCAAGACGTGACGGTCATTCCATTGTCAGGTTATTTCACCTATTGTCGGGCCTTCGTCCCTTATCGATCCGTCAACCGCCATGCACAAAGTCATCGTCATCACGGGTGCCAGCCGTGGCATCGGTGCCGCCACCGCCCTGCAAGCCGCCCGCGAGGGCTATCGCATCTGCATCAACTACCACGCCGACGACCAGGCCGCCGAGGGTATCCTCGCCCAGGTTCGCGCCCTCGGCGCCGAGGCCATCACCGTGCGCGCCGACGCCAGCGTCGAGGACGAGGTGATCCAGCTGTTCCACCGCGTCGACCAGGAACTCGGCCCGGTGACTGCCTTGGTCAACAACGCGGGCACCATCGGCCAGCAAAGCCGTGTCGAGGCCATGTCCGAGTTCCGCCTGCTGAAGGTGATGAAGACCAACGTCGTCGGCCCAATGCTCTGTGCCAAGCACGCCCTGCTGCGCATGGCCCGCCGCCACGGGGGGGCGGGCGGGGCGATCGTCAATGTGTCCTCGGTCGCGGCGCGCCTGGGCTCACCCAACGAGTACGTCGACTACGCCGCCTCCAAAGGCGCGCTGGATACCTTCACCATCGGCCTGGCCAAGGAAGTGGCGGGCGAGGGTGTGCGGGTCAACGGTGTACGACCGGGCTACATCCATACCGGTTTCCATGCCCTGTCCGGTGACCCTGACCGCGTGACCAAGCTCGAACCCGGCCTGCCCATGGGCCGCGGCGGCCGCGCCGAAGAAGTGGCCGAGGCGATCCTCTGGTTGCTGTCGGAAAAGGCCTCATATTCTACCGGCAGCTTCATTGACCTCGGCGGCGGGCGCTGAACGCTGCCCCGTCAGGGCAGCTCACCCGCCAGCAACTGACGGACCCGTTCGGCCAGCGCTTCGAGCTCGAAGGGTTTGGTCAGCACGCTGGTGCCCTGCAGCAGCTGGCCATCGCTGAGTGCCGCGCTCGCGTCGTAGCCGGTGATGAACAGCACCTTGAGGTCCGGATACAGTTGCCGGCAACGCTCCGCCACCTGGCGGCCATTGGGGCCGTCGGGCAGGCCGATATCGCTCAGCAGCAGGTCGGGTTGCGCGCACTGCTGCATATGCGCCAGCGCGGCAGTGCCATTGGCGAAGGCTTCGACCTGGTAGCCCAGTTCTTCCAGCACTTCGCCGACCACCAGCCGCAGCGCCGCCTGGTCTTCCACCAGGACGATGCGTTGCCCAGCCGAATCGCTGCCTGTCAGCGTCTTGCGCTGTGCCGGCCGGGCCGCAGCAACAGGCTGTTCAGGGTGACGCGGCAGGTACAGGTCGACCCGTGTGCCCTGGCCAGGCGAGGAAGTCAGGCGTAGCTGGCCGCCCGACTGGCGCACGAAGCCATAGGTCATCGACAGCCCCAGGCCCGTCCCATGGCCCATGGGTTTGGTCGAGAAGAACGGGTCGATTGCGCGCGCCGCTACGGTTGCTGTCATGCCGCAGCCGGTGTCGGCAACACTGAGCCTTACGAAGTCCCCGGCGGCCAGTTCCAGCGCCCGGGCCTGCTCGTCGTCGAGCGTGAGATTGTCGCCCTGGATGTCGATGGTACCGCCGCCCGGCATGGCGTCACGTGCGTTGATGCACAGGTTGAGCAGGGCGCTTTCCAGCTGTGGCGGGTCGATGAAGGTTGGCCATGGCCGAGCCGGGAAGCGGCTGTGCAAGCGAATGGATGGGCCGATGGTGCGGCGAACCAGTTCTTCCATGCCAAGAACCAGCGCCGCGACGTCGGTCGACCGCGGTTGCAGGGTCTGCTGGCGGGAGAAGGCCAGCAACCGGTGGACCAGGGCCGAGGCTTTTTGCGCCGAGCCGCTGGACAGCGCCAGCAATGGCTCAAGTTCTGCGTAACGCTGCTGGCCCAGGCGCTGCTGCATCAGCTCCTGGGCATTGATGATGCCGCCGAGCAGGTTGTTGAAGTCATGGGCGATGCCACCGCTGAGCTGGCCCACGGCCTCCATTTTCTGCGCCTGGCGCAGCGCCTGCTCGGCCTCGGCCAGGCGCCGCTGCTCCTCAACCCGGTCAGTGATGTCGTAGGCAAACAGATAAGCGCCTTGCACGCCGCCGTCATGCTCACGCAGGGCGTTGAAACGCAGTTCATAGTGGCGTGGCCCGAACCTGCCGATCTCGGTGAACCGCTCCCCCGCCAGCGCCCGGCGCCACATCGGCATGATCAGGTCATGGTCCGCCGGGTGGCTGGCCAGCACCGCTGGCAGGTGTTCGCCGACTTCGGGTGTGTGGCCATACAAGGCGTGGAAGTCATGTTTGGCCTGGCGGTTGACTGCCAGCCAGCGCAGCTGGGTATCGACCACATGCACGTTGAGCAGGCTGTCCTCGACCAGTTCGGCAAACCGGCGGCGTTCGGCCAAGGCTGCGCTGACCCGCTGTTCGAGTTCGGCGTTCAGCCGCTGCAGGGCCACTTCGGCCTTGCGTCGCTCGGTGACGTCAGTGAACAGCACCGCGACCTGGCGGCGCTCGGCAGGCTCCACACGGAAGGTGATCACCGACAGCACACGGCCGGTGGCGACCAGCTCCTGCTCGAACTGCAGCGGTTCGCCCGTGCGCAATACCGCACCGTAGCGGGCGACCCAGTCGTCCGCCTCGTCGGGCACCATCTCGCGCAGCTTCTGCCCGACGACGTTGGGGATGCCGGCATGCTTGGCGTAGGCGGCGTTGGCGAGGATATGCACATAGTCGCTGAGCGGGCCATGGGGGTCGTCGAAGAATTCGATGACGCAAAAACCTTCATCCATGGTGTCGAACAGGAAGCGATAGATACTTGCGTCCTGATGTTCGTGGTGCTGCAGCAGCTGTGATTCCAGCTGTGCGTTACGTTGGCGCAGGGTTTCGACTTCCTGACGCAGTGCGAGCAGCTCGCGTTGGGGCATGGCGACGTCCGGCACAAATGAGTGGCCAGACTTTACCTGCCCGCAAGGCCGCCGCATAGCGGCCTAAGGGGGCAACCCCCGGTTTTTCAGCAACTGCTCGACTTGCTGGTTGAGGGTGGCCAGCGCGAACGGTTTGTACATGACCGCGCAATGCTTGCCCGGGCTGACATCGACCCGATTGCTGGCGTAGCCAGTGATATACAGGACGTCGACGGCGCCAGGCAGTTGCTGGCAGGCCGCCGCGACCTGGTAGCCATCGATGCCGCCCGGCAAGCCGATATCGGTGATCAGCAGGTCAGGGCGCAAGCCTCTTTCCAGGGTTTCCAGTGCGCGGCGGCCGTCGCTGCAGGCGTGGACGTCATGCCCCTGTTCTTCGAGCATCTCGCTGATCAGCAGGCGCAGAATGTCCTGGTCCTCCACCAGCAGAACTACACGGGGCGCTGCGTGAACCTGCTGCTCCGGCGCCCGCGGCTGCGCGCTGGGTTGCCCGGCATCGTCGCCGCCGGCCCGGGGCAGGTAGAGGTGGATGCAGGCGCCTTGCTCCGGTTCGCTGACAATGCGCAACTGGCCGCCGGACTGGCGCACGAAACCATACACGATCGACAAGCCAAGGCCGGAACCGTGGCCCAGTGGTTTGGTGGTAAAGAAGGGCTCGAACGCTCTTTGCAGGACGTCGGCGGACATGCCAATGCCGGTGTCGCAGACACTCAGATGCAGGTAGGCGCCGCTGGGCAGGTCCACTGCGCGTGCCTGCAGATCATCGAGCCAGGTGTTTTCGCTGGCAATGCGCAGCGTGCCCCCCTGAGGCATGGCATCACGGGCATTGATGCACAGATTGAGCAATGCGTTCTCCAGCTGGTGCGGGTCGATGCGCACCAGCCACTGGTTGCTCAGGGTCTGGTCAATGAAGGTGATGCGCGCGTCCAGCGAGCTGGCGATCAGTTCATGCATGCCTGCCACCAGCTGCTGCACATCTACCGCCTGCGGCATCAGTGTCTGTTGGCGCGAAAACGCCAGCAGCCGCTGAACCAGCGAGGCTGCCCGTTGAGCGTTTTGCCGGGCGAGGCCCAGTAGCCGGGCGGAGTCCTGGTAGCGTTGTTCAGCCTGGCGTTGCTCGGCCATTTCCAGGGCACCCAGGATGCCACCGAGGAGGTTGTTGAAGTCATGGGCAATGCCGCCAGTCAGCTGGCCCACGGCTTCCATTTTCTGCGATTGGCGCAGGGCTTCTTCGATCTTGCGCACGCGCTCCTGTTCGGCGACGCGCGCGCTGATGTCGTAGGCGAACAGGTAACCACCCTGGATGTGCTGCCGGGCGTCGCGCAGGGCGTTGTAGCTGATCTCGTAGTGGCGCGGGGCGTCGGGCGGGCCCAGGGCGATGATGTCGGTGAACGCCTCGCCGGCCAGCACGCGCGGCCATACCGGCTCCAGCCACTTGACGATGTCGGGCTGGTTGGCAATGAACTGTGGGATATAGTCGCCCACCTTTGGCACGAAGCCGCGCAGGCGCTTGAAGGTCTCTTGCGCGGTGCGGTTGATCGCCAGCAGACGAAGGTTGCGATCAGCCGCGAACACGTTGGCCTGACTGTGGTCGACCAGTTCGCCCAGCAGCCTGCTGTTGGCCTGGGCCTGGTCGATACGTGCCTGCAGTTGCTGGGTGGAAGGCGTCGATTCGTCAGACATCACCGTGGCGATCCAGCGTGTGGGTCGCCCAACTATAGCTGCAGTTTTTCAGGCCTTCCTTCAGAACGAGCGGATGATGCGCCCCAGGGTTTCCATGGCCCGTTCGGCGGCCTCGTTCCAGGGTGAACCGTAGTTCAGGCGGATGCAGTTGCCAAAGCGCCGGGTTGGCGAAAAGATCGGCCCCGGTGCGATGCTGATGCCTTGGGCCAGGGCCATGTGGAACAGTTTCAGGGCATCCATCTGCTCGGGCAGCTCCAGCCACAGGAAATAGCCGCCGGAGGGCTGGCTGACGCGGGTCTGCGCCGGGAAATGACGGGCGATGGCTGCCAGCATGTTGGCCTGCTGGCCCTCCAGGGCGTAGCGCAGCTTGCGCAGGTGACGGTCGTAGCCGCCGTGCTGCAGGTAATCGGCGATGGCCGCCTGGGCCGGCATCGAGGCGCACAACGAGGTCATCAGCTTCAGTCGCTCGATCTTCTGTGCGAAGCGCCCGGCCGCGACCCAGCCGATGCGATAACCCGGCGCCAGGCTTTTGCTGAACGAGCCGCAATGCATCACCAGGCCTTGGGTGTCGAAGGCCTTGGCCGGTTTGGGAGCTTGCTGCGCGTAATACAGTTCGGCGTAGACATCGTCCTCGATCAGCGGCACCTGGTGGCGGCTCAGCAACTCGACCAGCGCCTGCTTCTTCGCTTCGGGCATGCTGGCGCCGACCGGGTTCTGGAAATTGGTCATGCACCACACCGCTTTGACCGGGTGCTTGTCGAGGGTCTGGGCCAGCACGGCCAGGTCCATGCCCTCGCGCGGGTGCACCGGGATTTCCACGGCCTTGAGCTTGAGCCGCTCCAGCACTTGCAGGCAGGCATAGAAGGCCGGCGCCTCGATCGCCACCAGGTCGCCGGGCTCGGTGACCGCCTGCAGGCACAGGTTCAAGGCTTCGAGCGCGCCATTGGTGATCAGCAGTTCTTCCATCGGCAGCATCAGCCCACCGACCATGTAGCGCAAGGCAATCTGGCGGCGCAGTTGCGGGTTGCCCGGCGACAGGTCGGTGACCACCATGCGTGGGTCCATGGCCCGGCTGGCACTGGCCAGCGAGCGTGACAGGCGCTGCAGCGGGAACAGTTCGGGGCTGGGGAAGGCCGAGCCGAACGGTACGGTGCCGGGGTCCTTGATCGAGTCGAGGATGGAGAACACCAGGCCGCTGACATCGACCTCGGTCGATTCGCTGATAGGCTCCAGCGCCTGGGGTTCACTGAACTGGCGCGGGGCGTGGGCGTTGACGAAGTAGCCCGAGCGCGGCCGTGCGCGGATCAGCCCACGGCGCTCGAGCAGGTAGTAGGCCTGGAACACGGTGGACGGGCTGACGCCGTGGGTCTGGCTGGCGTAGCGCACCGAAGGTACGCGCTGGCCTGGGCCGAGCACCCCGGAGCGGATCAGTTCGGCAATGTCGTCGGCGAAGCGTTCGTAGCGTTTCATGGAGGCTCGGCAGGCAAGGTGAAGTGTCAGTGTAAGGGATCAGCGGTTCAGTGGTGCCACGAAGCGGCTGTGAGCCACGCTGCGCACGGCAGGCTGGTCGCTGTCGCGGATTTCGAAAGCCAGTGCCTGAGAACTGCTGGCCGGCCGCTCGGCCAGCATGGCCACCGACACCGGCATCTCGCTCATTTCCCCGGCCGGGATACTGAATTCGGTGGCGCCATGCAGTTCGAAGCCCTCGGCATCGAGCAGGCGCAGGTGGTAGCGCTGCGGCTGCGCGGTCTTGTTGATGATCTTGAGCAGGTAGATGTTCTCGATCTGGCCCTGGGCGTTTTCGCGGAACAGGCCCCGGTCCTTGATCACGTCCAGCGACACCATCGGGCGCATCTGCAAGGCCGCAACCAGGGCGCCGACCATCAGCAGCAAGGCGGCGGCGTAGCCCAGCAACCGCGGGCGCAGCCAATGGGTGGTGCCGCCTTGCAGGCTATGTTCGGACTTGTAACCGATCAGGCCGCGGGCGTAACCCATCTTGTCCATCACCTTGTCGCAGGCATCGATACAGGCGGCGCAACCGATGCAGGCCATCTGCAGGCCATCGCGGATGTCGATGCCCGTGGGGCACACCTGCACGCACAAGGTGCAATCGATGCAATCACCCAGGCCCAGGGCGCGCGGATCACTGCCTTTCTTGCGTGGCCCACGGGATTCGCCGCGACGCGGGTCGTACGCCACGGCCAGGGTGTCCTTGTCGAACATCACGCTCTGGAAGCGTGCATAGGGGCACATGTGCAGGCACACCGCTTCGCGCAGCCAGCCGGCATTGATATAGGTGGCCGCCGTGAAGAACAGCACCCAGAAAAGCGCCACGCCGCCCTGTTGCAGGGTGAGCAGTTCATGGGCCAGGGCGCGGATCGGGGTGAAGTAACCGACGAAGGTCAGCCCGGTGAGCACGCCGATGGCCAGCCACAGGCTGTGCTTGAGCGTGCGCCGGGCCAGTTTGTTCAGGCTCCAGGGCGCGGCGGCCAGCTTGATGCGCTGGTTGCGGTCGCCTTCGGTGACCTTTTCGCACCACATGAACAGCCAGGTCCAGATGCTTTGTGGGCAGCTGTAACCGCACCACACCCGGCCGGCGTAGACCGTGATGGCGAACAGGCCGAAGGCACAGATGATCAACAGGGCCGAAAGGAGGATGAAATCCTGCGGCCAGAAGGTAGCGCCGAAGATGTGGAACTTGCTCTCGGCCAAGTCCCATAGCACGGCCTGGCGGCCGTCCCAGTCGAGCCAGGCGGTGCCAAAGAACAGCACGAACAGCGCGCCAGCGAAGGCAATGCGCAGCGTGCGGTACAGCCCGGTGAAACTGCGGGTATGGATGCCGGTGGCGGCAATCTGGATGGCAGGGATACGTTGGGTCATGGCGTCGGTGCTCTCACGGCCTCGATCAGGCACGAGCACTATGGCCCCCGAACTGTTTTCAGCACAGGCTCAGGTCAGGCAATAAAAACCATATCAGATTGCTGCGAGGTGTGTCCGATGCCTCAAATCACAGAACCTGGGGTGCTGGCCTTGAGGTGCCTGCGGCTATCTACCGCACCTGCCACGGTCAGCGCGTCGGCTTCGGCTTCGGTGATCGGGAAGCGCTCGCCGGCGAGAATGGCCACGGACATGCGCAGCTGCTCGTCGGTGACGATCTCGATTTCGGGCCCTTTGCCTTCGATGCGCAGCTTGTCGCCAATCAGGGTGCAGCGTTGAGTGCTTTCTTCGACTTCGATGGGCATGGTGTGGTCCTCCGGGGTGCGGTTACAGGTTGTGACCGCAGGCGGTGAACGGTTGCTGCATCGGGGTGCCGGGTGGGCACTTTGCGGGCTGTGCGAGGGTCAACTTCATAAGGCCATAACCAACCAGCCCGGTAGCTGATTCATGGAATTCATCTGGCAAACTATCCAGTCCGAGTTCGCCGACATCACCGATGAGCGCGAGGTCGTGCGGATCCTCGTGCGCCTGCTGATGGCGGCCGTGCTCGGCGCCGTGCTGGGCTTCGAGCGCGAACACCGGGGCAAATCCGCCGGGGTGCGCACGCACATGCTGGTCTCCCTGGGCGCGGCGCTGTTCGTGCTCGCGCCGAGCATGGCGGGTGCTGATGAGCAGGCGCTGAGCCGGGTGATCCAGGGTATCGTCGCCGGCATCGGCTTTCTCGGTGCGGGCACCATCCTCAAGGGTAACGGCCAGGACACCAGCCACGTGAAAGGCCTGACTACCGCTGCAGGGCTCTGGATGACGGCGGCAATCGGTACTGCCGCAGGCATGGGGCGAGAGGCCACGGCACTGATCAGCACGGTGCTGGCGCTGTTGGTACTGGGCACGATGCCGTTGCTGGTGGAGAAGGTCGAGAGGCAGGACGAAGAGAAGCAGAAAGAGGAGGGCAGGAAGCACTGAGGGGAGCCGAAGCTCCCCTCAAAGCGTGTTGCTTGCTCTTTTCTTATTATTGAGGCCGGCCTTTTGTTGTTTTTGTAGGCCAGCCTTGGTGTTGCGTGCGACCCCCATCCGGGGTCAAGAGCAAACGTATTTTTTTGAGCGCTGACCTGCTTTCATCCGCTGGATCCGAGCCTGACTGCCGCTACCTTGAGGTAGTTTTATTGTTCTGTGTCAGTCCGCGGGGCGAACCCCTGAAAAGCCTGTCGACTCCAAAAAAATCTGCTTGCTGCGCCTCTGCCGTGTTGTTCTTGTTATGTCAGAGCCGTTACATGTTGTTTTTATTGGTATCGCGTTTTTCTTGTTGTTGTACCAAAGCTATAGCAGGTGCCGTGCCAACTTTTAAAAATCCTTAAAAATCAATGATTTGACCGGATAGGGTGAAATCGCGCGGCCGGACAATCTATCGATTTGTTTCCCTGTTACCCGATTTTTTGCTGAAACCTGTGGGAGAGGTAACACTCACCCACACTCATGTGACATCTGCATGAAACTCATGCTGCGCTGCGCGCACGGGCCACCCGCGAACCGTTGGCCCTGCCCAGTACCGCGCTTATGCGCTGCCCGGCGGCGATCAGCCGGTCGAGGTCGATACCGGTCTCGATGCCCAGCCCCTGCAACAGGTACAGCACATCCTCAGTGGCGATGTTGCCGGTGGCGCCCTTGGCATAAGGGCAGCCCCCCAGCCCGGCCACCGAGCTGTCGAACACGCTGATGCCTTCGAGCAGGCTGGCGTACACATTGGCCAGGGCCTGGCCATAGGTGTCATGGAAGTGGCCAGCCAGTTGCGCGCGGGGCACCACGGCCGAGACCACCTCGAACAGCCGGCGGGTGTCACCGGCCGTGCCGGTGCCAATGGTGTCACCCAGCGATACCTCGTAGCAGCCCATGTCGTGCAGCGCTCTGGCGACCGGGGCTACTTGCTCGGCACTGACCTTGCCTTCATAAGGGCAGCCCAGCACACAGGACACGTAACCGCGCACCCGCACGCCGTGGCTGCGCGCGGCCTCCATGATCGGTTCGAAGCGTTGCAGGCTTTCGCTGATCGAGCAGTTGATGTTGCGCTGGGAGAAGGCTTCGGAGGCAGCGGCGAACACCGCCACTTCCTTCACCCCGGCAGCCAGGGCGTCTTCGAAGCCGCGCAGGTTTGGGGCAAGTGCGGCATAGGTAACACCTGCACGTTGGTGAATGCCGGCGAACACTTCGGCGGAACCGGCCATCTGCGGCACCCATTTGGGCGAAACGAAGCTGCCGACCTCGATATAGCCCAGCCCGGCGTCGGTCAGGTCGTCGACCAGGCGCACCTTGTCGGCGACGCTGATGGGCTGGGCTTCGTTCTGCAGGCCGTCGCGGGGGCCGACTTCGACCAGGCGGACTGTTGCGGGCATGGGCATGGTGGGGTTCCTGTCAGCGTTTGTCGTTGTGGTTCAGGGTGGCGGCCAGGGCCTGTTCGCAGCGCTCCTGGGCGGTGTCCAGTTCCAGCTGCATCTGGTGGATGTCGAGCATCTGCTGTTCGAGCTGGGCGCGACGCTCGGCGATCTTCGCCAGCATGCTGTGGAGCTGCTTGAGGTTGCCGCTGCTGGGGTCGTACAGCTCGATCAGCTCGCGGCATTCGGCCAGCGAGAAGCCGATGCGCTTGCCACGCAGGATAAGCTTCAGGCTGACCTTGTCACGGGCCGAATAGATGCGCTCCAGACCACGCCGCTCGGGGCTCAGCAGGCCCTGTTCCTCGTAGAAGCGGATGGCGCGGGTGGTGATGTCCAGTTCGCGGGAGAGGTCGGAGATGCTGTAGGTCTGGCTGCTCATGCTTGGGCTCGGCGTGGGGTATGGCAGTATCCTGAGGGCAGGTTGACGTATACGTCAAGCAGATCAGTCGGGCTGTACCGCACGCCGATAACCATTGGGCGTCTGCCCGCTCATGCGCTTGAAGAAGCGGGCGAAGTAGGTCGGGTCGCTGAAACCCAGGCTGTCTGACAGCTGGCCGATGCTCATGCGTGTATAGATGAGGTTGCGCCGTGCCTCGAGCAACAGGCGTTGATGGATGACCTGCAACGCGGTCTGCCCGCTCAGCGCCCGGCACAGTTGGTTGAGCTGCAGGCTGGAGATGTTCAAGCGTGCGGCGAATTCCTCGACCGACAGGTGTTCGCGGTAATGCGCTTCTACCAGGCGCAGGTACTGCCCCAACAGCTGCCGGTCACGCTCGTCCCGGTTGCGTGGGGCCTGGCCCAGTTGCTGGCGACGGCTGATCCACACCATCAGCGCGGTCACCAGCGCGTCGAGCATGGCTGCCCGCGCAGTCGCGTTGCCCTGGTATTCCTGCTGCAGCGTTTCGATCAGGCCGCGCAGCTGGATGCGGTCCTTGCCCAACGGGTAGCACGCCGCTTTCGCCAGTACCCCCAGCGGTGCGCCCAGGCGCTGTTCGAGGTCGGCCACCAGCGCGGTGCCGAAGGTCAGCACATGGCCCTGGATATCGGCGCTGAAGCGAAAGCCATGCACGGTCAGCGGCGGTACCACTTGGATCGCCGCTTCGAGGATGGTGCTGCGCACGCCCTCGATTTCCACTTGCGCCTCGCCGCGCTGCACGTACAACAACTGGAACAGCTCGGCGTGCTGGTGCGGCTTGATTTCCCAGTGATGCAAGCGGCTGCGAGCGGGAATCGACTCGCAGTGCAGCAGGTCGGTACCGGGCCAATGCTGGTTTTCGCCATATAGCTGAAACAGCGGCACGCCAGGAAGGGTGGATCTCATGGGTCGAGCGCCTGTCCGTTAATCGAACGGTTTTATCAAAAGTGCATTTTTTGCATCGGATATAACAGCTATTTGCCGGTTATTGCCATTAAAAATGCAAGGGCACCCCCTCTCACGAGATAAAAACAATGAACACTCAGGTTGCAATCATCGGCGCCGGTCCTTCCGGCCTGCTGCTCGGCCAGTTGCTGCACAAGGCGGGCATCGACACCGTCATCCTCGAACGCCAGACCCCTGAATACGTCCTCGGCCGCATTCGCGCGGGGGTGCTTGAACAAGGCACCGTCGACCTGCTACGCGAAGCCGGCGTGGCTGAACGCATGGACCGTGAAGGCCTGGTGCACGAGGGCGTCGAGTTGCTGGTCGCGGGCCGTCGCCAGCGCCTGGACCTCAAGGGCCTGACCGGCGGCAAGACGGTGATGGTCTACGGCCAGACCGAAGTCACCCGCGACCTGATGCAGGCTCGCGACGCCAGCGGCGCGCCGATCATCTATTCGGCCAGCAACGTGCAGCCGCACGAACTCAAGGGCGAACGGCCCTACGTGACCTTTGAAAAGGACGGCAAGGCCCACCGCCTGGAGTGCGACTACATCGCCGGTTGCGATGGTTTTCACGGCGTCTCGCGCAAGAGCATCCCCGCAGGCGTCCTCAAGGAGTACGAGCGGGTCTATCCGTTCGGCTGGTTGGGCATGCTGTCCGATACCCCACCGGTCAACCATGAACTGATCTATGCCCACCACCAGCGTGGTTTCTCGCTGTGCAGCCAGCGCTCGCAGACGCGCAGTCGCTACTACCTGCAGGTGCCGCTGGACGAGCGGGTGGAAGACTGGTCTGACGAGCGCTTCTGGAACGAGCTCAAGGCGCGCCTGCCCGAGGATGTGGCACAGCAGCTGGTCACCGGGCCTGCGCTGGAAAAGAGTATCGCGCCACTGCGTAGCCTGGTGGTCGAACCGATGCAGTACGGCCATCTGTTCCTGGTCGGCGATGCCGCGCACATCGTCCCGCCGACTGGCGCCAAGGGCCTGAACCTGGCGGCGTCGGACGTCAACTACCTGTACCGGATCCTGGTCAAGGTGTACCGCGAGGGGCGTACCGACCTGCTGGAGCAGTATTCGCCGCTGGCCCTGCGCCGGGTCTGGAAGGGCGAGCGATTCAGCTGGTTCATGACCCAGCTGCTGCATGACTTTGGCGAGCACAAGGATGCCTGGGACCAGAAGATGCAGGAGGCCGACCGCGAGTACTTCCTCACATCACCGGCCGGGCTGGTGAATATTGCCGAGAACTATGTGGGTTTGCCGTACGAAGAGGTGGCCTGACGCCAGGTCTGGAGTTCGACGCGAAACCTGTGGGAGCGGGCTAGCCCGCGAACACCGGCGAAGCCGGTGCCAGACTCCGCGCTGTCTGTTTCGCGGGCACGCCCGCTCCCATAGGTACTGTGCAGGCCTCAGTGGCTGAGTAGCTGCACCATTTCTTGATAGCCCCGCTGGCGCGCATGCTCCAGCGCGGTCACCCCATCCTTGTCGGCAATCTGCCGATCCGCTCCCGCCGCCAGCAGGCGCCGGACGATCTCGACATGGCGTGGGCCGCCATCGCCGAGGATCACGGCTTCCAGTAGCGCGGTCCAGTGCAGGCGGTTCAGGTGATTCACGTCCACTCCCGCATCGATCAGCATCTGCACGGTGTCCACATGCCCGCGCTCGGCCGCCGGTATCAACGCGGTGCCGCCGTACCGGTTGGTGCTCTTGAGGTCGGCACCATGGCTCAACGTCATCTGCAGGATTTCGTTCAAGCCACGCGCCCCGGCATACAGGTACGGGCTGTCGTCGATGTTGTCCTTGGCGTTCACATCCGCACCGGCCTCGATCAGCGCTTTCGCTGCTGCGACCTGGTTCTCATGGGTGGCCACCAGCAAGGCGGTGCGCCCCTGGCCATCGCGGCTGTTCACGCCGGCGCCCTGCTTGAGCAGCCGTTGCAGGCGGGTGACGTCATTGTCTGCGGCGGCATTGTGCAACTGCTTGTCTATGGCGGTGGTCTCGGCGTGTGCGGCAAGGCTGGTGCAAAGGGCGAGTGCCAGGGCGGCAAGGGATAAGCGCATGGCGAGGGCTCCTGAATGATCTGCCTGTATCCTAGAAAAATCACCCCAGGGCTTGAAGTTAAGAATGCGCATGACCCACAGTGGCCCGCTTGATAGGTAAGGCAGGATGCACGCCGATGAGAGTTTCCACTGCGCTGATCACCACCTTGTGCCTGGCCACGGCCAGTGGCGGCACCTGGGCCGACCAGGTGCTGCCCACGCCACCGGAGCGGGAGTCCGGCTACCGCAGCGGCCTGCAGCCGGTGCACGCCAGCCGGCACATGGTCGCGGCCGCCAACCCGCTGGCCAGCGAAGCCGGGCGGGCGATGCTGCGTGCCGGTGGCAGCGCCATCGATGCGGCGATCGCCATGCAGATGGTGCTGACCTTGGTCGAGCCGCAGTCCAGCGGCATTGGTGGCGGCGCGTTCATCCTCTATTGGGATGGCCAGCGTGTGCAGGCCTTCGACGGCCGCGAAGCCGCACCGGCAGGGGTGACGGAAACGTTGTTCCTGCAAGCGGATGGCTCGCCCATGCCGTTTCGTGCCGCGCAGATCGGCGGGCGCTCGGTGGGTGTGCCGGGCGTGCTGCGGGCGCTGAAACTGGCCCATGACCAGCATGGCAAACTGCCGTGGAAAGACTTGTTCGCGCCGGCCATCGCCCTGGCGCGCAATGGTTTCGCGGTCTCTGAACGCCTGCATACGCTGGTGGCCAGCGACCCCTTCATTGCCCGCTCGCCGGCCATGGCGAAGTACTTTCTGGATGATCAGGGCAAGCCGCTGGCCGTCGGCACAATCCTGCGCAACCCGGCGCTCGCGCAAACCTTCGAACGCATTGCAGAGCAGGGCGTCGATGCCTTCTATGGCGGTGAGATTGCCCAGGCCATGGTGGACGAAGTGCGTCGCCACGCCAATGCCGGGCAGTTGTCACTCGAGGATTTGCAGCGTTACCAGGCCAAGGAGCGCGAGCCGGTCTGTGGCCCATACAAGGCCTGGAACATCTGCGGCATGCCGCCGCCGTCGTCCGGCGGGGTGACCGTGTTGCAGACCCTGGGCATCCTCGACGCCCTGCAGCAGGCCTCGGCGCAACGCGACCTGGCCCGGCAGCCGCCACGCCAGGTGCCGTCCGTAGCAGGGCTCGAACCTACGCCACAGGCCGTGCACCTGATGGCTGAAGCCGAGCGCCTGGCCTACGCCGACCGTGCCCAGTACCTGGCCGACAGCGATTATGTGCCGGTGCCGGTCAAGTCATTGCTCGACCCGGCCTACCTCGCCGAGCGCGCCAGGCAGGTCGGCGAATACAGCATGAAGCGCGCCCGTCCGGGCACCCCGCAGGGTGCCAACCTGGCCCTGGCGCCCGACCGTTCGCCGCTGCGGATTTCCACCTCGCACCTGTCTGCTGTCGATGACAGCGGGCAGGCCCTGGCCATGACCACGTCGGTGGAGTCCGCCTTCGGTTCGCACCTGATGGTCGATGGCTTCCTGCTGAACAACCACCTGACCGACTTTTCGTTCCTGCCTGCGGAGAATGGCAAGCCGGTGGCCAACCGGGTGCAGCCTGGCAAGCGCCCGCTGTCGGCGATGGCGCCAACGCTGGTGTTCTCGCGTGCCTCCGGCGAACTGGTGGCGAGCCTCGGTTCGCCTGGCGGTTCGCAGATAATCGGCTATGTGAACAAGGCGCTGATTGGCCTGCTGGACTGGCATCTCGATCCGCAGCAGGCGGCCGGCCTGCCTAACTTCGGCAGCCGCAACGTCGGTACTGAAGTGGAAGCCGGGCTGTTCAGCCCGGCGTTGATCCGCCAGTTGGCTGCGTGGGGCCACGAGGTCACGCCGATGACCATGACCAGTGGCCTGCAGATCATCCAGCGCAGCGGCCAAGGTTGGGACGGTGGTGCCGACCCACGGCGAGAAGGTGTGGCGCTGGGTGACTAGCGCGTTGCCGGGCCAGAAGTGGCGTGGTAGAAGTCAGTCTTGTCATGCAGCCGTTGAATACCAAGATGTCCATCAGCGTTAAATCGAATAGAGCCCTGTTCGACCTCGATCTGTTGCGCGCCATTGTCGTAGTGGCCGATTGCGGCAGTTTCACCACTGCCGCAGCACGCCTGCACTCGACCCAGTCGACCATCAGCCAGAAGGTGCGCCGCCTCGAAGACATGGTTGGCCACCGCCTGTTGGTGCGCGGCAACCGTGACGTGTTGCCGACCGACGCCGGGCAGACCTTGCTCGGTTATGCCCGGCACATGCTGGCGCTGAACGACCAGATGCTCGAAGCCCTGGCTGGGGCAATGGTCGGGGTCACCGTGCGTCTGGGGGTACCCGAGGATTTTGTCGGCGGGCGCACCACCAACGCGCTGTCTGCATTCAGCCGCCTGCACCCGCAGGTCAAGCTGGAGGTCACCAGCGGCCTGTGTCGCGACCTCAGCCAGGCCTACGACAACGGCGAGCTCGACTTGGTCCTGCTCAAGCAGCGGCGCAACAGCCGCGAGGGCGTGGCCTGCTGGCCTGAGCGCCTGCAGTGGATCGACAGTGCGCGCATGCCGGCGTTCGAGCTCGACCCGGTTCCACTTGTGACCTTCCCGCCACGCGGGCTGTACCGCGAGGACATGATCAGTGCCATCGAAGGCATGGGCCGGCGCTGGCGCATCAGCTTCACCAGTTCCAGCCTCAGCGGCATCCAGGCGGCGGTGGCCGACGGCATGGGCATCAGCCTGCTGCCACCGCGAGCGGCAACCGGTGAGCACCGGGTGCTGGGGCATGCACAAGGGTTGCCGGAGGTGGACAGCTACGAGATTGTCATCGTGCACAAGCAGACGGCGGATGTGATGGTCAAGGACCTGGCCGGGGTGATGAGCCAGTTGCTGGCGGGCGGGGGGATCTGACTCGGCCTTTGAATCTTGCACAAACCCTGTGGGAGATTCTATGGTTTTCAGCAAGCCAGTTTCCCGCCTTTGGTGACGTATTCGTCCTGATTTTTCATCAGGGCGAATGCCACCCGCGCGAGCTTTCTTGCCAGGATTACCAGAGCTTGGGTTG
>NZ_PEMX01000054.1:0-18440 GCF_002759075.1 Pseudomonas sp. 382
GAGAGAGCTCGGCGACTGATTATGCACCACGACCGGTTGTTTGCTGTTAGCGAGGCATGGGTGTGGCTGGCCGAGGCTAGGATGCTCGCACGCCGGCTCACGACTTGATTTTGTCTACACCCTCTTAAACAGGGGCAAAGAGTTTCTGCGCCCATTGAAAATGATCACGAGTGGAGCTGAGAAATGCGGCTGATGTAAGTTTGGACATAGGCGTCCAATTCGCCTATGGAGGCTCGCTCAAGCGCTTGCTGGTGCAGCCTTGAGGTGACGCTCAGCGCCTCCAGATTCGACTCTTCGTCGCCGGCCAGACCCTTGAAGTATTCGGCGTGCTGCTTGCTCTGAAGAAGGCCGAACCGCGCCAGACTCGATTTTCGTTTTCGCAGCGCCTCCAGCACCT
The DNA here is from genome assembly GCF_002759075.1 of Pseudomonas sp. 382. Taxonomy (NCBI): domain Bacteria; kingdom Pseudomonadati; phylum Pseudomonadota; class Gammaproteobacteria; order Pseudomonadales; family Pseudomonadaceae; genus Pseudomonas; species Pseudomonas sp. 382. Next base: position 398 of record NZ_PEMX01000054.1, read on the forward strand.
GTGCCGAAGGCGTCAGGGTGCAGTTTTCGACCTTGTCTCGCTGTGATTGGACGGCCTCGGTATGGAGGTCGCCAGCGTGGCTTCGATCCAGCAACGCGCCGAGTGGCTGAATGCTCTCCAACAAGTCGCAAGCCCAGGTTTTCAAATCGGTGTTCTGTCCTTCCCTCAGCAGTTGCAGCCCGGGTCGACGACCTTCTTTGGCGACCTTGAGGAAATTTTGATCGGCATGCAGTTGCTCATCACTGCTCAGTCGCGGACTGTCCTGCAACGCGCAAAACAACAAAAACGCATCGAGAAAGCGCATTTGGACAAGATCCATTCCCGCTGGCATAAATGGATTGATGTCCAGGCAGCGCACTTCCACGTATTGAATGCCCCGTGACAACAACGCCTGAAGCGGTCTTTCGCCGATATCTGTCACCCGTTTGGGGCGGATACTGGCGTAGAACTCGTTTTCAATCTGCAGCGTGTGAGTGCTCAGCTGCACTCGTTCGCCCGCCTGGTGAGTCCCCATTTCCTCATAGCCTGGGTGGGGCGTGGAGACCGCACGGTGTAACATTTCCATGTAATTGCCAAGGGTGTCATAACTCGGATTGAGGTCGGATTGGGCTCGGCTTTGATAACCCAGATCGCTCATGCGCAAGCTGGTGGCAAAGGGCAGGTAGAGAGTGTGCTCATCGAGCCGTTCGAGTGCGTGCGCGCTTCCCTTGAGAAAGCTGGACTCCACCGCTGGGGAGGCGCCGAACAGATACATCAGCAACCAGCTGTAGCGTTTGAAATTACGAATCAGGGCCATATAGCACGCTGACTGATAATCCTGCAGGGCCTGCGTATCACCTTCCTCCCGTTGCAGAAGCGCGAAGAGCGCTTCGGGCATCGAGAAGTTGTAATGAATGCCGGCAATGCACTGCATTTTTTTGCCATAGCGCAAGGCCAATCCTTTGCGGTAAAGATATTTCAACTGCCCTGTATGTGAAGTGCCGTAAAAGGCGATCGGTATGTTTTCTTCTTCCGGGAGGGGGCATGGCATGGACAAGCTCCACAGAAATTCCCCTTCAAGGTTGCTGCAAGCGAATCGGTGGATTTGCTCCAGGCAGGCCAAGGATTCCACTGCCCCCGGCATGGCCGGAGTGATGAATTCCAGCAAGGATTCGGAGTAGTCGGTGGTTATCTGCGGATGGGTAAGTGCCGAACCCAGTGCGACAGGGTGCGGTGTCAGTGCAAGGAGTCCCTCGCAATCCACGCGCAAACATTCGCGCTCAATCCCTCTCAGGCATTGACTCAACAGGTCGTAATGGGCCGGTTGCGCCAGCAGCCTTTGTCGACGAAACAGAAGATCACTCAAGGGTCATTCCTGCGCACACAGTTGGGTTGATGAGACCGGTTGTCCTGCTGTTCCAGTCTTTTTTCGGGTCACGCGGTCCACCAGATACACCAGCCCGTGATAATCGATCCCGCCATGCTGGCTCAGGCCAATCTCACAAGTGCGACTGGTGGAAATGCCTTCGCTGCAGTACTGCACCGCATCTTTCAGAGTGCGCAGTGAATGTGCATTCAGTTCGGGAGTGGTGAAGCCCTTGTCGCCGGCAAACCCGCAGCAATGAATGCCTTCGGGGATGACCACGTTGTTGCTGCATTTGCGCGCCAGATCGATCAGCGCCTGGCTTTCACCAAGGTGCTGGGTGCTGCAGGTGACATGCACCGCGATGGGCGCTTCCTGCGGCGTGAACTGCAGTCGATCCATCAGGTGCGTACGAATGAAACGTACCGGGTCGTACAGGTCCAGGCGTACTTCGCCCAGGTCCTGGATCAGGCGCAACGTGCAGGGGCTGGTGTCGCAGTAGATCGGGTCGAGTCCGCCACGGCTGGCGTGGCGCAGAGCGCCAATCAGTTCCTGGCGTTTGTGTTCGGCCTGTTCAGCATAACCCTTAGAGGCGAACGGCTGGCCACAGCAGAGGTTGTCCAGGTTGTCCGGGAAGACCACCTGGTAACCGGCTTTTTCCAGCAGGCCGCGGGTCTTGTCGCACAGCGACATTTGTTCCTTGTCGCCCGCCGCCGGCCCCATCGCCCGTGAAACGCATGCGGCCAGGTACACCACGCGCGGGCGTTCGTCGCTCACTGTCGGGCTGAAGCGAATGGCTTTTTCCGGCTGTGGTATGGCGTTGGTCCATTGCGGAACCTGGCCTTTGGACAAGCGCGTCAAGGTTGCGGATAACTTTGCCAGGCGTGGCGCACCCAGCAACATCCGTGCGCCATTGGCCACGTGCAGGGTGAAACGCGCACCTTGCAGCGCCGTGGCGAAATTTCCCTCCAGCCAGTTGGCAGTTTTCTTATGGGTGGCGTGCTGGCCACGAAGCTTTTTCACCAGCTCGCCGGTGTTGATTCCTACAGGGCAGCGTTGCGCACAAAGACCGGTGGCGGCGCAGGTGTCGATGCCCTGGTATTCGTAGGCCGCTTCGAGTTCGCGGGTGTCGACCCCGGCGCGTTTCTTCGCCTGGATGTCCCGCCAGATCACGATCCGCTGGCGCGGGCTCAAGGTCAGGCCTTTGGAGGGGCAGACCGGCTCGCAGAAGCCGCATTCGATGCACTTGTCGATGATCTCGTCGGCGGCCGGCAGCGGTTTCAGATGCTTGAGGTGGATTTGCGGGTCTTCGCTGAGCACCACGTCCGGATTGAGAATGCCGTTGGGATCGAGCAGGCGCTTGAGCTGCCACATCAACTGGTAGGCGTCGCTGCCCCATTCCAGTTCGACGAAGGGTGCCATGTTGCGCCCGGTACCGTGCTCGGCCTTGAGCGAACCGCCGAACTTGACAGCCACCAGTTGCGCCACGTCGTCCATGAACGCCTGGTAGCGTGCGACTTCTTCCGCGCTGTTGAAGCCCTGGGTGAAGACGAAGTGCAGATTGCCTTCCAGTGCGTGTCCGAAAAGGATCGCTTCGTCGTAGTGATGTTTGTCGAACAGCTCGATCAGCCGGTTCACGCCGAGGGCCAGTTGTTCCACCGGGAAGGTCACGTCCTCGATGATCACCGTGGTTCCGGTTTTGCGCACCGCGCCGACGGCGGGGAAGGTGTCCTTGCGGATCGCCCAGAGCCGGGCGTTTTCCAGCGGGTCTTCGGTGAAATCGATTTGCTTCTCTACCGGGAACGAAGACAGCGACGCCATGATCTGCGCCAGCTGTTCCTGCAACAACGAGGTAGATGCCGCGCGGGATTCGATCAGCAGGGCGCAGGCATTGTTCGACAGCTGTTGTACGAAAGCGTGCATGCCGGGCTTGTTCTGCACCGAGCGCAAGCTACGGCGGTCCAACAACTCTACCGCTGACACCGGTTGGCTTTTGAGCACGGTGACGGCGTTGCAGCAGGTTTCCACATCCGGGAATACGATCAGCGCCGAGGCCTTGTTCGGGTGATCGATCACCGTGTCGTAGGTCACTGCGCTGATGAAGCCGAGGGTGCCTTCGGAGCCCACCAGCAAGTGGCTCAGGATATCCACAGGTTCGTCATAATCCACCAGGGCGTTGAGTGACAGGCCGGTGGTATTTTTCAGACGGTATTTGTGGCAAATTCTCGCGGCCAGTTCGGCATTGGCGCGGGTCTCGCGGCCCAAGGTCGCGAGGCGCTCCAGCAGGTCGCCATGACTGGCGCGAAACGCCGCGATACTGGTGGCGTCTTCGGTATCGAGACGGCTGCCGTCGGCCAGCACCAGACGAATGCCGGCCAGGGTGTGATAGGTGTTTTGCGCCGTGCCGCAGCACATGCCGCTGGCATTGTTGGCCACGATGCCGCCGATTTTGCAGGCGTTGATCGAGGCCGGGTCCGGGCCGATCTTGCGCCCGAACGGTGCCAGCCAGGCATTGGCCTGCGCGCCGATCACCCCCGGTTGCAAGCGGATCTGTGTGCCTTGGCCACGGATCTCGCGACCGTTCCAGTTATCCCCAAGCACGATCAACACCGAATCGCTGATGGCTTGCCCGGACAGGCTGGTGCCGGCGGCGCGGAAGGTCACGGGAACCCGGTCGCGCTGTGCCAATTGCAGCAGCGCCACCACTTCATCTTCGGACTCGACGCGAATCACCAGTTGCGGAATCAGGCGATAGAAGCTGGCATCCGTTCCGAAAGCCAGGATGGACAGATCGTCATCGAATCGCCGCGCACGCGGAATTATTGTATTTACAGCTTCACGAAATCTGACAGGCAGGCTCACAGATCCTCCGGCGAGGTGGGGCAGGGCAATGACTCATCTCAGTGGCAACAAGCCCCTGGTTGAGCAGGCCTGCATTTTTGTGATCGTTGTATCGATCTTCGTTCGTTTTTCCTGGAACACCGGGCCTTTGACGGCTTGGGTGTAAACACGGCCATTAGCCGGTTGCAGAGAGATTGAAGGGCGATTGCAGGTAGGGTGATGATCCTTGTTCCAGATCATGCAGGTATCGCGCAGCGGGAGGGTAATAGCCTGGTACTACGATGCGTTGCGCGTTCGAAGTTCCAGACCCGTCGTGGTGATGGAGGTATTTCCTGACGGGTTGTAAACGCTAAAAAAACGCTGGGCAAAATCCCGCCAAGGGTCATAATGAAACGCTCTAATTCAATCACTGTATCGCACTGATTACCCAAAAAACACGGAATGTCCAAGAGGGTTGCGCTCTCCCTTTAATGCACGCATTAACCTGTGGGGTGATGTGAAATGCTTAAGCGCATTTTTGTCAGCATCATTGGTATAGGGGTTGCCGGAGCTGTATTGTTCGGAATTTACGCTTGGCATCCGGAAATCGGATCCATTACACCCCCGACCAGGAACCTATTCCCTTCGGACATGGTCGAGCACGGCAAAATCATGGCCGCTGCCGGTTACTGCCGTACTTGTCAAACTACCCCGGGTGGTCAGGAGTACGCGGGTAACTATCAGATGAACACCCAGTTCGGTGCCATCTACTCCAGCAACATCACTCCGGCCCCTGACACGGGTATCGGTCGTTGGTCAGAAGAGGCGTTTATCCGCGCCATGCGTGCCGGTGTCAGCCGCGATGGTCATCACTTGTTGCCGGCGTTCCCGTTCGAGCACTTCAATAAAATGACGAATGACGTTATCAAGGCTGTCTATGCCTTCCTCATGTCATCCGTGCCGGCGATCAATCAGCAGAAGAAGGAAAACGGTATTCCGTTTCCGATCAATCTTCGCTTTCTGCAAGCAGGCTGGAAACTGCTGTTCGCCAACACCGATCCGTTTGAAAAGCGTAGCGACAAGTCTGAGGAATGGAACCGCGGTGCCTATTTGGCCCAGGGAATCAGCCACTGCGGTGCCTGCCATACGCCACGTAATGCGCTGGGGGGCGAAAAATACAGTCACATGTAAGAAGGCGCATCGATTGACGGCTGGGTCGCACCATCGCTGACCCGCACCAGCATGTCGCCGCTGCCTTGGCGAGTGCAGGACTTCCATGAATACCTGCGTACTGGCAACTCTCTATTCCACGGCAGTGCCGCTGGCCCGATGGCGCCTGTCGTGCATGAGGGCTTGTCTGCCTTGCCTGACGCGGATATCAAAGCGTTGAGTGTTTACTTTGGCGAGTTGGCGGGTGACAACAACAACGAACCAGCGGCCAGTCCTAAACTCCAGACCGCTGACCAGGCACAGCACAAGACCACAGACTTGCGGATCGATCATGGTGCCCGGCTGTATAACAGCACCTGTTCTGCTTGCCACTACAGCAGTAGCCAGCTGGTGAAAGGTCGTCCGTTGCTGGCCCTGGGCAGCGCTACTCATCTTGACGACCCGAGTAATCTGATCAACGTCATACTCGATGGCTTCAGAAGCGATCAAGGGATTCGCGGTGTGGTCATGCCTCAGTTCCGCGAAGCGCTCAATGATGACGACATAACAGCCATTGCCACTTACCTGCGACAAACGGCGAATGAACAGCCATGGCCGATCTGAAACAGAAAGTCGCTGAGATTCGTCGTCAGCCCCGGTTTGAGCATTAATTCGCGGGAGGAGTGAGCCATGGCCAGGTTTATGTTGAACGGCAAGCCAACAGTTGCCGACGTGGACACAGACATGCCTCTTCTGTGGGTTATCCGTGACGAATTGAACATGACCGGCACCAAGTTCGGTTGCGGTATTGGTGCCTGCGGTGCTTGCACCGTACACGTTGGTGGCCGAGCCACCCGTTCCTGTATCACGCCTGTCTCCGCCGTGGTGGGTGCCAGTGTCACCACCATCGAAGGCTTGTCCGAGCAAGGCAATCATCCGTTGCAGGTGGCCTGGCATAAATTGCAGGTACCACAGTGTGGCTACTGCCAGCCTGGTCAGATCATGCAGGCCGCCGCGCTGCTGAGCGACTTTCCCGATCCGACCGATGCAGATATCGATGCGGTGATGAGTGGCAACGTCTGCCGCTGCATGACTTACGTACGCATCCGCAAAGCGATTCATAAAGCGGCTGCTGCAATGAGGCAGGAGGTCAACGATGAGCGCGCTGTTTAATACGGGCGGACCAACAGGCATGACTCGCCGTGGCTTTCTGGTTGCCATGACCCTGGCGGGGCTCAGCTTTGGCTTTCCACGCGGCGTGTTAGCGGCCATGGATCCTGCGACGACCGATGACGCGGCGCTACCCAGTGAAGGCGCAATCTACGAACCTTCGGTGTGGTACTCCATCGACAACGCCGGCAAGGTCAAGGTCAAGGTCAACATCATTCGGGTCGAAATGGGCCAGCACGTGGGGTACTTCCATCGCCCGAATCCTTGCGGACGAATTGGAGGTGTCTTGGGAAAATGTGGAAATCGTCCATGTGGACAGTGCCAGGAAATGGGGCCTGATGGTGACCGGCGGGAGTTGGTCGGTGTCCCAGAGCTGGCCGGTTTACTGTCAGGCCGGTGCTGCCGGACGGGTGGCATTGATTGAAGCTGCTGCCAAAAAATGGGGCGTTTCGCCCGATTCCTGTGTGGCCCGCGGCGGTAGGGTGGTTTGCGGAAAACAGGAAATTTCCTACGCCGAACTGGTCACCTTGGGCGTGACCCGTGAGTTCAGCGAAGCGGAGCTGAAAGCGCTGCCACTGAAGGCCGATGCCGACCTGAGGCTGGTGGGTAAACCGGTCACTTCGCTGGACATTGCCAACAAAACCACGGGTGACGCCGTCTTCGGTATCGACGCCAGAGTTGAGGGCATGGTGTATGCCAGCCCGTTGCTGCCACCGACCCGATATGGTGTTGGCGCTGACGCCGAATTGACCCAGTTGCCGAGATGTCACTGACCTAGGCTGATTCCTCGAAAAACATTGGTTGTGCAGAGTTTGTGCTGATTTAGAGGTGGGGCAGTCTTACGTCGGCACGTGGGTCAATTCGGCATCGCCCTCAAGAAGGCTGACCTTTGTGGATGCCCCATTGTCCTATAGCGGCTCGATTTTCCTATCGGTTAGCGAGACATCCAGCCTATCGTTGCCACGAGGTCTTCGTCACTGCAGTCACTGCAGAGCCCACGTGGTGGCATGACACTCAATCCATTCACTACGTTTTTGAGTAGTGCCTCTTGCCCTTGAGCAAGGCGAGGTTTCCACGCAGCTGCATCACCTTTCTTGGGCGCGTTTGGGAGTTGGCCGTTGTGGCACATGGCGCAGGATTTTGCGAATACGGCCTCAGGCTCTTGAGCTGCCTGGGCAGAAGCAATCATGAAGGCTGTAGCGGCAATCAGCAGTGTTTTTCTCATAGATGATCCTCTTGTTGTTGTTCAGAAATTGTCTTTCCACTTGCGCATTGCAGCGAAGCATTCCTCGGCGGATCTGATGGTCAGCCCCGCGTGACGTTCGATAGCCTCAACGATCTTCGCTTCCCGTACGCGGAGGAACGGGTTAAATGCACGCTCAACGCCGATTCGGGTCGGTAAGGTGCACTCACCGCGGTCACGGATTTCGCAGACCTCGGCCAAGCGCTCGGCGATTTGCTGATTGTCTGGGTCAACAGCCAATGCAAAACGCAGGTTGGAGAGGGTGTACTCGTGTGCACAGTAGACTTGCGTCTGCTCCGGTAGCGCTGCAAGGCATTCGAGCGAGGTCAGCATCTGCAGCGGCGTACCCTCGAACAGGCGCCCACAACCGGCGCTGAACAGCGTGTCGCCGCTGAACAGCACATTCTCATCAACCAGGTGGTAAGCCAAGTGTCCGGAAGTATGGCCAGGCACCCCGATCACGTTGATGGTACGTCCCAATACCTGGATCAGATCACCATCCTTGAGTGGCCGATCCCTATAGGGGATCGGCTCGTTTTCCGGGCCATGGACGAGAAGGTCGAAGGCAGACTTCAGCTTCTCGATACCGCCCACATGGTCACTGTGGTGGTGAGTGATCAGTACATCAGTGAGCACCCAACCAGGATGCTCAGCCAGCCAGGCTTGAACTGGCCCGGCATCACCTGGATCTACGACTGCACAGGCCTGGTTTGAGTGATCAGCCAGAAGCCAGATGTAGTTGTCGGTGAATGCCGGGAGAGCGCAAATCTCCAAACGGTTGTCGGGAGTAGTAGTCATGCCGCATGCGTCCTTAAGGCATCGGCAATGTACTCAGCCTGACGGATCGCGAGGCTGACGATCGTCAGGGTAGGGTTCTCGGCTGCGCTGGTGGTGAACTGACTGCCATCCGAAATGAAGAGATTCGGGACTTCATGGCTTTGCCCGTATTTATTGCAGACGCCATCAGCTTCCTTGTGGCTCATGCGACATGTGCCCATGTTATGAGTCGAGGGGTAGGGTGGTACTCGATGCGTCTTCAGTGCTCCGACGGCCTCATAGACCGCACTACCTTGCTGATAGGCATGCTCTCGCATGGCGATATCGTTGGGGTGGTCGTCGTAGTGCACGTTGGCCACTGGAATGCCGAAGCGGTCTTTGACGGTATCGCTCAGGGTGATGCGATTGGTTTCCCGGGGCATGTCCTCACCGACCAGCCACATGCCAGCCAGATGCGTGTAGTTGTCCATGACGCGGGTGAAGTCGCGCCCCCAGGCGCCGGGGTTGAAGAACGCAGCCATGAAGGAAAGGCCGAGCGAGATGGTTTCCATCTCGTAGCCACCGACAAAGCCTCGGTCGGGATTGAAGTGCACCTCATCACCGATTAGGCCGGCCATGATGGTGCCGCGGTAGAAGTGCACCGGATCCTTGAACTCCGCAAACACTGAGCCGGTGGTATGGCGCATGTAGTGCTTACCAACCATCCCTGAACCGTTGCCAATCCCATGAGGGAACAATGTGCTGGTCGAATTCAACAGCAAGCGGGGCGTTTCGATGGCATTGCCTGCGACCGCAACAAGACGCGCTTTCTGGCGTTGCAGTCGTCCCTGCGCATCCGCGTAGACCACTCCAGTCGCGCGTCCCTTGGCATCGTGCTCGATCTTCACTGCGTGCGCCTGCGTGCGGAGCTCGAGCTTACCTGTGGCTTCCGCTGCTGGAATCTCGGTGTACAGCGTTGACCACTTTGCCCCCATCTTGCAGCCCTGGAAGCAGAATCCGAGTTGCATGCATTGAGCACGTCCTGCGCGAGCACGGCTGTTGATCGCCATGTGGCCGGTACTGCATTTCTTGTAACCAAGCTTGCGAGCACCGTTGTACATCACCTGGAAATTGTTGTTTCCCGGCAGTCCAGGAATGTCGTTGGTGCGCGTCACGCCCATCTTGTCTTCTGCCCTTGCATAGAAGGGCTCCAATTCTGCAAGCGTCAGTGGCCAGTCGAGCAGATTCGCGTCTTTGATGTCGCCGTAGGTCTGCCGCGCTCGGAATTCATGCTCCTGGAATCGAAGGCTGGCACCTGCCCAGTGAGTGGTGGTTCCACCGACGGTTTTACAGATCCAGGCGGGGAGATTCGGGAAGTCCTTGGCGATCTGCCACGAGCCCGAGGTAGTGCGAGTATCGCCCCAGGACAATTGCTCGAATGAAGGCCATTCGTCATTGATGAATGTGGCAGAGGATTGGCGCTGTCCAGCTTCCAGCAGAACGACTGGAATACCCTTCTGGCACAGTTCATTGGCCAGTGTCCCGCCACCCGCACCAGAGCCGATGATCACCACTACCGAGTCGTCGTCGAAATTGAATGTAGTCATGTACGCATCCTCAGGAAAAGGCGGGGGGACTGGCTTCGGTAGGGGCAGCAGGCAGCCATTTCAGATCGTTGAAGCCGCGCATCAAGTAGCCGCCTTTGGGGAAGGAGGCGCCCTCGTAGCCAAAGTGCTGGTAGGCGAGTTCATTGCTGTAAAGAGCATTGACCGATACTGATCTGATCAGGGTGAAAAACGGGGTGGTCTGGATGGACTCCAGCAAGGCCAATTGGCGTGGCTCATCCAGATTCAGCCAGGCGCCGTCGGCAGACTTGTCCAGCTCGTTCAAACCTTGTTCAAGCAGGGGAAGAATGGAGGGGTCAGTAACGGCGCGGTCGTCCAGTGCTTTGATCGCAAAGGCGTACACAGCGTCTTCCATCTGATCGTGAGGGTAGATCCGGCGCACCACAACGATCAGTCGTGCGGCTTGATCGTTGTTCAGCATTTTCATCTCGAGCGCCCAGGTTTTACTGGGGGCGAGCAGGGCAATGGGGCCGGAGGTGAAAAGCAACGTGCCCAAGAGAATTCCGCCGCTGCCTTTCAGAAAGCTACGGCGGCTGGCTTGTATATCCTGCATGCTGTTCTCCTTGTTGTTGTTATTAGGAGCCTGACATCACGGGTGCTGCTTTGTTGGGGAGTGGCGTTTTTCCGCGCTGTATTAATAGACGACGCCTAGGCGTCTGATGCTTGTGGTTGCGTTACTGGTAGTGGCCGGCGCGCTGCAGCACCTCAATCTTGTAGCCGTCGGGGTCTTGGATGAAGAAGAAGCGAGCGAGCATCTCCTCGCCACGTTTGAATTCCTTGATGGGGGCAGGTGAGAGCCCTATTTCGCTCAAGCGAGCGTGATGGAGATCAAGGTCTTCTACTGCGAAGGCGACATGGCCATAGCCACTGCCGTGGGTGTAGCTGTCTTGGCCCTTGTTCCAGGTCAGTTCGATTTCGGCGCCGCTTTGCTGGTCGCGCAGGTACACGAGGGAGAAATCGTCGAACTCAAGGCGATGGGATTCCTGCAGGTCGAATGCTTGTCCGTAGAAACTCATGGAGGCATCCAGGTCACCTACGCGGATCATGGTGTGGAGGAATTTCGACATTATCAGGCTTTCCTGTGGTGTTGTTATGCACTCAAGATGGCAGAATGAAAATCTGGTGGGTAATAAGTGGCTATTACGTGCGCCTCGGCAGCGAAATGGGCACGTGTAATAGCGGTGTATTACCCGCGTGATGCCTTGGGAAGGTAGCTTCAGGTGTGGGCATATGCCCACGACGCGACTTAGCCAGGTGAAACCAGCGGAGGCATCATGTGTGAGCTGTACGTGAAGGCAGACCCGATTCTCTATGAATCGCGCTCGCGCTCCTTGCGCATCCGGGGCGTGGTTACCACCCTGCGTCTAGAAAACCAGTTCTGGGACATCCTGACCGAGATCGCTTCAGCGGATGGTGTCAGCACGAACCAACTCATCGCTAAGCTGTACGAGGAAGTCATGGATTACCGGGGAGAAGTGGTGAATTTTGCCTCGTTCTTGAGGGTGAGCTGCACCCGCTACCTCAGCCAAAAGCAGGTGGCCAATAGGGTGGTGCCACTTTCGATCGCAGCGGGGTAAGTGAACTGCCTCGTGACGGTGTCCTGGCAGGTGCTCATCTGCCGGCAACCGACCACTCTTAGGCGCACCTCACAGGAGGCGAGAGTATTAGGCAACGTGCTGACGAGGCTGTTTTTAGGGTAGGGCGTGTGGCACGGCTTCTTATTGGCATATTCCAACTGCAGAGGCGTTACCTTTGGCGAATTACGATTTCCAAGAGCTGCTGGCCCGTTTGAACCATTTGGAGGACACCGATCCAGGTGCAGCAATCAGGGAAGCGCGAAGAATCGTCGCTGATGGCCCACAGGCGCCAAACCTTAAGGTTATTCAGGCTGCGGCTCTGGTAAACGCAGGTGTGTTGATTCAGGCGCGCGACGCTGTTGAGGAAGGACTTGCACTGTACCGAGAGCTTCATTCGACCTTCCCAACCCCTGATGTGAAGTTCAACCTGGCCACGGCAATAATCAGTGCAGCGGCTTTCACCAGCGAAGAAGGTGATCGGCTAGACCCACCTCGAATCTACCAAGGCCCTGCGGGCTGAAGCCCGTGGCTACTTCTGGCACGTGGCTCAGAACACTGAGGCTGCAGATGCCATTCGCACACAGAGTTGGACGAACCTTGCTAATCAGCTGGAAGGAAGCTTCCGCTTCAGTGAAGCCCATGACGCCCGATTGGCAGCGCTGAAGCTAGACCCAGGGAATGGCGTAGCTGCGGCGTCCGCAATACGCTATCTGTTGAGCTGTTACCACCAAGGCCTGTGTTCCGACCTCGCTATCCACGAAGCCTCAGCGCTTGCCCAGGTCGCGAGATCAAATCGAGACCGTATCATTGAATACGCAGGCTTGCAGGCAGCCAACAGTAAGCGTCCGGTGAACTCACCTTACGAACTCCAGCTTTTAGGGCGATGGTGTCCGGGTATTTTTAAGCGGACGCGATCGCCCTTATCGCCAGGATTTCCATGCGCCAACGAAGCTCTTATCCGAAACCATTCAAAGCCCAGGTCGTTCAGGAATGCCTGCAACCTGGGGCAACCGTATCGAGTGTCGCCATCAGCCACGGCATCAATGCCAATGTCATCCGCAAATGGATGCCGCTCTATCGAGACCAGCCCGCAGCGACTTCACTACCGGCGTTCGTTCCGCTAAAAGCCGCACCTAAACGGCCAGCCGAAGCCTCAGTGATCATCGAGTTGCCCATGGCCGGCCAATTGATCACAGTGAGATGGCCAGCCTCGGATCCCGAGGGCTGTGCGCAATTTATCCGGGCTGTCGCTCAATGATCCGCATTGATGCAATCTGGCTGGCCACCGAGCCGATGGACATGCGCGCCGGTACCGAAACGGCTTTGGCCCGGGTGATCGCGGTGTTCGGTGCGGCGAAGCCGCACTGCGCTTATCTGTTCGCCAATCGCCGTGCTAACCGGATGAAAGTGCTGGTGCACGATGGCGTGGGCGTCTGGCTTGCCGCGCGGCGCCTGAATCAAGGCAAGTTTCACTGGCCCGGAATTCGCCACGGCTGTGAGGTCGAACTCGACAGCGAGCAACTCCAGGCGTTGGTGCTGGGCCTGCCGTGGCAGCGGGTCGGCTCAGGCGGCGTGATCAGCATGCTGTAACCGCCGGCCATTTGGCCGGTCTGCTTGTCGTCGTTTCGGGCCTGCTCTGGCACAATCGGCGGCATGACTTTCTTGCCCAACCTCGACCAGATGACTCCGGAACAGCTTCGTGCCTTGGCGGCACAGGCGTTGCAATTGCAGTCCCAAGTCGAGGCGATGAGCAGGAAGATCCAGAACGATGAAATTCTCATCGAACAGTTCAAGTTCGAAATCGCCCTGCTCAAGCGCCACAAGTTTGCCAAGCCCAGCGAGCAGATCAGCCCAGCACAAGACAGCTTGCTGGATGACCTCCTCGACACAGACCTTGAAGCTATCGAAGAAGAGCTGAAAAAGCTCATCCCAGCTTCACCACAGGCCGAGCCACGGCAATCCCCGAAACGTGCGCCCTTGCCGCCGCAGTTTCCACGTACGGTGATTCGTCACGAACCCGAAAACACTCAGTGCGCCTGTGGCTGCCAGCTTCAACGCATCGGCGAAGACGTCAGCGAAAAGCTGGATTACACGCCTGGTGTGTTTACCGTCGAGCAACATGTACGTGGCAAATGGGCCTGCCGCCAGTGCGAAATACTGATCCAGGCGCCGGTGCCAGCGCAGGTTATCGACAAAGGTAGCCCAACCGCAGGTTTGCTGGCCCACGTAATGGTGGCCAAGTTTGCCGATCACTTGCCGCTGTATCGGCAGGAGAAAATCTTTGGCCGCGCCGGGCTGGCAATCGCTCGCTCGACCTTGGCCCAATGGGTTGGACAAACCGGCGTGCGGCTCCAGCCGTTGGTCGATGCATTGCGTGAGGCGTTGCTGAAGCAGGGCGTGATTCATGCTGATGAAACGCCCGTGCAAATGCTTGCACCGGGCGAGAAGAAAACCCACCGGGCCTACGTCTGGGCCTACAGCACGACGCCGTTTTCGGCCCTCAAAGCCGTGGTTTACGACTTCAGCTCAAGCCGTGCTGGCGAACATGCGCGCAACTTCCTCGGCGACTGGAACGGCAAGTTGGTCTGCGATGACTTCGCTGGCTACAAAGCTGGCTTTGAGCAAGGCATCACTGAAATCGGCTGCATGGCCCACGCCCGTCGCAAGTTTTTCGATTTGCATGTGGCGAACAAAAGCCAGTTGGCCGAACAGGCGTTGCATTCGATTGGCGGTTTATACGAGATCGAGCGCCAGGCACGGGACATGAGCGATGAAGATCGGTGGCGATTACGTCAGGAGTTGGCGGTACCGATCAGCAAAACACTGCATGAGTGGATGTTGGCCCAGCGCGACTTGGTGCCCAACGGATCAGCCACGGCCAAAGCCCTCGACTACAGCCTGAAACGCTGGGTAGCGCTGACGCGCTACTAAGACGATGGGGCTGTGCCCATCGACAACAACCAAGTCGAGAACCAGATAAGGCCATGGGCACTCGGGCGCTCGAACTGGCTGTTTGCCGGGTCGCTACGCAGCGGTAAGCGGGCGGCTGCGATCATGAGCCTGATCCAATCAGCGCGCATGAATGGGCATGATCCGTATGCCTATCTCAAGAATGTGCTGACGCGGCTGCCGACGCAGCGGGCCAGCGAGATTGAGCAGTTGCTGCCGCATCAGTGGGTGCCAGCCTGACTTGCACAAGGTGAGTTGGGCGGACGCTTACTTTCCGGCACCTGCTGGAGATGCAACAACTCGCGGCAGGGATTCTGGAAACCATCAACAACTATTTGCAAGACAAAGGGAGGTCTGTCGCTACGCCAGGGTACGATTGTCGATGCCACCATCATCCACGCGCCCAGTTCGACCAAGAACAAGGATGGCAAGCGCGATCCGGAAATGCACCAGACGAAGATGTATAGTCAGCCCACCTCCTGCAACGCAGTTTGATGAACGGTAAAGCATGCTTGCGCTAATGTATCCGGGCTCGTGGTGAGCACGTTCATTAGCGCTCGGCCCTTGATGAGAAGTCGCTCCCAATTGTCCTTGATAAAGGGATCAGCTTTAAAAACTATCTTCGTTTTCAGGTTTTCAGTTGGGATGTCTGCCGTTTATCGTCATCATCACTGTCGTCGCAAAAGCCGGTGGTAAGTCGGTTAGGTCAAGCCATCTGTTTCACGTTGTAGCTGCCGCCTCGGGCTAATACTGCCCAGACGATTCTTGTCGTCTTGTTGGCCAGCGCACAGGCGACTTTGTTCGGGGGCTTGCGAGCCAAAAGATTTCTTACCCAAGCTCCGAGTGCATCGTCACGCTTGTCGATTCGTATCATCAGTGCGTGAGCGCCTTGCACCAGCAGGCAGCGCAGATACTTGTCGCCGCGCTTGCTGATGCCAAGCAAGCTCGTCTTGCCACCGCTTGAATACTGTCGAGGCACCAACCCGAGTGACGCGGCAAAGTCGCGTGAGCGTTTGTAAGTCGAAGCGTCACCGACATCGGCCACCAGCGCGCTAGTGGTGAGAGGGCCGATGCCGGGGATGCTCAGCAAGCGCATGCCGGCGGCGTCCTCAGACAACTGCTGTTTGATCTCGACATCGATCCCCTTGATATCTCTCGTCAGGCGTTGAATATCGAGCAGCATTCGCTCAACCGCATTACGCAGTCGAATCGGCAGCTCATGGCGTTCCATCAAAGCGGGCACCTGCTCCAGAGCAGCATGTCCAATGGGGAAAATGATCCTGAGCTCCAGCAGGACACCGTGCACCTGGTTGATGATTCGCGTGCGATTATCCACCCAAGACTTGCGCAGCTTGTGCTCAGTCGACAGGATCTGCTGCTCAAGGGTCTTTACTGGAACCGAGCGGGTTCTGGGTCGCGACGCGGCTTCGCAGATGGCCTCTGCATCGATAAAGTCATTCTTGTTGCCAGTGACGTAGGCCTTCACATGCTGCGCCGCGATTAATTGCACGCGGTGGCCCAAGCCCTCGATCTGCCTAGCCAGCCATTACGAACTGCCGCAGGACTCCATGCAATTTTGCAGCTTGGCAACTGCGCCAGATACGGCAGCAATTGGCAACGATTGAGCTTCTTGCGCATGAGCTGATTTCCTCTCGCATCCTGGCCATGCAGGTGGAAGGTGTTCTTGCCGATGTCGATACCTAGAAGCGTTACGGTGTTCATGAGAGATCCTCCTTCGGTCAAGAGAGAAACCCGGTAAGTCTAGACTCACCGGGTTTCTCGAACTGGGCTGACCATCTCATTAAGACAACCAGTACTTCTTCGGCATGAAAGCGCATATCGGAGCCGACGCAGAATCGGGCCTGGTACATCATGTCCATGGCACAGCCGCCAACGTGGCTGACGTGACGGAAGTTTCACATCTACTGCATGGCGCAGCGAACGTCGCCAATGCCGATTCGGGCTATACCGGCGTTGAGAAACGACCGGAGCATGAAGGGCGACCGGCGACCTGGCAGATCGCTGCGCGACGCAGCACCTACAAGCACTTGGGCCAACGCGCGTGCTCTACTCAGCCAAGCGCCAGATCGAGAAGGTCAAGGCGCAGGTACGGGCGAAAGTCGAGCATCCGTTCCGAGTGATCAAGCTTCAGTTCGGCTATGTGAGAACTCGCTTTCGCGGCGTGGCCAAGAACACGGCGCAACTGACGACGTTGTTTGCGCTGGCGAGTCTGTGGATCCATCCGGCCAGCATGGCCGCAAACCAAACTGGGAAATCCACAGTCCTCCGGGTATTCATCCCTGGCCGGTAGCCCCCCACATGGTTGTCTTAGGTGGAAACCTGGATGACTGCTTTTGGCCGATTCTGTTGAAAAAGTCTCGTAGCGTCGCTCGCCTATGAAAGAAGGTGAGCGACGTTAAAATCTGACTCGCTCAGAAGGCAGAAATGCATTAGATTTTACATAGCAACGCGAAAATTGAGCGCTTTTCGACCTGCTGACAACCCATGTCCGTAAAAATCGACTTTTTCAACAGAATCGGCCGATAGCTGCCCCAGAGTGTCGACAGGTTTCGTCTATTCAAGATGAACCAGTGTCCATCCTCAGCCAACCACTGGGTAGTTAGCATCGCTCCATAAGGTGTCTGGGCTAACCGTTTGGTCGCGGTGGATCTTCTTGCCCATTGTCTCGACTTTCTGATCGAGACTCTCGACACGTTGCATCAACTGCGCCGCCAGAGCGCGCAGTTGTTCAGGGGGCAGTTGGTCGAGATTGGGCAGCGAAGTCATGCCGCCGGTTTTGCCGGAGCAGGCCAAAGCCGACGATAGGCTCATCGGACAATTGCACGGCCCGGGTGAGGTTTATGGCATGCAGATATTGTCATCGTTCTGGGCTAGGGCCTGTTGCAATGTCATCAACCTAAGCTGCAGCCCTGCCCAAGGTAAGCCCCCCGAAGCAGCCAGCTGCCATGGCCGTCGGGCGATGACCAGGCCTCTGCCGCTCAATCAGGCGGTCTAACTGGGCTGGCGGTGATGTGATCATCGTCTGTTCCGGCCCGGCTGTCTAGGCGAGATTTCTCGTTCTCCGGACGAGCCTATGCCGACCGCTTGTGGCCAGCTTTTTTTGCACACGGAGGTTGGGCGGTGGTGTTTCTTCAGCGCGTCGGTTTGTAGCCCCCACAACCTCGGCTGGCTGCGCGTTTGCGTTGGCGCGCAAAGCTACGGCCTGAGCGTACGGCACTGAGGCTTTTAGCCATCAAGGCCAGCACATTGCTCAGCCCCTGAGCACTGAATCGCCCCTGGTTTCGTAGACACCTCCAAGCCTCATAATGAGGCCCAAATAGGAGGTGCCATGAGTCGTCAGCGTTACCCCGAAGAATTCAAGATCGAAGCGGTCAAGCAAGTGACCGAGAAA
>NZ_PEMX01000055.1:0-18360 GCF_002759075.1 Pseudomonas sp. 382
GAGCACCAGACAGGCTGCTTCGCGCTTGAACTCAGGGGTAAAGGTACGGCGTTGCTTGGTCATCAGACACCTCTTTGGGGCGAGCATTCTCGCCTAAATGAGTGTCCGGTTTCATTAGACCACTACAAGTACGATTTGAAAAAAACCAGCCATGTGTGCAGCACGCACCTGCAACCGAGCGCTGTGGCCCACGGCGTAGAGAGCCAGGCCATAGACGGCTGCATCGGCGAACATGTCTAGCGAGTCGGCTATGAGCCCTGCTGAATGAGCTACCAAGCCAGCGATCATTTCAGTCAAAAACATAGCGGCATTGATAGCCAATAAGCTCTTTAGGGTCTTGGCCTCCCTCTTGGCGTCTAGCTCCTCAGTGGCACAGATGTCAGAAGCGGGCTCTTCGCTGGCCGGGTGTGTATCAATCAGTTGTGCAGCCATTCCAAGCGAGCCCAGCTTTGCAGCAATCTGATCAACCGACCCGTGATGGAAAACGTGCACCCGCCTGTTCATCAAATCAAAGGACAACGAGTTGAGCCCAGGTAGGTCACTCAGTGCCATTCGAATGATCCCTTCTTCGGAAATGCAATCCATCTCAGGCACTGAAAAAGTGCTAACCCAGGTTTCGTCGTTCGAAGGCGCTGCTGCTGCTCCAGCGTTGACTGAGTCGGGCCCACAGCTGCAAGTACAACCGCTCATGGTTTGCATCCTACTTGAGGTTCTCATAGACGATTACAAACCCTATAGCGGGTAGAGGGTCAAGCGCAGCTACGCTATCTTTCGTTGAATGGCGCACCTTTGATGCTTCGATAGGTTATGAAGCTTACTGGAGCCTTAGGGGGAAGGCCTTCGTAACCGAAGTCAAACCGCCAATACCCCACATCATGCCAAGCACCGAGCTTGAATCCGACCTGTGGAAACGTACCGATGTGCTGGAAGCCGAGTCGCTCGTGCAGCCCGACGCTGCCTTCATTCGGCAAGGCGATGCCGGCA
This sequence comes from Pseudomonas sp. 382, assembly GCF_002759075.1. Lineage (NCBI taxonomy): Bacteria > Pseudomonadati > Pseudomonadota > Gammaproteobacteria > Pseudomonadales > Pseudomonadaceae > Pseudomonas > Pseudomonas sp. 382. The sequence goes on from NZ_PEMX01000055.1 coordinate 985, forward strand.
TACGCCGAGCGATATCCCAGACGCTTCAGAACCGGCAGCAGCACGTCATAGAGTTGGCGAGCAATCCCGCTGCGGCGTTGCCCTTCAGCGACATACACCGTCACATCCACCGCCCACCGGTACGCCGCACGCGCGCGGTGCTGACTGGCGTAGGCATAGCCGACTACTCGTCCTTCTCGCACAGCCACCAGATACGGGTAGGTTCGCAGCGTCGTGGAGATCCGCTCACGCATTTGCTCCACGCTAGGCACTGCCTCTTCGAATGAGATAGCCGTGTTGAGCACGATGGGCGCGTAGATGATCTGGATCTCTTCTGCATCCTCTGGTCTGGCGACACGAATATCGATTCCGCTATGCATCCGGCTGCTCCAAGCTGTTCAGATGTTCAACTACTTCGTTGACCGTGCTGCGCGCGGTACGGGTGACGCCGATCAACGTCGCCGAGGCCAGGCCGGTCCAGTCGCCATATCCGACCAGCCAGAGGCGCGGCTCGCGAATAGAACGCCCCCCATCAACCTCGACCTTTCCGTAGTCATCCAGCACGTCCAGTGCCTTAAGGTGATCCAGCGCCGGCCGGAATCCAGTACACCAGACCACCGCATCGACCTGGGTTTTCTCACCGTTGGGCCAGACGACCCCATCCGACGTGAATGAGGTGAAAGGCCTTACAGCACGAAGGGCCCCGCGCTCGCGAGCCCGGACTACTGAGGGCACCATGACGATATCACCAAGCCCACCGACCTGTGCGTCGATAACACGGCCCTCCTGTTGAGCCTTGAGGCGCTCGGTAGCCCGTTCGAACAGCACCCGGCCATCCACGTCATCAGGCAGAAACGCCGGTTCCTCCGTGGTTACCCACGTTGCGTCGGCGATCTCGGACAGCTCCGCGTAGATTTGCGCCCCCGAGTTGCCACCACCAACGACCAGCACGCGTTTTCCTTGGAAAGCCTCTGGTGACTGGTACTGGGCGGAGTGAATCTGCTGCCCCTGGAACAGCTTTATCCCCGGATAGGCCGGAACATAGGGGTTGCTCCAGGTCCCCGTTGCGCTGATGACGGCACGAGCCTCCCAGTCGCGGTCCTTCGAGCGCACACGAAGAGCACGTGCGGTCCGCTCCACCGCCGTGATGCTGACGGGGCGAACGATAGGAAACCCGTAGCGCGCCTCGTACTGCTCCAGGTAGCTGACCACGTGATCCCTATCAGGATTACCTTCGGTGACTGGCGGCATCGGCCAGCCCGCGATGGAGCTCCAAGCGGAGGGCGAGAACAGCGTCAGCGAGTCCCAGCCATGGCGCCAAGCCCCGCCCGCAGCCGCTTCGGCATCGAGCAACAGGAACGACAGCTTGGCTCGCTTGAGAAAATAAGCCACCGTCAGCGCGGACTGCCCGCCGCCAATCACGATGACATCGAGTAGTTCGCCTTCGGTGACCATGGTTTCTCCTTTCTGGCTGGAGCGCTCAGTCTTCGCCGAACTGGTTGATGTAGTTGATGTGCGCAGGCTTCTGAATCGCCCGTGGGCGAAGATCCTGCACCCATGCAATCGCCACGCGGCGCGGCATTCCGGACTCGATCAGCAGACGGGCAGCGAACAGCCCGGTGCGGCCGGAGCCGCCCTTGCAGTGGATGGCCAGGGCCTTGTTGGATGCGAGCAAAGCGTTCAACTGGTGGCGGATCTCTCCCAGCCCGACCTCGAAGTTTTTATCCGGAGCATGATCATCCTTGATCGGCAGTTGGTACCACTCCAACCCATGCTGCTTGGCCGCGACGCCAAGCTGGGCAACTCCGTTTTCCTGAAGCTCTGCGTCCGACATCAGCGTAACCAGCGCCACGGCACCGGCCTTCTTGAGCGTATCCAGGCTTTCAGCGAGACCGCTGGTCTGGGTGCCCGGACAAGGCGTAAAAATCAGCACACCCGGAGCATGGGGCAACGATTTCAATGAGTAAGGATGCGACATGCTCATGACCTCAGATAGACCGAATATTGACTCGCTTGGATAGTTCTTCCGCCGACTCTTTGCGCTCGGAGTAGCGGTCTACCAAATAATCCTGGCGATCACGCAGCAGGAGCGTGAACTTGGTCAGTTCCTCCATCACGTCGACCAGTCGATCGTAGAAAGAAGACGGCTTCATGCGCCCGGCTTCATCGAACTCCAGGAAGGCTTTCGGCACCGACGACTGGTTCGGGATGGTAAACATACGCATCCAGCGGCCAAGCACGCGCAATTGGTTCACCACGTTAAAAGACTGCGAGCCTCCACACACCTGCATCACGGCGAGGGTCTTGCCCTGGGTTGGGCGAACGGCGCCCATGGCCAGCGGTACCCAATCGATCTGCGCCTTGAAGACAGCACTCATTGAGCCGTGACGCTCGGGCGAGCACCACACCTGGCCTTCGGACCACTGCATCAGCTCGCGGAGTTCCAGCACCTTCTCGTGGGTGTCCGGAGCGTCATCCGGCAGTGGCAGGCCGGAAGGGTCGAAAATACGGGTTTCGGCGCCGAACTCTTCCAGCAGGCGCGCAGCTTCCTGAACCATCAAGCGGCTGAATGAGCGTTCGCGGGTCGATCCGTACAGCAGCAGGATGCGCGGTTTGTGTGTGGAAGGATCCTTCGGCGCCAGCCGCTCCAGCGACGGCAGATCAATCAGTTCTGGTTGGACATTTGGCAGGTGGTCGTTCATTTCGGTCTCCATTGATCCAGGGCCTACAGCGCGCCGATGCGGGCAAGTTCGGCTTTCAGTTGGTCCTGGCTCAGTTGCGAGAGAGGCAGCGCAATGAAGGCGCGCACGCGCTCATCGATCTTCGCAAGTGTGGTTTGGAAGGCTTCTTCGATTTCTGCCTCACTCCCGGTGACCGCCGAAGGGTCGGCCAAGCCCCAGTGGGCTTTGAGCGATGGACCGAAGAAGATCGGGCAAGCTTCGCCGGCAGCGCGGTCGCACACGGTGACAACGATGTCGGGGGGAGAACTTTCGAAGGCGTCCGAGGCCTTGCTTGAAAGACCAGCGGTGGGGATACCGGCGGCTTCCAAGGTTTTCAGTGCCCGCTCATTGACCTTGCCGCTTGGGAAGCTGCCAGAACTCACAGCTTCCATACCCTCGGGGGCCAGGTGATTGAACAGCGCCTCGGACAGGATGCTGCGGCAGCTGTTGTGGGTGCACATGAACAAGACTTTCATCAGGTATCTCCGGTTCAAAAGCTCAGGCGGATGGCCAATGCGGCCAAGGTGGCAAGCAGGATCGGCAGCGTCAGAACGATGCCGGTGCGGAAGTAGTAACCCCAGGTGATGACGATGTTCTTGCGGGCCAGCACGTGCAGCCACAGCAAGGTGGCCAGGCTGCCGATTGGGGTGATTTTCGGACCAAGGTCACAGCCGATGACGTTGGCGTAGATCATGGCCTCGCGCACGATGCCGGTGGCCTCGGCGGAATGGATCGACAGGGCGCCTACCAGCACAGTGGGCATGTTGTTCATGACCGACGACAGGCCAGCGGCGAGCAGCCCCGTCCCGAGGGATGCGCCCCAGATCCCGTAGCCGGCGAAAACATTGAGGATCTGCGTCAGGTAGTCGGTGAGGCCGGCGTTACGCAGGCCATAGACCACGAGGTACATGCCAAGCGAGAACACCACGACCTGCCAAGGCGCGTCCTTGAGCACCTTGCGGGTAGAAATCACGTGCCCGCGCGCGGCGATCAGGTAGAGGATCAGCGCACAGGCAGCAGCGATGGCGCTGATCGGAACGCCCAGCGGCTCGATGGCGAAGAAGCCGACCAGCAACAGCGCAAGCACCCACCAGCCGGCAACGAACGTCGCCTTGTCGCGGATAGCGGCCTCGGGAGCCTTCAGTTGGTCGAGTTCATAGGTACGCGGCAGGTCCTTGCGGAAGAACCACAGCAGCATTCCAAGAGTGGCGGCGATGCTGACCAGGTTCACCGGCACCATGACCGAGGCGTACTCGCTGAAGCCAATGCCAAAGTAGTCGGCGGAAACGATGTTCACCAGGTTGGACACCACCAGCGGCAAGCTCGCGGTATCGGCGATGAAGCCCGCCGCCATGACGAATGCCAGCGTCGCCGCCGGGGAGAAGCGCAGGGCCAGCAGCATGGCGATGACGATCGGGGTCAGGATCAGTGCCGCACCGTCGTTAGCGAACAGCGCCGAGACGGCGGCGCCCAGCAGGATGATGAAGGCGAACAGCTTGCGGCTGCTGCCATTGCCCCAGCGGGCCACGTGCAATGCCGCCCACTCGAAGAACCCCGCCTCATCCAGCAGCAGGCTGATGATGATGACGGCAATGAAAGTGGCGGTAGCGTTCCAAACGATCTGCCAGACCACGGGGATATCGGACAGGCTCACGACGCCCGCCAGCAGCGCCACGACGGCCCCCAGTGCGGCGCTCCAGCCCACGCCCAGGCCTTTGGGCTGCCAGATGACGAAAACGATCGTCACCAGGAAAATCAAAAATGCGATCAGCATGACTACAACTCAATCAGTGAAGGGAAGTCTCAAGCACAAGCAACAGGGCTCTGCGGCCGCTCGCCCATTTCGGCAAGGCGCAATGCATCGGGGCTCAACCATTCCTGGTTGGCATCGACCACTCCCTTCAGCATCGCGTCAACCCACTGCGGCAGTTCGGGGTGCAGTCGGTAGTACACCCACTGACCCTTGCGGCGATCCATCAGGATTCCAGCCTCGCGCAACTGGGCCAGATGCCGGGAGATCTTCGGCTGGCTCAACTCCAGCGCGTGGGTAAGTTCGCAGACACAGAGTTCGCCTTCACGGGCGATCAGCAGGGTCATACGGGCCCGGGTGTCATCAGCCAGGCATTTGAAAACGATGGGGGGAGTTAGTGTTTCCCGCATGGGACCTCCTGGGGAATGCGTGTACGGCCAATATCTGGAAATACGAATATATGACTATTCGAATATGCGGTAAAGCAGATATTTACAATCGCCTCGCGTTACGGGACGTCATAAAACTGGAAAAAGCCCGCGCTCTGGGTCCTATACTGGGCGTCGATACCACCCCCAGAGTCGCCAATGAACCAGTCTGATATCTCTGTCCGATTGCTTGGTACCGATCAAATCCTAGGCCTAGCTGCGCATCTGACTGCTGCGGGCTTGCCGACCCAAGACCTTTTGCAGCCCGGTCGAATGTTCTATTCCTTTCACCGGGGAGAAACGGAGCTGGGATACGGGGGCATTGAAGGAAGCGGTCGGACTCGTCTTATTCGCTCACTGGTTGTCGTACCGGCCCAGCGAAAGTCAGGGATCGGTACGCTGCTGCTCAGAGCACTTGAGCGAATAGCGGGAGCTGACGGAGCCCAAAGCCTTCATCTGCTGACCACCACAGCACCCGACTTCTTCGAGGCTCGGGGATATGAGCAGAGAAACCGATCCCAAGCCCCAAAGGAAATTTCCAGTTCGGAGGAATTCAACAGCCTCTGCCCGACGTCTGCGGTTTATATGGTGAAGGAGCTTGGCGACATGAACTCGGTGTCACCTCAGGGAACTCGCCTCCACGAACTTCACTGAGTCCTGCGGCGCCCGGAAGATGGCGAGCCCTGGGTTGACCCGTCATGATTGAGCGACTTCATGAGTGAGGATACAGGCGTATCCTTGGACGGTTTTAAACCTGCCTGGTAGCGGAAAACAGTCAGTCTGGTTGGCGCGTCTGCGCTCGGAAAAGCAGCAACCCCTCCAGATGTAGCTCAGAGAAATCCATGCCCAACCCAACGATTTGTAGGGGCCTCCCAGCCAGGTGCGCTCGCACCGGTTACCACGCCCCTAAAAGATACCATCATAATTTTTTTGGGGTTTTAGCACGGGGTCCTTCCTGTAATTTTTCTCTGGCTGAACCTTGGCTGTGACAACCTTTATTGTTGTGACAACCTTTATTAAACGAAAAAGCCCGAGAAATTTTGAAAAATTATGCTTTGTGACAACCTTTATTTTTGCTTCCCTAGAAGCAGCCTCCTCGCTAGGCCGCGAAATGCAAGAGACTTTGTGACAAAGTTTATTAATCGGCAACAGACGATTGGATTTAGAGAATTAAAACTGTCTCAGGATAATTAAAACTGTCGCAGGAGCCGGTGAGACCTCTCTCCTCCGCTCCTGCGAGCACGGCCCCTCGCCCAACCCCTCCAGCTCTGGACCGGCCAAAAATGCTGTTGCGAATCCAACCAGATGAATCTCTTCGTTCGTATGTTGAACGAAACCTTTACCTTGACCTTAAAAATCCTGAGTTAGATATTCTTAAAGGTCTTTATTGTGTTCACTGGGATGGCTGGGTAGTAAATTCCATTGCAGACCTTTTGGGGTGGCGTGGTTGTTACGGCTACAACAAACTTTTGCATTTACATACCTCCTTCCCTTTCAGCAGTGTTCTAAAAACAAAAAGAAATTTATCGTACTCCGGAACCAGCTTCATTTATTATCAGTACATAGATTCTCTCACTAATACGAGATCCTACTGCCCATTGTGTGTGCAAGAAGACATCCAGCGAATAGGTTACTCATACTGGAGACGTCTCCATCCTCTTATAACAGTCTGCGCCAAGCACGACGTAAAGTTGCTCACTTGGTGCCAATTCTGTGATAAGCCTTTCTCGCGCGATGGGCACCATGGTCGGGTGATGTGGGAGGGCTGTGCCGGCCGTAGCCTAGGTGATGCTGAGCCTATGGTGAACGAGGATCCACGCGCTCTGCGGCTTGCACAGTTCTTCGAAAAAATTTGCTCGATTGAGCATCACCTTCCCGCGGAAACGGCCTTGCTTCTTTTCACAGAGAAACTTAAAAGCATCGATTGCTCCGTTTTGGATAAAAAGCTAAGACAAGATTTAGATAGCATTGCATTGGAAATTGAGTCGAGCGGTCACAAAAGCAGCGAATATACTGTTCCTAGCGGCCGGACTTACGCGCTGCTTGAACTAGTGTCAATCGTTTACGGAAGCTTTGCGCAATTTTTAAATGATCTATTGGGTTTAGAGCCTACTCGGTTGCCCATCGATTCATGTTGGAGTACTTATATTGTTCGTAGTGGTGGATTTAATCACTTTGTAGAAGAGGATTATCGTCTTGGCTCAAGCTCATGGATGTGCAGCGATATAGTAGGTTACTTAGGGTATCCATACCGCGATTATACTCGACCAAGAATTTATCCCTGCTGTAACCTACCTTACCCTCGCCGCAAGGGGCATCAATTGAAGCCCGAGCGGGTTGAGGCTGCCCTTCCAGCCGTTCCTCGACTTGGGGCGACCGGTTGGGCTCCAGTGGCCAGGCCCAAATCCCCGCTAGGCTACCAGTCATCCAGCTCTGACGCGTGTGACCACGTCTTGCAGTAAGGTAAGCCTTAAATTCTGTTGGCATGGTAGCGGAGACAGTATGCTTTCGATTGACCTGCTCGGTCCTTGTTCTCCCACACCTCACCATTGCTGGAGCAGCCAGTACCGCTGTTTCGCGGCGCGTCGAAGACAGGTTTTGGGCCAGGCGGCCTACGTTCTCGGCGATGAGCGCCTAGCGGCTGAATGGCTAACGCTGCCTGCGCTCGGCTTAGGAAAACGTACGCCCTGCAGCCTGCTGCTGGAACCGGATGGCTACCGTCAGGTTCGCGAATTGCTGGTGAGGATTGAGCATGGTGTTTATTGCTGATTCGGTGTGACGCCCGGTTGCTGGGCGATCCATGTGCGCGCCCACTCTCAGCCGCTTGGCCACTGTTGGGCACACCGATTTAGCGTGGAACTAAATTGCCGGCACCGAGCTTATGCATTTAGAGCCTTCATGTTTACTATCTTGCAAGTACAAGGATTTAATCTACGTATGAGATAAAGCGTGTCCTCTCGAAAGAAATTTACAAGAATCGGCTGCTCACACTGTGAGCTTGTTTTGAGAATGCACACGAATCTATTAGTAAAAATTTATTAGGAAAAAGTTTGGAAAACCAGCAGCCTCGTCTTTGGGTAGTGAGACTTCTGCTGCAGCGAAGAAAAGAGATTAGGCACGATTTGATACAGATCACGTTTACGGATTATCTGCGAGTCAGTGGTGGAATTTTCCAAGGCCTTCTTAACCAAGCTGTATAGTTTTTCATCGCGGGCCTCCCAATCCACCGCAACATGATTTCCGCCCCGACCGCTTGGACGATTCTTTGTCTGCAACATCAACCATGACCGATCGTTTCGATACAGCCATGCATATACATTTGGAATTAGCTTTTTGATAGTGTTTGTGCTGACGTTCGGGTGCTGGTTCGTAATTGAAAGCCATGCCGACCGCTGATTTTCACATAGAATGCGAAAGCTATTATTTATGATATGCTGGTTATGGGCTGGATTTGAGCGGAGCAGCCTATTTACTGTGCTAATAGATATGTTAAAACGTGAGCAAGCTTCATTCTTACTGAGGCCAGATACCATTGCATTCAAGATTTCTTCTTTCAAGTCATTGAATAGTTTTTTGGGTTTTGGTGCTCCTGGTTGTCTTTTGATTATTGACGGAGGGTCGTCAAAATTTGGACCAAGCATTAATTGGCTATCACACCGATTGTTTAGGGCTTGCAGATCATTCGCATACTGCTGATAGGCGTCCACGAATGACTCTACCTTCCCGAATAGCCACCAAATTAAAGTCAAATGCTTCAGCGGATGGCAGTAACCGCGCGGCTTGCGTGCCATTTGAGAAATGAACCCTATTGCCCACCGCCGCGAGCACCCTAACGCGGTAAAAGGTGGATAAGGTTGAAGATCTGAACAGCATTGTGCAAAGCAGTCAGCAGCGGATTCGCGCGCTTTCCGCGAAGTCCCCAGCTTACTGGAAGCCTCTTTGTAGACTTGGGCAACCGTCACCGGATCAAAGTGGGCAGTGGTGCCCATTTTGCACAGAACTACTGCAGAGTCGGACACTGTCTGTAGTGCTGTTAGCGTTGAAGGGTCTATCGAAGGTTGGCCGCTCGTTAGTAGCGAGCCTTCATCTGGAAGTAGCCACTGATAGCGTCTCGACCACTGTCTATTTTCGGTCGATTCCATGAGAAAAGAACCATGTATAGGGCATACGGTTACACCAGGAATCTGATGGGATAGATGCCAGTACGTAGTCCCGAAGGTTGATCGATCAGCTTTCATGCATTTCAGACAGGCCTTCAACGGATGCTCTCCGCCAAACTTTCCAGTTATAAATCCCAGTCTATATTTGAGAGACCCCAATGATGGGCTCCGCATTGCTTCTTTGAAATCTTCAATGTGCTCAAGTGACTGGAATGGAAAGAATAGGGGCGCGATGGTGTGCTTACAGATAATTTCCTCTGAATCACCCCAAGCGGATTTTGCTCCCTCATTCAGAAAGCTGAGGTTATTTGGGAGGTCGTGCGAGAACGATTTGGCGCTGGCTCCAAAAAGAAAACTCAGCGTTTCTTCCGGGAATTGGTTGCCCAATAAAATATGTTGGCGGCTACAGATACTGTAAAAGCTTTCGTCTGGTAACCAGTGAAGAAATGGAATCCGCCTGCCGGTGAGGTTCATTTGGGTGATTCCCAAAGAAACTCAAAATAAACCCGAAATCGTTCGCGCGGAAAGGTCTTTGAGTTATTAAAAAAACTCTTTTAGATTTTAGGTAAATAACCTAGAGCCCCTGCCGGTGGGCGGCACGCATTGTCCTGGACCTGGCATGGGACCGGAATCCTGTGTGCGCTCCCTATAGGCGGAAATTTGATTGTTGGGGGATTGTGAGGAGTTAGGTGATTGGTGCGCAAACTTGTTGTCAGCTAGGAATAGCCGGCGTTAACATATTCTTTTAACCAAACTCGTAGCGAAGAATGCCTTGTCCGACCTAAGCCTGAATCAAGGCTCGCTGGGGGCAAGGGTTCGCACCGGCGCAGACCACGCCTAAGGTAGATGTATCGAACGAATTTCTGATGTCAGCTAGCCAAACGAGAGAGCTAGAAGTCAGTTAGACAAGGGCCCAAGTGCGACCTTGGGCCCCTGTGGATAAGTCAGATAAGCAGCCTGACGCATCCATTGTCTATCCCATGCATGTGAGACGTCAAGTCTCGCACGGCTTCGCTCATCCACAAGAAGCGCCGCGTTATCCACAGCTGGACGCGCGGTTACCTGCCCGCAGGATAAGGGTTTCGCGGGCATGCTTGTTGTTATCCCCAACACGCATGTCCATAGAAATCATGATGAGATTGGAATGCTTGGATGAAACCGCAGGAAAGATTTGCCCTGATCATGAGCCGGCAGAGCCGGTTCGAGTGGGGCGGGGAATATGTACCGTCCACGCTGGCGGTTCCCCGGGAGGCGCCAAAGGGGTCGCGCATCAGCCGGCTGCACAGCCAAAGGCTGGGACGGACGCTTCATCTCCTTTCGTGGCCAGAGAAGGTGTTCGCACAATTAGCTCTCTACCACCCTGATTTGTTTGAGATGCATGAGCAGAAAATGCTCTGGCCGATTAATGCAGGCCATCCCCTACGAGGGCATCCGCTGACGAAAGGGACTTTTCCGCCGCCTCTGCGCGGTACCGTAGAAATCGCGGGGGAGATCGGTTTTAAGCACTATGAGATAGTAGTGGAAGATGAGAGCGGCAGACATAGAGTCCCGTACCCCTACCAAGGGGATCTTCTACTGTACCTGCTGAATAACCTAGGACAACCTTACGCTGTCAACTGGACAGTTAAGGATCGGGCTGAAGCATTCCGTGAGCGCAGAAGCACATCGCCGAAAACCCTTGTTCAACAACGGGAGGATCGTGAGCATGCCGAGCTCAGGGGTGAGCTGGAACGGCGTTACTACGCCAGCGCCGGCATCCGAACTGTTGAGGTTTCGCGCGATATGGTAACGCCCACGATCCAAGCGAACCTGGATCTTCTGTATTGCATGCATGACCTAGATTTCACCCTTGAGACGGCCTTGCTGGATGATTTCAGTGGTGAAGTGGCGGATGCGGTGAAGGTTGGCACTCCAGTCGCCTATGTAGCGATCGAATACGGTGCGCGGTGGGGGTTGCGCGACCAGTTCATCGCAAAGATTTATCAGGATATCTGGGACCGTAAGCTTCTCGTCGACTTTAGCGAACCTATCCTGATTGATCGGCCGCTCGTCACTGGCGGATGCGATTTGCTTCATGAGTTCAGCTCATTTTTTGAAGAGTCATCACCGTGAGAGCGGGATCACGGATCATCGCCCCGGAGGGTTTTCTCAACCTCACGCAGGGCACTGTCTATCACTTTCTAGCCAGTGATGGTGGGCGAAATCGAGTTCGTCTGATCGAGTTCAGAGAAGATGGTAAGCAGATAAAAACGCATCTGGTTCAGCTATCCCGCATAGATTTTGAAGAAGCGGTTGAGAATGGATGGCTACAGGAGGATGGCCAGGCAGATTCCGCACCACCTTGGCTGAAACCTATAGAGGGTATGGGTATTGACCACCTGGAGAATCGTCGGAGCTCGAACAAAGAGAGCTATGAACAAAAGGTCAACAATCGCTTTGCAGCTATCTCAAGCTTGATCAAACGACAAGCTGAGGTTCTCGCCAGTGATAAGCCAGACGCATTCATCAACGCACACGCTAAGGCTCTGCGACCTCATCAGAATGCTGCCCGGGTTAGACTCTGGTTTTATACCTATGTGGTGTTTGGGCAGAACAAATGGTCCCTAATGCCCAACCTTCATCGTATCGGAGCCTGGAATCGTTATGGGCCTGGTCACAAAAAAAAGCTTGGCCGTCCCTCCCGCAAGGGGAGAAGGCACGGACATCGTTGTGACGTAATCATGCAGCAAAAAATCTTGGATGGATTCCTCGCTAGTCAATCCGCTTATAAAACTCAAAACAAAATATACAGGGAGGTCCTCACCAAGCACTTTGGTTGTGTTGCATTAAATCAGCGCGATGGGACGGTGGAATTTCGACATCCTGAAGGCAAGCCATTTCCTTCTTTTGCCCAGTTTAAGTATTGGATTTCCAAAATGATCAGCCCGAAGTCGCTTCGTGCTGCATTAAAGGGAGCGCATGGCGCACGAGCCAAGTCCGGTTCGGAAGGGAGTTTTTCTGACAACATTATTAATGTTAATCAACGTATTGAGTTTGACGGCTACTATATTTCCGAAAAGATTTCGGGTCTGACGGAAGGTAGCGCTGTCGACAGCTTCTGTGTAGTTCGTGCTGTTTGCGCGCTTTCCGGGATGGTGCTGGGTATTGGCTTCTCGGAAGGCAAGGAAAATATGGCTGCTTATCGCATGGCTATCTACTGCATGGCATGCGACAAGGTAAAATTCTGTGAACAGTTCGGTGTTGAGATCCGCCCCGATCAATGGCCTAGTGCTGGCTTATCCGGCGGACTTGTGCTCGATAGGGGACCAGCTGCAGGCTACGACCCAGAACCAAAAATTAACTGGTTGAAATCGGTAGAGCTAACGCCACTTCACTCGGGGCAGTCCAAGGCCACGGTCGAGTCCTCTCATCCTAGGGACAAGAAGACGCTTGGCCAACCGAGCTATTTTCATAGCAGACTGGATTTTGTCCAGATGGCCAAGCGTGAGATTTTGCAGGTACTAAAGGACAATCGTACCTCTGACGCTGGAAAGCGTATGGACGAGGAGATGATTCTGGCTGGCATACGGCCTACCCCGCTCGACATTTACAGCTACTGGAGCCAGCGCGGTCGAGACTCCTCGATCGGCGTCCCATTTGATACGGCGGTAAGGCAGTTCCTTGATGTACGACCAGCTGCAATAAGAAAAGATGGCGTCTATTTATATGGGCGGAAATACAGATCTCGGGCTCTGGACGAGACGGGTGTGTTTGATCTCGTAGCGCGCCGCGGGGTCATTAATACTTCAGTTTTTGTTTTGGTCATGTGCGTTCGGCACATATGGATCGAAGTCAAAGGGATTTTGTATGAGTTAGACTTCGTGAGAACAGCGCGCACCTCACTTGGAATTATGGATATTTCCCTGCGCGATCTTGAGGAAATTGATCGGATACGTCGAAGCGGCGCTGCAGATCTTAGGGATGATCGCCCTGCACAAGAGCAATATTTTGAAGATATATTCAAACAGAACACTGGCGAGGATTGGGACGCTGGCGTGCGGAAAGTAGGACGGCCCTCGAAAGGCGGCGCTGCCCAGCGCGACACGGCCGATTACAACCGATTGAGAGGAGTTTCGAAATGAATAGACTCATCGAATCTCGTTTCGACGGTTTTATGGACATTGAAAGCATCCGTCAAAGGGTTACTGTTCGACCAGAGCCTATAGTGGATTTGGAAGCGTTCCATCCCTTGGTGGCTGCCGAGCTACTCTCTGGAAGATTGAAGGAGATGTACCTTCCTAACGAATTTTCTCTCAATTTCATTCAAGAAATGATTGGTTTGGCCAACCTACACAGCCTGAAGGTCTTCAGCAGTGAAAAAGCCTATGCTCAAGGGTTATTCAGCCCACCCGAGGTGGAGGTGACGCCGATCTGTCTTACCGGCTTGGCAGGCGTTGGTAAGAGTCAAACGATCGCTGCTCTGCGGAGGGCTATGCCTCCCCCTGTAGAACTGACTTGTGATGTTTTTGGAGGGAGCATTGAGCTGACCTCTCTGTGGTATGCGAGCGCCCGCGGAAAGGCAGGTGGTAGGCAGTTGCTCATGGATTTTGTTTACGGGAGCGACCACGATGGGCGCGGCGGCAATTCAGCGAAGCTGCTCATTCAGTGTCGCCGGCACGCGAATCGAGACGGTGTTTCCCTGGTTGTCCTGGATGAAACCCAGCACATCAACACCGGTTCAGGCGCGTCCAAAGTCACCGACATACTGCTGACGATGACAGCCATAGGGCCGCCGATGATCTTTGTTTCCAACTACAGTCTCGTTCACAAGCTGCTTCGTCGGAACAGTGAGGATAAGCAGAGGCTGCTTTCCGAACCACGTGTCATGCTGCCTGAGGACCCTAAGAGTCAGAATTGGGCTGAATATGTAGACGAGTGTATGAGGGTCAGTGGCGGCCGAATCAACGCAAGCACTAATGAACTTGCGGCTGAGCTCTACCGGTCCACCTTTGGTATCAAGCGGCTCGCCGCGCAGCTCCTGAAGCTCGCTTATATTGAATGTCGTACTGCCGGCAGGACTCGGATTGAGATCGACGATTTGCACGCTGCTTACCGATCCAGCGGGTACACCAGCAGTGCGACGGATGTTGAAGAACTGCAGCTGCAAAGCATTAACAAAGGATCCCGCAAGGTGCGTTTGGATCTGCAGTGTCCGTTCGATTTGCCCACTCAGTTTAAGTCAAACGTGGTGAGCTTCACCCGGGCCGACCGTGATATGCGGGTACAGGAGCGAGTTTTCGATTCGTCGGCGACTGCCGCGGAGCGCTCAGTGCTGAAGCACATCGCCTTGCCGGATGAGAAAACTCCAGCTAAAGCTAGGCGGCGTACGCCAGCCCCAAAGGCTACTGATGCAGATCTTACGCGAGCTTTCCATCAGTACATGGAGTCGCACTTACCATCGTCAGATCCAAAAAAGCCGAAGTGAATGACACGCCAGGAGGCTGCAAGTCAGCGGTCATCCCGGAAGTAGTCATTTTTGGCAGCTAGCCCGAAATTGCCTTCAAGTTGCTGCTGATTATCCTCGAAAAGGTTGACCGTACGCCGCTCTTGCTTGAGGTAGGCAATGGTCGCGAAGAAGCAGCTCTCGCATAGGTGCACCTCATAGCGTTGGCCGTCGTGATAGGCACCGAAACCCCAATGCGCCTGCAGCATCCCATACTGCAGGTTGCCGTTTTCTAGTCGCGTGGAGGTGTCGCAGACGTCGCAACGTACGTCGATCACAGCTTCAGTTTCTACAGGACCGGTAATTTTCATTCCGACCAAGCCTCTGAGTAATATCTGTATTCCTCCGGCGAGAATCTTCCCTTTGGGCCGAACAGCAGATGAGCTGTAAATTGCTCCAGGTAATCTATGGCTTCCTTCTGGACACAGCTTTCATAGAAGGTACGTCGGGCCAACGGAATAGCAGCTCGATTTTTCAGGCACAGAACCACCAGCTCTGACAACAGATAGCCACGAACGTCGTACATCGCGTCAACTGCCCTGATCACTGTCGAGTAGCAATCGCTGTAGCTAGGCCATCGGCTGCGGGTACTCCAGGATGCTTGTTGAATGCTCATCTTGAATTCCTTGAGGCGGCCTTCGGCAACAGCTCAATGCATCAGCAGGCTATGAGCGTCGCCTAAGCCTATGGCGAGATGCACCGCAAGACTGGTTGGTGGCCAAGTGCGTCGAGCTCCCTTACTTGCGCTGGATTCATGTCCACAATATGCCTACGACTATTTGCCGACGCGATTCCGCCTAGGCTTTTTCTTAGCCGCGGCCAGCACTCTGTCCGGCGCGAACCCCAGTAATGCCTTCGGTGCAACACCGCCTAGGGTCGAATTTTCTGTCTGGAACCAAGCGGCCATTGACCATTCGTCCATTCTGGCTGAGAGCACAGACAAGACATCGGTTAGGCCAATTTGTGGTCTATATCCGCGGCTGCCGTCCAACCCGTAGATTGGGAAGTAATTCACCTTGGCGGGTCGGAGCGAGAAGATCTGCCCTTCAGCCAGCAACTGAACGGGGTCAATCCCTCCGCCGGTTGAGGATGCAAGCCGCATCCATTGTTTCCCTGATATCCAGTCTCCGCTTTGGAAGACTCTGGCGCGGATTACACCGACAGCAACGCCTGTCTCCAAAATGGATCGGGGTACCGATTCCGCAGGCAGAAAGCAGTCGATGATGAGGTCGAGCGCTTTCTGGGGATAATCGCTGAGCTTCCACTCGAATAAATCGTTGTACATCTGTAACCCACCGAGGTACGCATCGATCGTCTCACCTGAATTGGCCTCGATCGACAAGGTAGCGACCAAGGCCACCTTACTCTCCGACGTACCCGGTTCGACGGCAGTCTCGCGATTGGTCTGGATGCGCGCGAAGGGAGTGGTCATAAGCACCTCCCGCGAAGGGGCTATAGGCGGCTGCAGGTGGGACGGCTCATATCCAGCTGGATTTTTGAAACCGAGATATCAGTATGCGGCACTCTGCACCCGCCGCTTGGCTTTCCGATCAACCGCGAGAGCTTTGACTGGGAGGAGTGCCCCTTTCAGTGTTTACTGGATGTGAGTAGTTGGCGCGGAGTTGAGGTATGTCGTATGAGCAATATGCAGAGAGCTGCGGATGCTCTGCGCAGGTCCAAGAAGGTTGTCTTTTCCACGGGCGCCGGCATCTCCGCTGAAAGCGGAATACCGACGTTTCGCGACAAGTTGACCGGGCTTTGGTCGAAGCACGATCCTGAGCGTCTCGAAACAGCGGACGCCTTCAGAGAGAACCCGGCTCTAGTGTGGAGCTGGTACCTATGGCGGCGCCACCAGGTGGTCCAGGCCAAACCCAACCCGGCCCACCATTCTATTTCTCAGCTAGCCAACGCCGTGTGGGACGTATCCGTCGTCACTCAGAACATTGATGACTTGCATGAACGAGCCGGCTCCAATCCGGTGTTTCACCTTCACGGCAGTCTGATGGACGTGAAGTGCTTCGCCTGCCATAGGCCTGGGAAGCTATCGCCAGCACAGTTGGAAATACCTGAAGAAGGACAATTGATTGAGCCGCCCCGTTGTGCTCGATGCAATGGAAAGCTTCGTCCAGGCATGGTCTGGTTCCGGGAGAACCTTCCGGAAGACGCCTGGCGGTCGGCTGTTCGGGTTGTGAGCAACTGTGACTTGTTGATTTCAGTAGGTACCTCAGGCGTCGTCATGCCGGCAGCTGCTATTCCGAACATGGCCCTAGCTGCGAGGGCTACCGTGATCCATATCAACCTTGAAGACGTTGGATTAGATGGGGCGGACGAGATAATGCTGATAGGAGGTGCGGGGGTGGTACTACCCGCGTTGCTTGAAGCCGCAGGTATTTCGGGGTAGCGAACCAAACCTGCCCATCATTCCGCTGAATGACGTGCACATTTTTTTGCACGGATGTCCTTCCACTACACCCCAAGAGATTCGGGCTTTTCACCGCTCTCTTACAGGTGAGTCGTGACTGATTTCTACACATTTTAATGCAGACATTCTTACGTGCTGGTACTGGCTCTCCTGTCAGCCTAAAAGGACAAGTGGGTATGCCCTTCAACTCTAATGGGGGGAGTCAGGAGACGATTACGTTTGCGTGTTTTTGCATCACCGGGTATCAGGCAGTGGGCTGACGGTTTGCGCGGACTGGGAATTTAGCTCGCGGTATACTTCGCTCCATCGTAAGCGTCCGCCCAACTCACCTTGCGTAAGTCAGGCCGGTTCCCATTGATGCGGCAGCAAAGCCTCAATCTCGCTAGCCCGCTGTGTTGGCAGTCGCGTCAACACGTCCTTGAGATAGGCATACGG
>NZ_PEMX01000056.1:0-18318 GCF_002759075.1 Pseudomonas sp. 382
AGGACAAGCTGGTGAACAAGAAGGTCGTTGAACGACTGATGGCTGAGCAAGGGTTGAAGTCAGTGGTACGGCCTAAGAAATACCGTTCCTATCGTGGTGTTGTCGGCAAGGTGGCGGCGAATTTGCTGGAGCGAAATTTTGTTGCCCAACGGCCTAATCAGAAGTGGGTGACCGACGTGACTGAATTCAAGGTGGCGCAACAGAAGCTCTATCTCTCGCCGGTGATGGATTTGTACAACGGTGAAATCGTGGCGTACGAAACGGCCAAACGTCCTTGCTACAGCCTGGTTGGGAACATGCTCGACAAGGCCCTCGACTGCTTGGGAGAGAAGCCGAAGCTTGTGCTGCATTCAGATCAGGGATGGCATTACCAGCAGGCTCAGTATCGTCACAAGCTCCGTGGGCGAGGCGTGAAACAGAGCATGTCGCGCAAGGGCAATTGCCTGGACAACGCGGCCATGGAAAGCTTCTTCGGTACGCTCAAATCTGAATTTTTCTACCTGAAGCGCTTTGAGAGTGTCGATGAGTTGAAAGCGGGCCTGGACGAGTACATCCGCTACTACAACCATGACCGCATCAAACTGAAGCTCAATGGCCTGAGCCCTGTTGAGTACAGGGCTCAGGCTGCAGCATAGAACTGTCCAACTTTTAGGGGGCAGTCCAGAGACCGAGTTGCAGCCTGAAGCGCTTTAGCGAGCCATGACCGAGTTGAAGAGCTCCGAAGCCAACCACCCCTCCAGCCAGCTCCGCACTTGCGGATAAGCCGCCTCGGCGAACCACTGCGGTTCGACCCCGGCAAACTGGCGCATCAGGGGCAACAGGGCGGCATCGGCCAGGCTCGGGTGAGCGGCCAGCAGGTACGGCCGGCCTTCGAGCAACTGTTCCAGCTCCGCCAGCCAGGCTTCGGCCTGCTGGCGATAATGCTCGCGTGAGTGCTCCGGGTAGCGCTCGGCGTACTTGTACAGGTTCACCTGTGCCTTGAACGTGCTGTCGTTGCGGGTAATCAGCGCCTCGGCGTGCTGCGCCGCGGCCGGGTCGGCCTGCAGGCGCCAGTCCAGCGGGTCGTGCTGCTCGAGTGCCCAACGCATGATGTCCAGGCTCTCTTCCAGTACACCGTCACCGGTATCCAGCACCGGCACCGTGCCCTTGGGCGACAAGGCCAGCAGTGCGGCCGGCTTGTTCTTCATCGCCACCTCGACAATCTCTACCGCGCAGCCGGCATAGCGCAGCGCCAGGCGCGCACGCATCGCCCACGGGCAGCGGCGGAACGAGTAGAGGATCACCCGCACACCTCCACGTCGCTCAGGCCATTGCCCTGGCGGCGCACCTGGATCTGCACCGGAATGCGCTCGTGCATCTCCTGCACGTGAGAGATCACCGCGACCTTGCGGCCTTGCGCCTGCAGGCCGTCGAGGGCGTCCATCGCCAGTTGCAGCGACTCAGGGTCGAGGCTGCCGAACCCTTCGTCGATGAACAGCGACTCGATGCGCAGGGTGCTCGAGGCCATCGATGCCAGGCCCAGGGCCAGGGCCAGCGAGACCAGGAACGTTTCACCGCCAGACAGCGAGTGCACCGAGCGCAGCTCGTCGCCCATCTCGGTGTCCAGCACCAGCAGGCCCAGGGCGCTGCCACCGCGCTTGAGGCGATAGCGGCGCGCCAGCTGGCGCAGCTGGGCGTTGGCGTGATGCAGCAGCAGGTCGAGGTTGTAGCCTTGGGCGATCTTGCGGAACACGTCGCCCGAGGCCGAGCCGATCAGCGCGTTCAGCCGCGCCCAGCGCTGCCATTGCTGGTGGGCCTGCTCGATTTCCCCGGCCAACGCCTGGCTCGCCTGCTGGCGACGCTGATCGTCGGCCTGCTGCGCGCGCAATTCGGCGCATTGCTGCTCATGGCCGGCCAAGCGCTCGCGCAGTTCGCCCAGCGCTTGCTCAAGGTCTTCGGCCGACGATTCGACGGTCATCTGCGCGGCGTGTTGCTGCAGGCGCTGGTCGCGCTCCTGGAGCAGCACACGGCTCTGCTCGACGGCCTTCTCGGCAAGTTGCAGGCGCTGGCGCAGCTCGCCCAACTGGGCGTCGTCGATAGCCAACAGGCGATCCAGCCCGGCGTCGTCCAGCTCTGGATGCTCGGCACGCCACTGGGCGATGTCGCCCTGCAGCTGCTGGTACTCGCTTTCCAGTACCTGCTGTTGCTGGGTATTGGCCTTGATTTCACTGGCCAGCTGCACGCCCTGGGTGCGCAGATCCTGCAGGTGCTGGGCGGTTTGCGCATCGATGGCACGGGCCTGCTCCAGCTGGCTGTCCATGTGCTGGTGCCAGGCTTCGGCGCTGGCCTGCTCACCGAGCAGCTCGGCCAGCGCGGCCTGGGCCTGCTGACGTTGGCTTTCGAGGGCGGCGAGCTGCTGCTGCACGTGTGCCAGGGTTTGCTCGCGGGCTTGCTGCTGATCGCGCAGCTTGTCCAGTTGCACCTGGCGTGCCTGCAGTTCTTCCTGCTCGTCCTTGCGCTGCTCCAGTTGCTGCAGCCGCTGGGCGATTTGCTGGTCGAGGGCCAGGAAAGCGTTGGCCGGATCATCGCCGAGGGCTTTGAGCACATCACCCGGCAGCACGTTGGCCAGGCCGTCCAGGCCCTGCTTAAGCTGTTGTTCATCGCTGGCCAAGGCCTGGTGCTGCTGGTCGAGATGGCGCTGGGCCTGCTGTTGGGCCTCCTGCGCCGCCTGCAGTTGCTGGTTGAGGCGCGCGGCATCCTTTTGCAGGGCAAGCAGGGCACTCTGGCGCTTCTCGTCCTTGCCGATCTCTTCGTCCAGGCGCCGCAGCTGGCTGTCGAGCCAGGCGCTGCGGGCCTTGTCGTCCTGCGGGGCGAGGGCGGGCCAGAGGCTGTGCGACTGCAGCTGGGCCACCAGCGGTTGTACCTGTTCGGCAAGTTGCTGCTGTTGCTGTTGATGGTCCTTGAGCTGAGCGTTGACCACGCCCAGCTGGGTGCGCAGGTCGACCAGCTTGCCGTTGAGGGTTTCGACCTGTTTCTGCGCGGTTGCTTCTTCAGCATGGTCATGGCGACCGAGGCTTTGCAGCAGGGCCTCGGGTTGATGGAACGGGTGTTCGGCACTGCCACATACCGGGCAGGGCTCGCCGTCGCGCAACTGGGCGCGCAGCTCTTCGACGCTGTTAGTGCGCGCCAGGCGCTGGCGCTCCAGCAACTGCCGAGTGAGGTTGAGCGCCTGTTCGGCAGCTTCCTGCTCGGCCTTGGCCGCAGTGCCTTCGCCGATCAGTTGCTGGCGTTGCTGCATGGCCTGCTGCTGACGCTCACGCAGGGCATCGAGCTGCTGGCGCAGTTCCTGTTCACGGCCGTGCAGGCGCGAAAGTTCTTCGACGGCGCGTTGCTGCTTGCGGTTGTCCTGCAGCATGTTGCCGAGCAGGTCGATCTGTTCGGCCAGGGCCTGTGGTTCGGCCTTGGCTTCGCGGAACAGCAGCTCGAAGTGCTCGCGCAGGGCCTGCAATTGAACATTGGCCTGGCTGGCCTGGGCCTGCAGGCCAGGCAGCTCTTCCCGGCCCTTGGCCAAGCGGCCACCGATCAGCATCACCTGCTTGAGTTGTGGCAGGTAGGCCTGCCAGGCATTGGCCAGGCCGGCCAAATGCTGGCTGTCGGCCAGGGCGCTGTCGATCTGGGCCAGTTGCTGCTGGCTGCGCTGCTGGTTTGCTTCCATTTGCTGCAGTTGCTGCTGGCCTTCGGCAAGCTGCTGGGTGGCCAGCTCGCAGGCGCTACGCTGCCCCGCCAGTTCCTGGTCAAGACGTATCAGGTGGTCCTGGGCTGCGAAGGCCTGGCGCAGGCGCGGGGCATTTTCGCTGTGCAAGGCCTGGCGTTGTGCCAGGGCCTCCTGAGACGCCAGCGATGCGTGTTCCAGCTCCACGGTGCGCCTTTGCAATTCGGTTTGCTGGCGCTGTTGCTCGGCGATTTGTGCCACCAGTGGTGCCAGTTGCGCGCCGAGCGTCTGCTGCCGGTGGAACTGGTGGCGCTGCGGCGCCAGGCGCTCCAGGCGTTGCAGGTCGAGGCGTTGCTCAGCCAGCTGTTGCCAGTCTTGTTCGGCTGCTTGAAGGGTGGCGCTGGCTTCGCCGTGCTGGGCCTGCAGCTGACGCTGTTCATTGAACCAGTTGCGTTGCTGCTCGAGTTGGCGCTCGCCGGCCTGGTCGGCCTTGAACTGCTGCAATGCCTGTTCCAGGCGCTGGTCGAGTTCGGCGCGGGCCTCTGCGGCCATCGGCAGGAGGTGGCTGGCACGCTCCTTGAGGGCGTTGTAGGTGTCTGCAGCTTCCCGCGCCTTGCTGAAGGCACGTTGGCCGAGGCGGGTATAGATGGCGGTGTTGGTGAGCTTTTCCAGTAGCTCGCTGCGTTCTTTGTCGTCGGCCTTGAGGAAGGCGCCGAACTCACTTTGTGCCAGCATCACCGCGCGGGTGAACTGCTCGAAATTCAGGCCCAAGCGGGCTTCGATCAGTTGCTTGTATTCGTTCTTGCCGCTGCCCAGCAGCTGTTCGCTGTCCAGGTCATACAGGCTCTGGCGGCTCAACTGCAGCTTGCCGTTGGCCTTGTCGCGGGCGCGGTTGGCTTCCCAGCGGGCGCGGTAGCGGTGGCCGTCGATGCCGACGAAGTCGACTTCAGCAAAGCCGCTGCCGGTGCCCCGGCGCAGCAGGTTGCGCGGGTCGGACGTGGGGATTTCGCCGTCGGCATCCGGCACCTTGGCTTCGCGGGCGATGTCGCTCAGGCGCGGCACTGTACCGAACAAGGCCAGGCACAGGGCATCGAGCAGGGTGCTCTTGCCGGCGCCGGTAGGCCCGGTGATGGCGAACAGGCCGGCGCTGGCCAGGGGCTCGGCGGTGAAGTCGATATCGACCGGGCCGACCAGGGATGCCAGGTTCTTCAGGCGGATGGCGAGAATCTTCATGGCTGTTCCTCTTCCAGCTGGACGTCCTGCAGCAGCAGGGCGAAATCGGCCAGGGCCTGCTCGTCGACGGGGTTGCCGTAGGCCTGTTCCCAGGCGCGGCTGAACAGGTCCTGTGGGGTCATCTGCGCCAACTCGACGAATTGCAGGTCGTCGTCTTCGCTGTTGGTGCGGCCGGCGTATTCGGCGCTGATGCGGATCAACCGTACGGCCTTGCCCTGAAGCGCGGTTTCGATCTGCTGGCGCAGGTCGGGTTGCGGCTCGTCGAGAACCACTCGCACCTCCAGCCAAGGCTGACGGTTGGGGTCTTCGAGCAGGTCGATCACCGGCAGCTCGGCCAGTTGTTCGAGCAGTTCGCCGAGCGGCGCCGGGCCGACCCGCTGCAGGGCCACCGCACGCGGCACCGGGCGCGGCTCGACGCTGACCAGCTCGCTGCCCTCGAGTTCGACTTCCAGTACCTGGTGCGGGTAGTTGATTTCGGCGAACGACAGCGGGATCGGCGAGCCGCTGTAGCGGATGCGGTTTTCGCGGTTGACCTTCTGCGGCTTGTGCAGGTGGCCGAGCGCCACGTAGCTGATCGACTTGTCGAACAGCTTGGCTGGCAGTGCCTCGGCATTGCCGATGATCAGGCTGCGCTCGGAGTCTTCGGACACCGCACCACCGGCCATGTGGGCGTGGCTGATGGCGATCAGCGCCTGGTCCTTCTTGCGTTTCTTCTGCGCCGCGCCAATCAGTTGCTGGTGCACCTGGGTGATGCCTTGCAGGTAGTCGTCGCCCAGCTGCGGGCCGGTCACTTCGGCCGGGCGCAGGAAGGGCAGGGCCAGGCACCAGGCAGCGACCTTGCCACGGCCATTGGTCAGCGGGATCAGCAGGCGCTCGGCGTCCAGTTGGCCTTCGTCGAGCCAATGCACCCGGCCCAGCGCGTGGGTGCGCAGGCGGCGCATGAGTGCCGCCGGCAATTCGATACGCGAGCCGGAGTCGTGGTTGCCGGCGATCATCACGATGTCCAGCTTCGGTTGCTGCTCGTGGGCCTGGACGATGAAGTCGTAAAGCCGCTCCTGGGCTTTGACCGGCGGGTTGACCGTGTCGAAGATGTCGCCAGCGATCAGCAGCGCGTCCGGCTGGCGCAGGCGCAGCTGGCCGAGCAGCCAGTCGAGGAAGCAAG
Organism: Pseudomonas sp. 382; assembly: GCF_002759075.1. Classification (NCBI taxonomy): domain Bacteria; kingdom Pseudomonadati; phylum Pseudomonadota; class Gammaproteobacteria; order Pseudomonadales; family Pseudomonadaceae; genus Pseudomonas; species Pseudomonas sp. 382. Next base: position 6,087 of record NZ_PEMX01000056.1, read on the forward strand.
CGTGTTCGAAGTCGCGTTCCTGGCCGTGCAGGCTTTGGCCCAGATGCCAGTCGGAGGTGTGAAACAGACGCATGGATGACCTGTTGGTGTCGAGTCAGCAAGCCGGGGCTTGGCTTGGGAGGTGGGCGTTGCGCAAGGGCGGTATGGTAACTCAAGCTTGCGTCGGGGTGCATGGCAGCGCGGATAGGCCGATGAACAACTGGCAGCCGTGATGCGGTCATTGTTCTGCAACAGCGCTCGCCTGGCATTTTTGTCAGTTGCCTTGCTGTTGTTGATGGCTGAAAAGTTGTGCTTGGGCAATTTACCTATCTCAGCCGCATGATGCGAGGCGATGGCAAACCTGGCACAGGTCTATACGGTGTACGGGTACTGCGCACGACCCGGCAAAAAGACTGCACTTGGTTTCAATGGTGAACGGCTGGTCGTTGAGTTGGCAAGTTACCTCTTGGGCAACGGTTATCGTGCCTTGCCTTTGTACGAGCAGCAACCAACCATCGCTCAAGACTTGGCGAAGACCAAATACAATCACTTACCCAAAAGAAAAAAATTGGAGTTTGACAGTTCGCGAGACACTGAGACGCCCATGATGGATGCGCTCGGCAACTTTGATAATCCTTTACTGCCAGTGTTGCGCATTGTCCATGTCGCTAAGTCGGTAGGGAGTGACCCCGCTTCGCCTGTCCAAACGGCTGCACAACTTCGAGCGGGAGAGTCAGTGGTTTGAACTGTTCATCGTGTTACGGCCGTTTCGTGACTTGGCTCTCACGCTACCCGAGTTGCAGGCTTGCCCTTGAACCAATCTTGAACTAGCCTCGGAACCGGCCAAATTCCAGGCCATTCACACCCACGGACGATCATCACGGAGCTCCCCATGGAAGGCATCCCGCAAACCCAATCCAGCACTGGCAACCTCAAGCCGAAATGGCAGGAGCGTTTCGCTTTCTTCGATCAGCACGGCAGCCCGAGCAGCGCCGCCTACAAGGCCGCCCTGAAAGCTGCGCCCTTCGGCAAAAGGCTGCTGATCGGAATGAACTTCATCGCCTTCTTCTTCGGCCCGATCTACTTGTTTGTGCTGGGTCTGTGGAAAAAGAACTTGTCCCTGCTGGGGATCATTGTGGCGATCACCTTGGTGATCGAGATTTTCCAGAATGTGACTGGCATCGTCATGCCGAAGGCGCTGGATACTGGCATCAACGTGGCGTTCAACGTGATGTACGGGATTCTCACCAACTATGCTTATTACCTGAAGCAGACCACGGGCAAGCAAGGCTGGAACCCGTTCGAGGGCTTGCGTTTCATTTGAAGGCTTTGTAGCGCGCGAAAGGGCTTAGAGGTGCCTGGCGGGAGAGACTCAGCGCCTGTGAGATCGAGCGCCGCCCGCGCGGCGCATCGCGGGCAAGCCCGCTCCCACATTTGTTTCGGGCCAGTCACTCCTGCACTGCCAACAGGGACCGCCTTGGTGCATGACTTGAGATAGGTGGAGTAGCATTAGCGCCCACCGAGATGTATCGCCATGCCAACAAGGCTGCTCCTGTTGGCATCACAGGAGTGACTGGCCCAAAACAAATGTGGGAGCGGGCTTGCCCGCGATGCGCCGCGCGGGCGGCGCTCGATCTCAGGAGCGCTGAAGATCCCAAGGCATGACTTCCAAACCCAAACCCTCACTTCGGATAAAGCGGCGGCAAACTCCCACTCTCGCCCGCAGGCAACAATACCTGCTCCGCCGGCGGAATCGTGCCGATCGCCCGCCACAGATCCTCCCCCTGCCAATACTGCCCACTCTCGCTATAAAGCGCTCCGTTCAACCCATCCAGCGCATCCGATAACGGCACGAACCGCGCCGCCATCTCGGCCAGGGTCTCCGGCTGCTGCCGCGCCCAGGCATCGAGCGCCTGGCGGGTAGCCTGTGGGTCGTTGGCCTGGCATGCGCGCTTGAGGTCATCCAGCAAAGTCCGCGGGCTCGGCCCGTTCTGCGCAGCACGCAGCACCGCTGGTTGCGAGCGGGCGCGCCACCACAGGGCGAAACCGAGCACAGTGGTCAGGGCGAACAGCAGGGTGGCGAGCTGCCAGGGCCACAGCAGCTGATTCGCACCGCCAAGGTCGCCAACCGGGGAGTCGGCGCTCAGCGCCGGGTTGTCTAACACATCCAGCATGCGCGCCGGCAGGCTGCTGTGCTCCAGATGGTCTTCGCGGGTGTTCCACCAAGTGACTTCCACGGCCGGCAGGGCCAGCTTGCCGCTGTGGGTCGGCACCAGCGCTTCACGCTCTTCGCGGTTGGCAGTCATGCCGCGTTCGTTGATCTCGTTGCGCAGCACCGGCTGGTCCGGGTAGCGGCGCAGGCCGACGATCTCGGTGGCGGGCAGTTGTGGCAGCTGGGTGCTCGACAGGCCTTCGGCGCGCAGGGTGATGCTGCGCGTCAATGAGTCGCCAATCTGAGGTTGCTGGCTCGCCGGGTCTGGGTTCCAGTGTTCTTCCAGGCTCAGGCCTCGCGCCGGCAGCCAGGGCACGTTGGCCGGCCAGGCAGCGGGGATGGGGCGTACTGCCAGGCGTAGCGGCAGCGAACTGACCTGCACCTGGCGGCCGACCCGGGCGGTGCTGGCAGGTTGCTGGCTGTTGTCGGCGGCGGTGGCAGTGAAGGTCAGCGGCGGGATGTCCAGGTCGCCGCTCTGCTGCGGGTACACCGCGTAGCGGGTTTCGATCACCCCGTGGCGCACACCGTTGATTTCCTTCTCGTAAGTGCGCGACTCACCCAGCGGCTCGACCTTGGCATTCTCCAGCTGCAGTGGGCTCAGGCTGCTGTCGTCGTACAGCGACACCGAGTGGTAGATGCGCAGGGTCAGCACGGCCTGTGCCTGGACGTACACCTCGTTGCTGTCCAGGGTGGCTTCGACGAAGACTTGCGAGGCGACTTCCGGGCGGCTGCTGTCGGCCTGCAGCACTTGCAGGTCGATGGCCTGGCTGTGCGACTGGCCCAGTTGCAGCTCGGGAATACGCAGGCTGCCGCTGCGCCGGGGCAGCAGGGTAATGATCCAGCGGGTGCTGGCGCGGGTTTCGCCGTCGAGGGTGTGCAAGCTGTTCAACTGGCGCGTGCCGCGCACTTCGAAGTCGCCTTCCAGGGCACGCAAATCAGGCTTGCCGAACTGGGTCACGTCCTGGCTTTCGAGGGTCAGTTCGAGGGTTTCGCCGGCCTCCAGGCGCGTGCGGTCGACGCTGGCCTGCAGCGTGGGTAGGGCCTGGGCCATGATGGCCCACAACAGGCCAAGAACAAAGACGCCGAAGCGACTCATCGTGTGTTTTCCTGATGCAATTGCTGTTCATACCAGAATTTGCGCCGCAACAGCTCCGCCGGGTTGTCGGGGATCTCGCGCAGCCATTGTTCCAGAGCCTGACGCTGCTCGGCATCGAGGCTGGTCGATACCGGGCGCTGCGGCGGCTGGGTGATGCTGTCGTCATCGCCGCCCTGGTTGCCAGGCGCCGCCTGGCTGTTGTTGCTGCCTTCACCGGGTTGTTCGGCGCTGGCCTGTTCTTCGCTCGCAGGCGTGCCCTGGGCAGGGCTGCTGGCCGAACTGCTGTTGCCTTCGGTTTCGCTGCCCGGAGTGCCTTGGGCGTCGCTCTCGGCCGGTTGTTCCTCGGCCTGGGCCTCGCGTTGCTGCAGCAACTGTTGCACCAGCGCCTGGTTGGCCAGTGCCGGCTGCAGGTCGGGCTGGCGCTCCAGGGCCTGTTCGTAGGCATCCAGGGCGGCTTCCAGCTCGCCGCTACGGGCCAGGGCATTGCCTCGATTGTAGTGGGCTGCGGCGCTGTCGCCCTGGGCGAAGGCTTCGGCGGCAGCGGCGTAGTCGCCGGCCTGGTACAGCGCCATGCCGCGCCATTGCGGGTCCTGGAAATGCCGGGCGGCGTCTGCCGGGCGCTGCTTGCCCAACAGCATCTGGCCCTGTTGATCGGGGCGCAGCCACAGGTCGTTGAACTCGAAGGCCTGGCTCGGTTGTGGCAGGGCCAGCAGCAGCGGCAGGCAGAACAGCCAGCCGCGGCGCCCGGCACAGGCGGCCAGCAACAACAATGGCAGCAACAGCCAGTAGCCCTGGTCGGCCCAGCTGTCCAGCTGCAGGGTCTGGCCGGCATCGTGCAGGCGGCGCGGGTTGTCGAACAGGCCAAGGCCGCGCAGGTCGAGGTCGTCGATGCGGGCATGGCGGTAGCGCCCGCCGGTGCCGCTGATGAAGGCCTTGAGGCTGGCACTGTCGAGCCGTGGCAGGAGGATGCCCCCCTGGTCATCCTTGAGGTATTCGCCATTGGCCTGGCGCACCGGCGCGCCGTCGCCGGTGCCGATGCCAAGCATCAGCAGGCTCGGGCCCTGGCGGCCGAGGGCCTGGCTGATGCCTTGGCGCTCCGCTGCGCTCAGCGCCGAGCCGACCAGCAGCAGACGGCCCTGGCCGAGGCCGCTCTGCGCCAGCAGGGCCAGGCCTTTTTGCACGGCAAGGTCGGCGCGTTGGCCCGGTTTGGGCATGATCGATGGGTCGATGGCTTCCAGCAGGTTGCGCGTGGTGCCGAGGTCATCCGACAGCGGCACCAGCGTGTGCGCACTGCCGGCGTAGACGATCAGCGCGGTCTGGCTGTCGTTGCGGTGTTCGAGCAAGTCGAGGATCTTGCGTCGCGCCTGTTCCAGGCGGTTGGGCGTAACATCCTCGGCCAGCATCTGCGGGGTCAGTTCGAGCAGGATCACCAGCGGGTCGGCGGGGCGCTGGCGGGTTTCTTCCAGGCGCTGCCAGCTCGGCCCGAGCAGGGCCAGCACCACCAGCAACCAGGCCAGGCCCAGGGCCACCCAGGGCAGCTTGCTGTTGCTGCCGCTGCCACCGCCGAGCAGCACCGGGTGGAACGCTGGCGGCAGGATCATCTGCCAGCGCCCGGCACGTTTGCGCCGGTGCCAGAGCTTGAACAGCAGCCAGCCGAGCAGGGGCACGACCAGCAGCCAGAGCGGGCGCAACCATTGTGGCCAGAGATCGATCATCGCCGTTTCCTCAGGCGCAGGCGTTTCAGGCGCTGGCGCCATTCCGGATGGGGTTGCAGGAAGCGGGGTCTGCGCAGCACCTTGTGCAGCAGGTTGTCGGGCCATTGCACTGCCACCACCAGCAACACGCTGAGCAGCAGGGCCAAGGCCAGCGGCCAGGCATACAGGGCTTTGGCCGTACGCGCTTGGGTTGGCTGCTGGGCCACCGGTTCAAGCTGGTCGAGGGTATCGCCGATGGCGTTCAGCTCAGCGCCGTCATGGGCGCGGAAGTAGGCGCCGTGGGTGATTTCGGCAATCTCCCTGAGTGACGCTTCGTCGAGGTCCAGGCTCGGGTTCAGGCCGAGCAGGCCGGGGGTACCGCTGGCCTCGGGGTTGGCGCCGATACCAATGGTATAGATGCGCACGTCTTCCTGGGCAGCCAGGCGGGCGGCTGTCAGTGGGTGGATCTGCCCGCCGTTGTTGGCACCATCGGTGACCAGCACCAGTACCCGGCTTTGCGCCGGGCGCTGGCGCAGGCGCTTGACCGCCAGGCCGATGGCGTCGCCGATGGCGGTGTTCTTGCCGGCGATGCCGATCTGCGCCTCGTCGAGGAAGGTGCGCACGGTGCGCCGGTCGAAGGTCAGCGGGGCTTGCAGGTAGGCCTGGCTGCCAAACAGGATCAAGCCGACACGGTCGCCTTCGCGGTCTTGCAGGAAGTCGCCGAGCAGTGCCTTGACCAGGTCGAGGCGGCTGATGTCTTCGTCTTTCCACTGCATGTCGGGGAAGTCCATCGAGCCCGAGACATCCACTGCCACCAGCAGGTCGCGGCCACTGGAGGCCACCGGCACCGGCTCGCCAAGCCATTGCGGGCGCGCGGCGGCCAGCAGCAGCAACAGCCAGATCACCACATACGGTGCCTGTTGGCGCAGGGTCGGCAGGTTCAGCCGTGCACGGCGCCCGGCCAGGCCCTCCAGTTCGTCGAGGAAACCGACCTTGAGCACCGGCTCGCCGCTGTCGGCGGCGGGCAGCAAAAGGCGCGCCAGCCACGGTAGCGGCAGCAACACGAAGATCCACGGCCAGGCCAGCTCAAACATGTTTGCGAATCCAGGTTTCGACCGCCTGGCTGAGCCCGACGATAGCCTTGTCGTCGAGCTTGCACTCGGGCTTGTAGGCGCCTTCGACCAGCACCATCCAGCGGGTCAGGCCGGCGGCCGGGCAGCGGTTGTCGAGAAAGGCCAGCCACTGGCGGCCGTTCAAGGTATGGCTGTTGGCACCGGGGTAGTGGTTGCGGCACAGGCGCTTGAGCAGGGCGTTGATCTGCTGCAGCCAGGCGCCGGCCGGTGCGCCGTCGTAGGGGCGCGGCAGGCGGGCGAGTTCGGCCAGCGCTTCCAGGCGCACCGGGTCGAGCGGCAACTCGGCGCGTACCACCGGGCGCTTGCCCGGCCGCCAGCGGCGCAACCGCCACAAGCCCCAGACCAGCAGTGGCAACAGCGCAAGCAACAGCCACCAGCCCGGTGCTGGCGGCCACAGGCCGATCGCTGGCGGTGCGATCAGCGGTTGCAGCTGGTCCAGCGGGTTCACTGGCCACTCCCGGGGCGCTGGGCGTTCAGGTATTCGCGCAGTTGTTCGATCATCTCGCTCTGGGTGCTCAGCGGCATCAGCAGCACGCGCAGCTTCTGTGCCATCAGCTCCCAGCGCTCGATGCGAGCTTCGGCCTGGTGACGGTAAGCCTGGCGCAGGTTGGCGTCCAGGGTGTCAAGCTCCAGCTGCGCGCCGCGTTGGGCGAAGCGCAGCAGGCCGGCGGCGGGCAGGGCGTGGTCGAGCGGGTCGGACACCGGCATCAGCAGCAGGTCGCAATGGCGCGAGAGCATGGCCAGGTGTTGCTCGGCCTGGGCGCTGAGCGAGCGTTCGTCGCAGATGACAATGGCCAGGCTGCCAGGGCGCAACACCTCACGGGCGCGGCGCAGGGCCAGGCCAAGGCTGTCGGCCTGGGGCGCGGCTTCGGTGTGCAGGGCCTGGTTGACCTTGGCCAGGCGGTTGAGCAGCTGCAGCAGGCTCTGCTTGCTGCGCCGGGGTTTGATCTCGTGGTGCTCGTTATCGCCGAACACCAGCCCGCCGATACGGTCGTTGTGGCCCAGCGCGGCCCAGCCGAACAGCGCGGCAGCTTCGGCTGCGAGCACCGACTTGAACATCAGTCCCGAGCCGAAGAACAGGCGCTGGCTCTGCTCGACGAGGATGAAAATCGGCCGTTCGCGTTCTTCGTGGAACAGCTTGGTGTGCGGTTCCTGGGTGCGTGCGGTGACGCGCCAGTCGATGTTGCGTACATCGTCACCGGCCTGGTACACGCGCACCTGGTCGAAGTCCACGCCCCGCCCGCGCAGTTTGGAATGGTGCAGGCCGACCAGCGGGCTGCGCTGGCCAGGGCGGGAAAACAGCTGGATCTCGCGCACGCGGTGGCGCATGTCGATCAGTTCGGCGAGGCCGATGCGGATGCCGGGTTCGGCCTGCAGCGCGGTGGGCATGGGTCAGGCGACGGCCACGACGTCGAGGATGCGCTGGACCACGCGGTCCTGATCGATCCCTGCGGCTTCGGCTTCGAACGACAGGATGATGCGGTGGCGCAGCACATCGAACAGCACCGCCTGGATGTCCTCGGGGCTGACGAAGTCGCGCCCGGCCAGCCAGGCATGGGCACGGGCGCAGCGGTCAAGCGCGATCGAGCCGCGCGGGCTGGCACCGTAGGCGATCCAGTCGGCCAACTCGGCATCGAACTTGGCCGGGGTGCGGGTAGCCATCACCAGTTGCACCAGGTATTCCTCCACGGCGTCGGCCATGTACAGGCCGAGTATTTCCTTGCGTGCGGCAAAGATTGCCTGCTGGCTGACCCGACGCTCGGGCTTCACTTCGCCGCCCAGTGCTTCGCCACGGGCCTGGGCGAGGATACGGCGCTCTACGGCGGCATCGGGGAAGCCGATCTTCACGTGCATCAGGAAGCGGTCGAGCTGGGCTTCGGGCAGCGGGTAGGTGCCTTCCTGCTCAATCGGGTTCTGTGTGGCCATTACCAGGAACAGCGGCGACAGGTCGTAGGTGCTGCGGCCCACGCTGACCTGGCGTTCGGCCATGGCTTCGAGCAGCGCCGACTGCACCTTGGCCGGGGCACGGTTGATTTCATCGGCCAGCACCAGGTTATGGAAGATCGGCCCCTGCTGGAACACGAAGCTGCCGGTTTCCGGGCGATAGATCTCGGTGCCGGTGATGTCGGCGGGGAGCAGGTCGGGGGTGAACTGGATGCGATGGAACTGCGCCTCGATGCCTTCGGCCAGCTCTTTGATGGCCTTGGTCTTGGCCAGACCCGGGGCCCCTTCGACCAGCATGTGGCCGTCGGCCAACAGCACGATCAACAGCCGCTCGACCAGCTTCTCCTGGCCTAGGATCTGGGAGGAAAGAAAGGTGCGTAGCGCGATCAGCGCTTCACGGTGTTCCATCGGTGGCGGTTCCTGGGTTTGCGCCAGGTCGCGGACGACCTGGCAGGGGCTGATACTTTAATCTATCCAGGGGGGCGCCGACCAATGAAGGGCGGGATTTTTATCGCTGCCACAGTCGCTGCAGGGCGCGCCCGCACGCTTATCGGCTCAGTTCTTCGAGGCGGAGTGCTTGCGCCCCTGGTCGCACAGGGCGAACACCACGACCAGCACCCCGGCGATTGCCAGGATCAGCGCTACACCATCGGTGGAATGGGTCGCCGAGCCGGCCACCAGGGCCAGGCCGCCCAGCGGTGCCAGGCCACCGGCCACCGCCGTGCCGATCTCACGGCCTGTACCGAAGCCGGAGGCGCGCGTTTGGGTCGGGAACTGGCGGCTGAGGAACGAACCTTGCGGGGCGAACATCATCGGCGCGAGGATGCCGGTGCCGATCGCGATGGCGATGTAGATCTGGGTGGGCTCACCGGTGCCCAGCAGCTGCAGGAACGGGTAGGCGAACACTGCCGACAGGACCCCGCCTAGCATCAGCACGGTCTTGCTGCTCCAGCGGTCGCACAGCCAGCCGAAGAACGGCACGGCGAATATCGCCACGAGGCTGGCGATGGTCACCGACAGCGAGGTGACATGCGCCTCCACGCCCTTGAACTGGGTCAGGTAGGCCAGCGAGAAGGTCTTGAAGATGTAGCTCAGGGCGTTGTAGCCGATGGCCACGAAGAACACCACGGCCAGGCCCTTGAGGTCGTTCCTGAACAACAGTTTCAATGGCGACACCTGTGGCTTGCTGCTGTCGGCCTTGTCCAGCTCCTTGAAGTCCGGTGTCTCCGGGATGCTCTTGCGCACCCACAGGCCGATCGCCACCAGGGCGATGCTGGCGATGAACGGGATGCGCCAGCCGCCGGCCAGGAGGAATTCGTTACCGTTCATGGTCAGCAGGTACACCGTCAGCGACGACAGCAGCAGCCCCAGGTTCAGCCCCAGCGCCGGCCAGGCGCCCTGGCTGCCGCGCTTGCCTTCGCTGGCATGTTCATAGGAGGTCACCGCCGCGCCGGACAGCTCGGCACCCGCGCCCAGGCCCTGGATGATGCGGATCACCACCAGCAGGATCGGTGCCCAGATGCCGATGCTGGCGTAGCTTGGGATCAGCCCGATCAGCGCCGTGCACACGCCCATCATGCAAAAGGTGATCACCAGCACATGCTTGCGCCCGAAACGGTCGCCCAGGTAGCCGAACAGAATGCCGCCGAAGGGGCGGGCAATGAAGCCGATGGCGAAGGTGGAGAAGGCCAGCAGCGAGGCCACCGCCGGGTTGCTGGCATCAAAGAAGATCTTCGAAAACACGATCGCGGCCATCGTCGCGTAAAGGTAGAAGTCGTACCACTCCAGCATCGAGCCGAAGATGGTCGCCGCCGCCACCTTGCGCAGGCGCTTGCGTTGCTGTTGCGGGGTCTCGTGCGCGGCCGGGGCCGCCTCATGTACCGACATGGGGGGTTCCTTATTGTCTTTGTAGTTGTGGGTGAAGCAGATTTCAGCGGGCCTTGAGGATCTTCGCGGCGATCATCTGGCCGATCGGAATGGCCGAGGTGGCAGCCGGCGACGGGGCATTGCAGACATGCACCATGCGCGGGGTCTCGGCGAACAGGAAGTCATGCACCAAGGTGCCGTCGCGCATCACCGCCTGGGCGCGAATACCCGCCTCGTAGGGCAGCAGGTCTTCCACTTGCAGCGACGGGCAGTACTTGCGGCACTGTTCCAGGTAGCCGCGCTTGAACAGCGAGTTCTTCATCTCGGTGGTGCCGGAGCCGAGGTTGTTCCAGAGGGTTTTCCAGAAGCCTGGGAAGCTGGCGTACTCGGCGACGTCGCGCCAGTTGAGCGAAAACTTGCGGTAGTTCTCGCGACCGAAGCCGAGCACGGCGTTCGGGCCGACGGTGACGCTGCCGTCGATCATGCGCGTCAGGTGCACGCCGAGGAATGGCAGCTCCGGGTCGGGGATCGGGTAGATCAGGTGGTTGACGATCTGGTTCTTGCTGGCCGGCAGGCGGTAGTACTCACCGCGGAAGGGGATGATCTGGTGGTCGATCTTCACCCCGGCCAGGCGCGCCAGGCGGTCGGACTGCAGGCCGGCGCAGGCCACCAGCTGGCGGGCGCGCCAGGTGTGGCTGTCGGTGCCGACGGCGACATGGTCGGCGTGCTCCTGGATGGCACGCACGCGAGTAGACAGGTGTACTTCGCCGCCAGCCTGGCGGATCACCTTGGCCATGGCGTTGCACACCTGGGTGTAGTCGACGATGCCGGTGGCATCAAGGAACAGCGCGCCCTTGCCGACGATGTTCGGCTCACGTTCGGCCAGTGCGGCCGCACCCAGGCGCTCGACGTTCAGGCCGTTCAGTTGCGAGCGCTCGTACAGCGCCTGCATGCGTTGCACTTCCAGGTCATTGGAGGCCACCAGCAGCTTGCCGCAGACTTCGAAGGCAATGCCGTGCTCGGTGCAGAAGTCCTTGGTCGCCTGGGCGCCGCGCTTGCACAGTTCGGCCTTCAGGCTGCCAGGCGCATAGTAGATGCCCGCATGGATCACCCCGCTGTTGTGGCCGGTCTGGTGGCGGCCGAGGCTGGCTTCCTTCTCCAGGATCAGCAGGGATGCGCCCGGGCGTTGTTCGAGCAGGGCCATCGCGGTGGCAAGGCCGACGATGCCGCCGCCGATGATGCAGTAGTCATAAGTCATGCAGGGGTACCTTGGTGTTCTTGTCGGTGGATCTGCTTATCAGGTTGTCAGACTAAGTAATGCGTAAAAAAGGCCCGCGTCAGGCCACGTCGGTTTCTCCGGGGTCAGTCGAGGGCGGGGAGGTCGATCTTCAGGCGCTTGGCCGAGGCACGCAGGTGCGCTTCGGCGCAGGCCGCGGCCGCCTGGCGGTCGCCATCGGCTATGGCGTGGTACAGCGCCTGGTGTTCGCGATTGGCATCGGCCGAACCACCCACCGAGTGGGCAGCGGAGTTTTCCCAGGCGGTGCGCCGGGCACTGGCCAGCTGGCCACCGAGGAAGTCGTGGAAGGCCACGAAGTAATCGTTCTTGCTGGCTTCGGCAATCGCTCGGTGGAAGGCCACGTCGGCGGCCGAGGCGGTGGCGAAGTCAGTGCGCTTGTCGAGCATTTCCTGCAGGGCCTTGGCCATGTGGGCCAGGTCCTGCTCGTCGCGGCGGCGGGCGGCGATGGCGGCGGCCTGGGTTTCGATCCACAGGCGCATTTCGAACATCTGCACCAGGTCCGGCTTGCGGCCATTGCTGCCAGGGAAGCGGAACACGGTACCGGCGGGTGTTTGCGAGATGTAGGAGCCGAGCCCGCGCCGGGCGATCAGCACGCCGTCGGCCTTGAGCTGCGCCACCGCCTCGCGCACCACCGAGCGGCTGACATTCAGCTGTTCGGCCAGTTGCTGTTCGGTGGGCAGGCGCGATTCGGCGGCCAGGCGGCCGGAGTCGATCTCGGCGCGGATGGCGCTGACGACCCGGTCTACCAGGGTGTCGGGGCGCTGGAGCTCTAGCATGGAAACGGTTGCCTAGTTATCAGGTTGTCAGACAATGCCTGTGATGGGGCAGAGCTGTCAATGCTTCCTGGGAGGAAGCGGTAAGCAGGTCCGGTCCTTTCGCGGGCACGCCCGCTTGTATGGTTAGACTTGAAGGGGTGGTGGGACTAAATGCCCGATTCTGACTGTTCGCAGCAGTACAGACCGTGGGAGACATCGCCCCACCCCTTCCACCAAAGCGCCGATAAAGAATGCA
>NZ_PEMX01000057.1:0-16873 GCF_002759075.1 Pseudomonas sp. 382
GAGCGCTCAGGGCAAGTTTGAGCAAATGCACGACCGGCTTCGTGCCCAGTGGCGAGAGCGGATGGATCGTGATGAAAAGCCGTCAGCCGCTGTTCTCGATTCCCAGTCAACTCGTAGCTCTCCCCAAATTACAGTAAGGCTGCGTGCCAGTTCCCTTAATTACCATGACTTTGCCGTCGTAAGCGGCCTGTGGGGGCCGAGCGTGCAGCGGATTCCCATGGCAGACGGTGCTGGAGAGGTGGTTGCCTTAGGTGAGGGAGTCACCGAGTTCGCCGTAGGCGATCAGGTCGTGAGTACGTTCTTTCCTGACTGGCTTGATGGCGAGCCGCAGCAGGAGGGTTTTGGAACGGTGCCGGGCGATGGTGTCGATGGTTATGCTCGGGAAGCCGTTACGGCGCGAGCCACGTCTTTTACCAAGGCGCCCCAGGGCTGGACTCATGCTGAGGCTGCAACGCTTACCACGGCCGGCCTGACCGCCTGGCGCGTGTTGATGGCCGACGATTCGTTGAAGCCTGGGGACAGCGTTCTTATACAGGGTACCGGCGGGGTTTCGATCTTCGCGCTTCAGTTCGCCAAAATGGCCGGCGCGACGGTCATTGCCACCTCTTCCAGCGATGAGAAGCTGGAGCGGCTGAAGGCCATGGGGGCCGACCACCTGATCAACTATCGCCGTACGCCCAACTGGGGCGAGAAAGTGCGTGAGTTAACCAATGATCGGGGAGTTGACCACGTCATCGAAGTAGGCGGACCCGCGACCCTGGAGCAGTCGATGATTGCGGCACGTGTTGGTGGGCATATTTCTGTGATTGGTATCCTTACCGGCGTTGCCGGGGAGCTGAGCATCGTTACTGCGCTGACACGGCAGTTGCGACTGCAGGGTGTGCTGGTTGGAAACCGTACCCAGCAGCAGGAGATGATCAGGGCTATCGATGCCAATGGCATGCGTCCGGTTATCGATAGCCATTTTCCGCTGGACGAAATTGTTGAGGCGTTCCGCTATCAGGAAAGTAATCGTCACTTCGGTAAGATCTGCCTCGATATCTAGGCAGGATTGCTTCCTGATCGCTAGGGTCTGTTGCCGTTTCGACGCGGCCGTTCGCGAAACGGCAACAGACCCTAGGTAACCCAGGTCCTGAACTGGGCTTGCTCACTGTCGATTAGCTCAGTAACCAAAAAGCCCGATACAGCGTATCGGGCTTTTTTGATTGGTGCGCCAGGCATGGCGCGTTGCGCGTCAGCGCAACCCGCTTGACTATGGTGGCCAAGCGGGTGACTTGGAGGTGAAAGTCCTCTACACACCCGGCAAGGGGAAGTGTTAGCCAGAGGCAAGGGTGTCGCGGGCGACTGCGAATCTGAAGGAAGCCCGAGGCAAAATGCTGGCCTGACGAACAGGAAGCGGATAGAGGCGGCGCAGCGGGGTGAGAAGGCCAATATCTTCAAAGCCCGATACTTGCACGGAACGCTGCGACGTAGATCCGACAGGCATAAGCAGGAAGGTCACGCGAATTACCCTGGGAGATCTGCACGTTTGCCATTGTGCTACCGAGCGTCAAGAGGCGACGGGATGGACGTGCAGAAGTCAGCCGAAGCCGTAGTAAGTGGCAGTTAACCGCGCCACCAAGGGCCGAACAGGTTATGCCGCCAGTAGGCGCCAGAGTCTCGTCGAATGTCGAAAAGCAGAAATTTCTCCGAGGGAGAACTGTGACCCCAAGTTCCGGACAGAATCCGAGAGTGACGGCTGGCAGTGCGCAGGCATCGACGGCGTCTGTGGCGTGGACGAACGCGGAGCCGGACACGCTGATGGGGCGGGTGCTTGCACCGGCCAACCTCAAACGTGCGTATCAGCGTGTGGTCAGCAACAAGGGAGCACCGGGTGCCGATGGCATGACGGTCGCTGACTTGGCTGGCTATGTGAAACAGTATTGGCCAACTCTCAAGGCCAGGTTGCTGGCTGGTGAATACCATCCCCAGGCAGTGCGGGCGGTCGAAATTCCCAAACCGCAGGGCGGTACCCGGCAACTGGGGATTCCCAGTGTCGTGGATCGCCTGATCCAGCAAGCCCTGCAGCAACAGCTCACGCCAATCTTTGACCCGCTGTTCTCGGACTACAGCTATGGCTTTCGTCCGGGCAAAAGCGCTCATCAAGCCGTCGAAACGGCCCGCTCCCATGTGGGGGCGGGCCATCGCTGGTGCGTGGAACTTGATCTGGAGAAGTTCTTTGATCGGGTCAACCACGACATACTCATGGCCTGTATCGAGCGCCGTGTCGAAGACAAATGCGTGCTCAGGCTTATCCGCCGTTACCTTGAAGCCGGGGTCATGTCGGGCGGTGTCGTCAGCCCACGGCAGGAAGGGACGCCGCAAGGCGGCCCGCTCTCGCCGTTGCTGTCGAACATCCTGCTCAACGAATTTGACCGTGAACTGGAGCGGCGGGGGCACCGTTTTGTGCGCTATGCCGATGATGCGAACATCTATGTACGTAGTCAGCGGGCAGGCGAGCGAGTACTGACCAGCGTCGAGCGCTTCCTGAAAGAGCGTCTGAAACTGACGGTGAACAGGAAGAAGAGCCAAGTGGCACGGGCGTGGAAATGCGACTACTTGGGTTATGGGATGAGCTGGCATCAACAGCCTAGGCTGAGGGTAGCGACGATGAGCCTTGGTCGCCTGCGCAGTCGGCTCAAGGAGCTGCTGCGCGGGGCGCGAGGCCGCAAGGTGGCCTATATCATCGAGCGGCTGAACCCCGTGGTACGGGGCTGGGCGAGTTACTTCAAGCTCAGTCAGAGCAGGCGCCCACTAGAAGAGCTGGACGGGTGGATCAGGCACAAACTTCGCTGTGTCATCTGGCGGCAATGGAAGCAACCCTCTACGAGGATCAGCAACCTGATGCGTCTGGGTCTAAGCCGAGAGCGTGCTTGTAAATCTGCTTTCAATGGCCGAGGCCCATGGTGGAACTCGGGTGCGCCACATGTGAATCAGGCCCTACCGAAGAAACTGTGGGATCAACTCGGATTGGTCTCGATACTGGATACGATCAACCGGCTTAGTCGCATAACCTGAACCGCCGTGTACGGAACCGTACGCACGGTGGTGTGAGAGGACGGCGGGTGTGAACCCGCCTCCTACTCGATCAAGAAAGCGCCGTTCTGAGGTAAGCGTCCGGCCAAGTCACCTTCCGAACTCCAGCATTAAGGGCGATGGTGTCCGCGTATTTTTAAGCGGACGCGATAGCCCTTATCGCCGGGATTTCCATGCGCCAACGAAGCTCTTACCCCAAACCGTTCAAGGCCCAGGTTGTTCAGGAATGCCTGCAACCCGGTGCGACCGTTTCCAGCGTTGCCATCCGCCCCGCCGCGTCAGGATAGTTGTCGTGTGAGTTGATTCGATGAGTCTTGTTCGGTGGGCGGAAGTGAGAGCCGTGTGGCGCGTTATTCGATAGAGCATCGGGAGTGGGTGGTGCGGCAGATGATGCCGCCCTTGAACCGGACGGTGCCGGAGCTGGTGGAAGCGACAGGCATTACTGATGCCACCCTGTATGCTTGGCGCAAACAGGCCAGAGCAGCGGGAGCAGTGGTGCCGGGAGATGGACAGCAGGCCGACCAGTGGTCGAGCCAGGACAAGTTTCGGGTGGTGCTGGAAAGCGCCAGCCTCAATGCGGCTGAGCTGGCGGAGTACTGCCGGCGCAAAGGCCTGTATGTCGAGCAGATCAACGCCTGGCGCGAAGCCTGCGAGCAGGCCAACAGCCTGGCTCAGCCGAGCAAGACCCGGCGCGAACGCGAAGAGGAAAAGGCCGCGAAGAAGCGCATCAAGCAGCTGGAGCGTGAACTGCGGCGCAAGGATGCGGCGCTGGCAGAAACCGCGGCTCTGCTGGTGTTGCGAAAAAAAGCCGAGGCGCTCTGGGGGAAGGACGAGGACGAGTGATCAGCGCCCCGGATCGCCGTGGAACGCTGCAGTTGATCGAGGACGCCGTGGCGGCGGGAGCGCGGCGGTCGCAGGCCTGCGCCGAACTGGGCCTGTCGCTGCAGCAGATCGTGGCGCGGCTGGCCGATCAGGGCACCTGGCTGGCCTCGGAGTCGACCTTTTACCGGTTGCTGAAGGACGCCGAACAGCAGCATCCGCGCGGCCGTAGCCGCCCACCGGTGAAACGAGCGCTGACGACCCATGTGGCCGACGGCCCGAACCAGCTGTGGTGCTGGGACATCACCTGGCTGCCGACCACGGTCAAGGGCCGTTACTTCTACTGGTACATGATCAAGGACGTCTACAGCCGGAAGCTGGTGGCCAACGAGGTGCATGAAAGTGAAAGCGCCGATCAGGCCGCCCAGCTGCTACGCCAGGCCTGCTTACGTGAACAGCGAGCAGGCCAGCCGCTGGTACTGCACTCGGACAATGGCAGCGCGATGAAGGGCTCGACCATGCTGGCGGCCATGCAGAACCTGGGTGTGATGCCCTCGTTCAGCCGCCCGCGGGTGAGCAATGACAACGCCTATGCCGAGGCCTTGTTCCGCACGGCGAAGTACTGCCCGCTGTGGCCGGAGCGGCCGGAGCGGCCCTTCGACACGCTGGAGCAGGCCAGGAACTGGGTGAACAGCTTCGTGGCCTGGTACAACCATGAACATCGCCACAGCGCCCTGAAGTTCGTGACCCCGGCGCAGCGACATACTGGCCAAGCGGAAGAGTTGCTGCGCAAGCGTATCGAGCTGTACGAGGCGGCGCGTGCACGGCACCCGGAGCGCTGGAGCGGCAACATCAGGAACTGGGTGCTGGCACCAATCGTGTGCCTGAGGTTTTCCTGTGGTGTTGTTATGCGCTCAGGATGACAGCATGAAAATCTGGTGGGTAACATGTGGCTATTACGTACTGCGGATTCCACGCCATTCGGACACTCAGCCCACGCTGATCCGGACACCTGTTCCACGCTCATTCGGACAGGCAGTCGGAGCGCAGCTCCTCTCGGCCCACCCATTGACTCAAGTCAGCCGTGATTGCCTAATTTCAGCTGTTCATTGTCATCTCCTCCGCGTCTCAGCGACGTGCCTCTGGCAGGTCGGTACAACTACCATGGGCGACTTCCGCCGCCATGCCCACGGTCTCACCTAGTGTTGGATGGGGGTGGATGGTCTTGCCGATATCCACGGCGTCGGCGCCCATTTCGATGGCCAGGCACACTTCACTGATCAGGTCGCCCGCGCCGGTGCCGACGATGCCGCCACCGACCAGCCGATGGGTCTCGGCATCGAACAACAGCTTGGTGAAGCCCTCATCGCGACCATTGGCAATCGCCCGGCCTGAAGCGGCCCAGGGGAATACCGCGGCCTCGACCTTGATGCCCTTGTCCTTGGCTTCCTGCTGAGTAAGACCAGCCCACGCCACCTCGGGGTTGGTGTAGGCGACGCCAGGAATTTGCAATGCGTCAAAGGTGCTACGCGCCAGCTCGGCATTGCTCAGCGCCTCGCCTGCTGCCACTTCGGCAGCGACGTGCCCCTCGTGCACCGCCTTGTGGGCGAGCATGGGCTGGCCAACGATATCGCCGATGGCGAAGATATGCGGCACGTTGGTGCGCATCTGCTTGTCCACGGCGATAAAGCCGCGCTCACCCACGGTGATACCAGCCTTGTCGGCATCGATCTGGTTGCCATTGGGTTTGCGCCCCACCGCCACCAAGACCAAGTCATAGCATTGCGGCTCAGCGGGGGCCTTTTCACCCTCGAAGCTCACCCAAATGCCCTGCTCGCTGGCCTCGGCTTTTACCGTGCGGGTTTTCACCATCACATTATCGAAACGGTGGCTGTTGTATTTTTCCCAGACTTTCACCAGGTCGCGGTCAGGCCCTTGCATCAAGCCGTCGAGCATTTCGACCACGTCGATACGGGCGCCAAGCGCCGAATAAACAGTCGCCATCTCCAGGCCGATAATCCCGCCGCCCACCACCAGCATGCGTTTGGGCACGGTACGCAGTTCCAACGCCCCGGTGGAGTCGACGATGCGTGGATCATTCGGCATAAAGGGCAGTTTTACCGCCTGGCTGCCGGCGGCGATCACGCACTGTTTGAAGCGGATGACCTTCTTCTCGCCGGTTTGCTCCTGGCCGGAGCCCGAGGAAACGGCCACTTCAATACGGTGGGGATCGAGAAAACGCCCAAAGCCACGCACCACATCGACCTTGCGGCCCTTGGCCATTCCAGCGAGCCCGGTGGTCAGCTTGTTGACCACCGATTCCTTGTGCGCGCGCAGCTTACCGACATCGACTGCGCCGGCACCGAACTCGATACCCAGAGCTGCCAGATGGGGCACCTCTTCCATCACATTGGCGATATGCAGCAAGGCCTTGGACGGAATGCAGCCCACGTTCAGGCATACGCCGCCAAGGGAAGCATAACGCTCCACGATTATGGTTTTCTGGCCCAGATCGGCGGAGCGAAAGGCGGCGGAGTAGCCGCCAGGGCCTCCGCCCAGAACCAGCACGTCGCATTCGAGATCAGAGCTGCCGGCATGGCTAGCAGCCGCTGTGGGCACGACAGCAGGCGCCGAGGCTGCAACAGCGGGCACGGGAGCGGACGCAGACGGCGCAACAGCCGCCTCCGACTCCAGCTTCAACAGCACAGCGCCTTCGGCCACTTTATCGCCGACGCTGGCCAGCACTTCCTTGACCACGCCAGCGGCAGAAGACGGCACATCCATCGTAGCCTTATCGGACTCCAGTACGCAGATCGGGTCGTCGACGTTCACCACATCGCCTACCTTGACCAGCACCTCGATCACCGGCATGGCCGCGGCATCGCCGATACCGGGCATCTTCACTTCAAAAACCTGACTCATGAGCTAGCCCCTTACAGCGTAATTCGACGGAAATCAACCAACAGAGCAGCCAGGTGCTGAAGGAAACGGGCCGCAGCAGCGCCATCGACCACGCGGTGATCCCAGGACAGGGCCATGGGCAGAATCAGGCGCGGGGCGAACCCACTGCCATCCCACACCGGTTTCATTTGCGCACGGGTAACGCCGAGGATCGCCACTTCTGGCGCGTTGATGATGGGGTTGAAGCCGGTACCGCCAATGCCGCCCAGGCTGGAAACGGTAAAGGTGCCGCCGGTCATCTCGGCGGGACCCAGCTTGCCGTCGCGGGCTTTTTTCGCCAGCTCGCCACATTCGCTGGCGATCTGGCCGATGCCTTTCTGATCGGCATCGCGAATCACCGGCACCACCAGCCCGTTCGGCGTGTCGGCGGCAAAACCGATGTGGTAGTACTGCTTCAACACTAGGATTGGCTCGCCGTCTTCGTTGCCCAACGAACTGTTGAACTGCGGGAAGGCTTTCAGCGTGGCCACCGCTGCCTTGATCAGAAACGCTAACATGGTGTACTTGATCGCGTCTTTGCCGCCTTCCTTATTCAGTTGCACGCGGAACGCTTCCAGCTCGGTGATATCCGCTTCTTCGTTGTTAGTAACGTGGGGAATCATCACCCAGTTGCGCGCGAGGTTGGCACCCGAGATCTTCTTGATCCGCGACAGCGCGACCTTCTCGATGGTACCGAATTTGGCAAAATCGACGTCCGGCCACGGCAGCAGATTGAGCCCGGCACCTGAGTTGCCCGAGCCAGGCACGGGGCTGTCCAGGCGAACCAGGGCATCTTTGACGAAGCGTTCGACATCCTCGCGAAGCATTCTCCCGCCTTTGCCAGTAGCCACCACCTTGGTTACGTCTACACCCAGCTTGCGCGCGTAGCTGCGAACCGAAGGGCTGGCATGGGGTTTCAGACCTGGCGTACTCACCGCTGGCGCAACAGCTGCCACCGGCACCGGTGCAGCCGGACTGGCGGCCACGGGGGCCGGCGCTGCACTCACCGGTGCATCCGCCACTGCTGGGGTATTCACTGGCGCCGCAGCGGCAGGCGTTTCATCGGCGGCCATCTGCAACCTGAGCATGGCACTGCCTTTGGAAACCCGATCACCTACCTTGAGGCTGACCGACACCACGGTGCCGGCCACAGGGCTCGGCACATCCATCGATGCCTTGTCCGATTCCAGAGTCAGCAAAGGGTCGTCGAACGCCACTGTATCGCCCGGTTTGACCAATACCTCGATCACCGGAAGGTCCTTGAAGTCGCCGATATCCGGCACTTGAATTTCTCTGATTTCACTCATGACTAACCGTCGCCAAGAAAGTGGATCCGCTCCCCCTACAGGGAGCGGATGGAACGCTCATCGAGCGCGAACGAAGAGACAACCCGTTAGCGCGCCCACGGCGCCGGTCGGCTACCATCCAGGCCGTAGCGCCCAATGGCGTCAGCCAACACCTGACGCGGCAGCGTGCCGTCACGCACCAGACCGTCCAGGGCGGCGAGAACCACCTGGTGACGATCCACTTCAAAGAAACTGCGTAAGGCGGTGCGGGTATCACTGCGGCCAAAGCCGTCGGTGCCCAGGACTATGAAACGCGCATCGACGTAGCTGGCGATCAGTTGCGGCCAGGCACGAACGTAGTCGGTGGCAGCAATCACCGGCGCGGTGCCTGCGAGGGAGGCGCACAGGTGGCTGACCTGTTCCGGCTCAGCAGGATTCAGACGATTGTGGCGCTCCACATCACGCGCCTCGCGCGCCAGCTCGCTGAAACTGGTGACGCTCCACACCTCGCTCGACACCTGCCAGTCGGCAGCCAGCAGCTCGGACGCGGCGATCACTTCGCGCAGGATGGTGCCGCTTCCCAGCAACCGCACCGCGCCACGCGGCGACGGCGCATCGGTCGCGGCATAACGGTACATGCCGCGAATGATGTGATCCTCGACGCCGGTCGGCAGCGACGGTTGAGCGTAGTTCTCATTCATCACGGTGATGTAGTAGAACTCGTCGACATCACGCTCCATCATCTGGCGCATGCCGTGATCGACAATCACCGCCAGCTCGCCGGCGAACGCCGGATCGTAGGCGCGGCAATTGGGCACGGTGGCGGCCATAACATGACTGCTGCCGTCCTGGTGCTGCAGCCCTTCGCCACCCAAGGTGGTACGCCCGGCGGTAGCGCCCAGCAAGAAGCCGCGGGCACGTTGGTCGGCCGCTGCCCAGATCAGGTCGCCGACTCGCTGGAAACCAAACATCGAGTAATAGATGTAGAACGGCAGCATCGGTTTGCCGTGGGCACTGTAGGAGGTCGCAGCCGCTACCCAGGAAGACAGCGCACCGGCTTCGGTAATGCCCTCCTCCAGCAACTGACCATCCTTGGCTTCACGGTAATACAGCATCGAGCCGGCATCTTCCGGCTCGTACAGTTGCCCCAGCGGCGAGTAGATACCGATCTGGCGGAACAGGTTGGCCATGCCGAAGGTGCGTGCCTCGTCGGCGACGATAGGCACCACGCGGGGACCCAGTTCCTTGTCTTTAAGCAAACCACCGAGCATCCGTACCACGGCCATGGTGGTGGACATTTCTTTGCCGTCGGCTTCGAAGGCAAAGCGTGCGTAGTCGGCCAGGGCCGGCACGGCGACGTGCTCTTTGCCCTTCTGCCGCGCCGGCATATAGCCGCCCAGCGCCGTTCTGCGCTCTTGCAAGTAACGTATTTCCTGACTGTCCTCAGTCGGACGATAGAAGCGCAGTTGCGCGACGTCGTCGTCCGACAGTGGCAGCGCGAAGCGATCACGAAATGCCTTGAGTGCATCGATATCCAGCTTCTTGGCCTGGTGCGAGGTCATGCGCGACTCGCCGGCACCGCCCATGCCGTACCCCTTCTTGGTTTTTGCCAGGATCACGGTCGGACGCCCCTTGTGCGCCTTGGCTGCAGCGAACGCGGCATACAGCTTGCGGAAGTCGTGACCGCCGCGCTTGAGCGCATCGATATCGGCATCGGACATATGCGAGACCAACGCCTGGATTTCCGGATCCTGCTGGAAGAAGTGCAGCAGGTTATAGGCGCCGTCCTTGGAGCCGAGGGTCTGATATTGACCATCGACGGTCTGGGCAAAGCGTTGCAACAGGGCATTACTGCTGTCCCGCGCAAACAACGGATCCCAGTCCGAGCCCCAGATGACCTTGACCACATTCCAGCCGGCGCCGGTAAACAGCGCTTCGAGCTCTTGAATGACCTGGCCGTTGCCACGCACCGGGCCATCCAGACGCTGCAAGTTGCAGTTGACGATAAAGGTGAGGTTATCGAGCTTTTCCCGTGCGGCGAGGGTGAGGCCGGCAATGGACTCCGGCTCATCCATTTCGCCGTCACCAAACACCCCCCACACATGGCGGTCGGCGGTTTCGGCCAGATTGCGATGCTCGAGGTAACGCATATAACGCGCCTGGTAGATGGCACTGATCGGGCCAATACCCATCGAGCCGGTGGGGAACTGCCAGAAATCGGGCATCAACCACGGGTGTGGATAAGAACTCAGGCCATTGCCGCTCACTTCCTGGCGGTAATTGGCCAGTTGCTCCTCCGACAGACGTCCCTCGAGGAACGCCCGGGCGTAAACGCCAGGTGCCGAATGCGGCTGGTAAAACACCAGATCGCCGCCGTGCTTTTCATCACTGGCACGAAAGAAATGGTTAAAACCGACCTCGAAGATTTCGGCGGCAGATGCATAACTCGCAATGTGCCCACCCAAATCCCCGTAAGCCTGATTGGCGCGCACTACCATGGCCAGTGCATTCCAGCGAATGATGGAAGTAATCCGTTCCTCGACAGCAAGGTCGCCTGGATAGGGCCCCTGCTTTTCAATCGAAATTGTGTTCCGATAAGCCGAGTACGGGTGCACATGCGAGGTGATGCCAAGTGCTCTTGCGTGTTGCTCTAATTGTTTAAGCAGAAACTGGCCACGCTCGGAACCACCATCGCGCACGACGGCCTCTAACGACTCCAGCCATTCCCGTGTTTCATCTCGGTCAATATCCATAGACGCCACTGACCCAGTTATCGAATTTTCGTTTAGCACACCCATATCTGCCTCCGCTCTTGTTACTGTTAGCTTAGAGGTAAACCGACAGAACATGCCGCCGTACTAATCTTCATTACTACCAATTTTCGGCATATAATGCTGCCAATCAACACAAATGAGGCGTAACATGCCGCAAGCACAACTCGACTCAATAGACCTGCGCATCCTCGAAGAACTGCAGGCCAACGCTCGACTCACCAACGTCGAACTCGCATCCCGCGTGCATCTATCGCCCTCGCCCTGCCTGACAAGAGTGAGGGCATTAGAAGAATCGGGTTTGATCAGTCGTTACGTAACCCTGCTTGACCCTTATGAACTAGGTCTGAGCGTCAGTGTATTTATCCAAATTACGCTGGAGCGCCAGGTAGAACGCGCATTAGAGACTTTTGAAGAGGCGATACAAAACTACCCGGAAGTCATGGAGTGCTATCTAATGACCGGCGACGCTGATTACCTGATCCGGGTTGTGGTACCCGATGTACAGGCACTCGAACGATTTATTGTTAATCAACTTTCCAAGATCCCGGGCGTCGCAAATATTCGCTCGAGTTTCGCGCTCAAACAGGTCAAATACAAAACGGCACTACCACTTCCCCGCACAGACTCGACTAAAACAGGCACCGGCAAACTTCGGCATAAATAACCCCCCCCCCCACTTCAGGTGGTGCGAAAACCTCCAACCGCCGCGTTGAGGGCGTCGCCCACCTGCTCCAACCCGCGCACTGACGTTTCCAGCAAGCCGTTCGCCGCGGTGCTTTGCTCAGCGACCGCCCGTACTCGCTCCATGCTTTCGCCAACCTGTTCGGCCACCGCACTCTGCTGTTCGGCCGCCGCAGCGATCTGCTGACTCATCTGCTCGACTGTCGAGACTGCCGCGGCGATTTCCTGCAAAGCCTGTGACGCCTGCTCGGCAAGCACCACACTCTCGCCGGTCAGCGTGTGGCTCCCTCGCAAGCGGCTGGCTGTTTGCTCGGCCACCGTACGCAGCTGCTTGATGCTAGTGGCAATATCATCAGTGGAAGCTTGTGTCCGCCGCGCCAGGTGGCGCACCTCGTCCGCCACGACAGCGAAACCCCGACCGTTTTCGCCCGCCCGTGCTGCTTCAATCGCCGCATTCAGGGCCAGCAGATTGGTTTGCCCGGCCAGGGTATTGATCACATCGAGAACCTTGCCGATCGCCGCACTCTCGTTAAGCAGCGAGCCCATTGCCTCGGAACAGCCGCTCATTTCCTGTGCCAGGTGACCGATCTTGGTCGTCGCCTGACGCACCAACTCTTTGCCTTTACCCGCCTGCCTATTGGCCTGCTCGACTGCATCGCGGGTCTAACTGGCATTGCGCGCGACATCCTGCGCGGTGGCGGCCATCTGTTGCATGGCGGTGGCCGCTAATTCAGTCTCCTCGTGCTGCAAGTCGACTCCCTCACGAGTACGCTCAGTCACCTGAACCAGGCCGCTGGTGGCCTGGTTCAACTGCCCGACACCCTGGCCAATCCGGCCGATCAGCCCACGCAGACTGTCGAGCATGACGCCGACGCTGCCGAGCAGATGCCCCAGCTCATCACGTCGTCTGGCCGCATCGATCTGTGCGCTGAGATCGCCAGATGCCACGAACCGGGTAAGCTCACCGGCCTGACGCAGCGGCTGCAGGATCAAGTGGCGAATCAGCAGACCGGCACCGATGCCAAAGCCAAGCGCCAACAGCACAATCCCCCCAAGCAGCCGGGATACCCGCTGGCTCATCGACTGCGAAGCCTGCACCTGCGCGATGTGGGCCGCGCCAAGCAGTGCGCTTACCCTGTCAGCAGCGTCATTCTCGCGTCTTGGCTATCGCTGGCTTGATCACGACTTGCGGCATAACCGTTGAATGCGGCGCTGTATTCCGCCAGCGCCGTACTCGCCTGGGTCAACGACTCCCGCTCTGAACCCTCAAGCCGCAGCTCCAAGTTTTCCATGTACGAGCGCAGTTCAATAACTCTCGCCTCCCAGGCGTTGCGCACATCTGTGCTGCCGTCGAGAGTGAAATAGAGTTCGCTGTCACGCAGGTTTGCCAGCTTGTCACGCAGCGTGGAGGCTTGTTCAAGCTGCAGCATACGCACCGAATCAGCCGGCTGCGCCTGCGAGGCCAGGAGGTTGACCGCGTCGAGCTGATCCAGCATCACCACGGTGAACCGCTCGCCAAGCACCTGGGCCAACTGCTGCATGCGCAGGCGAGCTTCGCGAGCATCACGCTGGGCTTGAGCGTACCGCTTGAACTGGGCGAGATAGATTTTTGCCGCCTCCACGGAGTCGCCCGACCCGGACTCCACCTGGGACCTCTCCAGCAACGAGACGAGCTCATCGGTTAGGCCGACAACCGTGTTAGCCTCGTCTTCAGCCAACTCCAGGCCAAACGCCTTTACCGCTACCTGCGCTTGCAGCATCAGTGACTCGACGGATGCGACGTCGTTCATCTTCTCAGCTCGCACTTCGAGCACGTTGAAGGCATAGAACGCTGTGGCGGCAACGCCTAGTCGATGACGCGGAATCCGACTTTGTTCCGATAGCCTGTAACTAGATATTTTGTGAAAAGCTGCACCATCTCCAATTGGAGATGGTGCGGCAGAGTCACCAGTGGGTACGTCAGGTTAATTGGGTATCGATACGTTGCAGAGCCTCTACCAGGTATTTTTTAAACACTGGGTAGTTTTCACTCATAGGGAAATGTCCGATGTCCTCCATCTCAATGAATGACCCACCCTTGATCTGGTCGGCCGTTTCTTTGGTCGCGGAAGGAGGAGTCAGATAGTCATAGGTCCCGGTCATCATCACTACTGGACACTTCTCGCCATCGATCTGTCCAAGCTTGTCCCGCAAATCATGATCGACTGAGTAGAAGTAGAGATCACCTTTGAACGCTTCCGCGCCCTGACTGTAGTAATGCCATGTTAGCCAACGGTCCTTGTCTGACGACATTGGCGCCATCAAATCCCAGACTCCGCTTGCGCAAACTTGTGAGGCATTGGCATGGGGGTGATGCCACCAGTCAAGGTAGAATCCTGGCGCATACGCAGCAGCTTCGACCGGTATCACCGCCTTGAATCTGTCCGGGTGACGTAGAGCGAGCTGCAGAGCGACATTGCCTCCGAATGAAGAACCCATGAAGATCGGATTCTCCAATTCGAGCGCGTCGCAGAGGGCAACGATGAAGTTTACGTAGTGGTCGGCCGTGAGACGGTACTCCTCTTTCCACCACTCCTTATTAAGAGGTGGATCTGATTTCCCGTGACGCGGAAGATCGTAGGCGATAACCAGATAGTCCTTCGTAATATCATCGTCTTCGAGCAGATCTCGCCATTGATGATTGTGGCATCCAGCAGTGTGCTGGCAGATTAAAGGTTGGCCGCTGCCATTTTGGTTGTAAAACACCTTGTATTCGCAACCGTCCACCTCGAGGGTTACATAATGTCCTGTTACCGGTGAAATTCGAGACATGTTTCTTCTCCGACGAGATTCTGATTAAACCGGTACGCCGGTTTTACGAAGCAATTCAATTTGAATGGTGATGTTGCGAAGGTTCTGCATTAGCACAAGCAGATCGCCTTCCATCTTCAAATCCTCCCGGAACGAAGCCGCCCAGATACCATGGAACATTGGCGGTGGCGTCTCCATGCCAAATTTTTTCCACGTGGCGGCACTTGCCCGAAAGGCGAATTGGTAGCTATCGAGGGGGGCGGGGTTGACATTAATGTCGTTGACCTTGCCATCGCGCATATCAACGATGACTTTTGCAGTTTCCATGTCGAGCATGTACGTACACGTGAAGTACTTACCCATTGATTGGATCGTGGCATCAGAATCAGAATGCTCGCGAAATTTTTGGGCCCAAGATTGTACGTGTGTATCCATGACTTTCTCCTCTTTTTGTACTTTTTTCGAAAAATCAGTCATCGGTCATCGAACTGTTGACGCCAATGCCGAATTGACCCGTGTGCTGATGCAAGACTCACCCACCTCCAAGTTAGCACAAATCCAGCAAAGGCAATGATTCGCGAAGAAGAACAGACTGGGTCAATGACATGTCAGCAACTGTGTCAATTTGTCGCCGGCACCAACAGATAGATCGCAGCTCCTGTATCGATCGCTTAAAATCAGGCGCTGCGGTTTACCAGCTTAAGAGGTGCGGCACTGCGCTGTTGAGCCAGGTATCGAGTGCAACAAACCCGTAGGAATGAGGAGAAGTTCATCGCCTCATCGCGCGCTTTGGTGATCTCCTCATAGAGATTGGTGATCAACTGGTTGGTGGTCAGGCCTTCCACGGCGGACATCTCTGTGAGGATGTCCCAAAACTGGTTTTCCAGTCGCAGAGTCGTGATCACGCCGTGTATACGCAACGAGCGTGACCGAGATTCGTACAGTATTGGATCGGCTTTGATATACAGCTCGCACATTTTGAGGCCCTCCCGGTAAAAGGATTATTTCCCTCTTCAGGCAAAAAGGGTAATAGGCCAATACTACACGTGGCGCTCCAGCCAGGGTTGCAGTATTGCCTCTGCCCAACAGACTCATTTCGAAATCCAGGCAATGACCGCTGCCCAATGTCATCAACTTTGGAAATTATCCATAATATCATATGATTAGCGCTCAAATCAGTGCATGGGAGAAGCCCTTTTGACTACCTATACCGCATCGCTTGACACCCCCAGCCAAACCCTGACTTGAAAATTGTACAAAAAACAACCAGTCCGCTCGATTGTCCCGCCTTCATCGCCGCCCACCGCCAGAATCCTCAAGACTTTACCCTCCGACGCCAGCTCACCTTCAAGAACCTCGTCCTGTTCCTGCTCAATCAGCCACGCACGGCCCTGCAAACCGAACTCGATCAGTTCTATCGCGTACTCAATCAGGCGTCGACTGAGACGCAAATGGTCACTGCGCAGGCCTTCTGCAAAGCGCGCAAAAAGCTCAACCCCGAGGTATTTGAAAGTCTCAATCGCCTCCTGCAGCAACAAATTGACTGCTTAGGGCTGCGCCAGAAGTGGCGTGGGCTGAGGGTGCTCGCGGTGGATGGCTCGACCGTGCATTTACCCCTGGAGTCGACCATGGCGACCTTCTTTGGCAGTCACTCTGGCTTTCCCATGGCTCGCTTGTCCACACTCTACGAAGTCGCTGACGGTCAAACCTTGCATAGCCTGATCGTGCCCCTGACCGTCGGCGAGCGCGACTGTGCCCATCTGCACCTTGAGCACCTGCCGGCTGACAGCCTGACGCTGTTTGACCGTGGTTACCCTGGGCACTGGTTATTCGCGCTGTTCGCGCAGCAACAGCGGCACTTTCTGATGCGCCTGCCCTGTGGCTATAACGCCCAGGTCAAAGCGTTTCTACACTCTGACCAAGTTGAACAGAGCTTTTCGTGGCCAACCATCCTGAAGCATGTCTGTTCTGCTCCGAGGCTGGCGTTGATCCTGCCAGCCAGATCGAGCTGAGACTAATCCGGGTCGAGTTGGCCAACGGCGAAAGCGAGGTATTGCTGACCTCGCTGCTGGATCGAGAAGCCTTTCCCGCTGAGGTGCTTGCCGAGCTTTACCACCGCCGCTGGGGCATCGAAACCGATTTCCGTCGCCTCAAACAAACCCTGACGCTGGACAACTTCAGCGGCCGCAGCGTGACCGCTGTAAAGCAGGACTTTCATGCCGCTCAACTGTTGAAGAACCTGGCGCTGTTGATGCAGCACCTGCTACAGCCGGTCATCGAACAGCGCCACAAAGGTCGCAAGCTGCGATGGAAAGTCAACTTCACCCAAGGCGTGTCACGGCTCAAAAATACCCTGGTCGAGCTGCTGGTGCGGCACTGTGTGAATCGCCCCTGGTTTCCTAGACACTCTCCAAGCTCAGGAAATAGCGTTTCTCATACTCTACTGGAGACAGCTGCATAGCACTGCTGTGTCGACGTTTTGGGTTATAGAACATCTCGATGTAATCG
>NZ_PEMX01000058.1:0-16089 GCF_002759075.1 Pseudomonas sp. 382
TGCGCCCGTGAGTCCGGATAACCAAGGCTTTGCCTTGGTTATCCAATAATCAGCGACTGAAAAGCGGGCTTTTCGGCATCCCTAAGCCGCCCATTTCCGACTGATGAGCAACTTGTTCGGAGTTTCCTTAAGATTGATTCATCGATGATCACCATGCTGGTTCGGTGCATGAGGCAATGACACTTCAAGAAATAAATGAATATTTTTTTATTTGACACCCGAATACTTTTTTAATTTGAGATAAACAAATAATGCGTGTTCTAGTAGTGGAAGACGAAGCCAAAACTGCCGAATACCTTCAGCAAGGGCTTACCGAAAGTGGCTATATCGTTGACCGGGCAAGTAATGGTGTCGATGCGCTGCACCTGTTCCAGCACAACACCTACGGCCTGGTCATCCTGGATGTGAACCTGCCCAAGGTGGACGGCTGGGACGTGCTCGACACGATCCGCAAGACCAGTCGGGTTCGCATCATCATGCTGACCGGTCGTGGCCGCCTGCACGACAAGCTGAAGGGCCTGGACGGCGGCGCCGACGACTATCTAGTGAAGCCGTTCGAGTTTCCGGAACTGCTTGCCCGCATCCGCTCGCTGCAGCGGCGTGGCGACAAGGTGGTGGACCACCCGACCTTGCGGGTCGCAGACCTTGAGCTGGATCCGGGTCGCCACCGCGCGTTCCGGGGTGACCTGCGCGTCGAGCTGACTACCAAGGAATTCGCCCTGTTGCGCCTGCTCATGAGCCACCCAGGGGAAGCCCTGACCCGCTCGCAGATCATTTCCCTGGTCTGGGACATGAACTTCGACTGCGATACCAACGTGATCGACGTGGCGATCCGGCGCCTGCGCGCCAAGATCGACGATCCGTTCGAGAACAAACTTATCCACACCCTGCGCGGTGTGGGCTATGTGATCGAGGAGCGTTCATGAAGCGCTTCAGCCTGGCCGCCAGGTTGGGACTCAAAGTCGGCTTGATGAGCGTGATACTGCTGGTGCTGCTCTCTATCGTGGGCTACCTGATGCTCGGCCAGGCGCTGGAGCGCACGACGCAAAGCAGCCTGATCACCAAGATGGGTGGCATGGCCCATAACCTATCGACCGTCGCGGATCTGTCCGAGGTCACCGCAGACTCCCACCAGTTGGTCGACCTTGCGATGGGCCACAACAACCTGTTCGTCAGCATTTTCGATACGGCAAACAGCCGAATCCCCCTGCTGACCATCGGCTCGAAAAAGATAACCACCGAACTCACCAGCTTTCCTGCCAACGATCAAGTGGAGTTCTACGAGTGGAACAACGAACT
The DNA here is from genome assembly GCF_002759075.1 of Pseudomonas sp. 382. Classification (NCBI taxonomy): domain Bacteria; kingdom Pseudomonadati; phylum Pseudomonadota; class Gammaproteobacteria; order Pseudomonadales; family Pseudomonadaceae; genus Pseudomonas; species Pseudomonas sp. 382. The sequence goes on from NZ_PEMX01000058.1 coordinate 1,300, forward strand.
GGGCATGCCCATGCTCAGCGTTTCCCAGCTCATGCGTCTGGCTGACGGTACCCAGGTCGGTGTGTACATGACCGTGGATGAATCCTCCGATGCCGAATTGCTCCGGGCGATGCTGAGCTGGGCCCTGATGGCGTCACCCTTCATCCTGGCGCTGATCATGGTCGTGGCCTGGTGGACGGTACGCCGGGGCTTGCTGCCGCTTACGCGCTTTCTGAAAGTCGCGTCGAAGATCTCCACCGACAACATGCAGCATCGGCTGCCTACCGACCGCTTGCCGATCGAACTGCTGGAGCTCGCGGACGGCATCAACTTTATGCTGCACCGCCTGGACGGTGGCGTGCAGCAGCTATCGCAGTTCTCGGACGACCTGTCCCACGAGTTGCGTGCTCCGCTCACTAACCTGATGGGCAAAGCACAGGTGGCCCTGTCACGACCACGCAGCTCGGAGGAGTACCGTGAGGTGCTGGAATCCTGCGCCGAGGAGCTGGATCGCATGAAAAGCATGGTGGCCGACATGCTTTTCCTGGCACATGTCAGCCAGCCTGCAGCCTTGGTGCAATTCGAGACGGTGGCACTGGTCGACGAGGTGCAGAGGGTCAGTGACTTGTTCAGCCTGAGTGCCGAAGAGAGCGGCGTTCGGCTCGATGTGTCAGGCAGTGTCGATGTGATCCAAGGCAATCGCCTGATGATTCAACGGGCAGTGTCCAATTTGCTCTCCAACGCCATTCGCTACTGCCCACAAGGGCAGGCTGTAGTGGTGAAGGTTCACCGTGAGCAGGAGCACATCAGGCTCAGCGTAGGCAATCCAGGCCAAGGTATTCCGGAAGAGCACCTGCCTCATCTGTTCGAACGCTTCTATCGGGTCGACAAAGGGCGTGCGCGCAGCGAGGGAGGCACAGGCCTCGGGCTTGCCATCGTGCGATCGATCATGAGCCTGCACCAAGGCGTGGCGAAGGTAGAAATAACGGGCTCGGGCTTTACCTGGTTCCACCTGAGTTTTCCGGTGAACCGTCTCTGAGCCCAAGGCGTCTTTCAACATTGTAATTCGCGCCTCACGTTGTCGTCAGAGACGCTTCTTTAAGCTTCAGGGGTATCGAAAATCTCACGATCCATTGAGATCCAAACCCCTGGAGTTTCTGAAAATGCGACTGACCCAAGCGCTTCTCATCGGTGTACTGGCTGTTGGTGTGACGACACCGGTATTTGCCGAAGATGGCTACGACCGCTCGATCGAATTCAACAAGAAATTCCGCGAGGACCAGAAACGCCTCTGGGGTGAAAAAGACACCGCAGACAAAGCCAAACCGGCAGAGACCAAAGAAAAGGAAAACGCTAAAAGCCCATCCTAGGCTCATGGATGTGCTGTTTCTCTACTTCCTCCTTCCCCCTCGATCTTGAGGCAGGCGCTTGACCGCCTGCCCCGGATCACCCTCAAGCGGCATCCTCCTCAACGCATCGACAGCTGGACAGCCAGCCCCGCCAGTGCACTCATCACCAGCACCTGGATCACACCGCGCTTGAAGTAGAACAGGGCAATAGCGGCGGCCGCGGCGATAAGTGCGGAGGCCCACTCGAATCCTCCCCCAAAGCCGTTGGGCCAGAGCACGTGGTAACCGAAGAACAACGCCAGATTCAGGATCACACCTACCACGGCGGCGGTGATCCCGGTCAGCGGCGCTGTGAACTTCAGTTCGTTGTGCGTCGACTCCACCAGCGGACCGCCGGCAAGGATGAACAGGAACGAGGGCAGGAAGGTGAACCAGGTGACCAGCACAGCCGCCACCGCGCCCGCCAGGAACGGATGGTCGGTGCCGAACATCGGGTGGATGTAGCTGCCAATGAAGCCGACGAAAGTCACCACCATGATCAACGGCCCCGGCGTTGTTTCCCCCAAGGCCAGGCCGTCGATCATCTGCGTGGGCGACAGCCAGCCGTAGTGACCGACCGCACCTTGGTAGACATAGGGCAACACCGCGTAGGCACCGCCGAAGGTGAGCAACGCAGCCTTGGTGAAGAACCACCCCATCTGGGTCAGAGTGCCTTGCCAGCCGAAGATGACGGTCAGCAACCCCATGGGGAGCATCCATAGCGCCGCACCGATCAGGATCAGCTTGAGCAGATAGCTCCAGCGGAAACGGGCATGCGCGGGTGGCGGTGTATCGTCATCGATCAGCGCAGGCCCGTAACTGGCCTTCCCGGAGCCATGCTTGCCAGCGGTCACGAACTTGTCCGGCAGCACTTTTCCGCCGATGTAGCCCAGCACGGCAGCGGCCAGAACGATCAGCGGGAACGGGACGTTCAGGGCAAAAATGGCGACGAAGGATGCTGCGGCGATCGCCCATAGCCAGCCATTCTTCAATGCCCGGGAACCGATGCGGTGCGACGCATGAACGACGATCGCGGTGACCGCCGGCTTGATGCCATAGAAGATCCCGGCAACCACCGGAACGTTGCCGAACTCGATATAGACCCACGACAGCCCGATCAGGATGAACAGCGACGGCAGCACGAACAGCCCGCCAGCAATCACCCCGCCCCAGGTCCGGTGCATCAACCAACCGATGTAGGTCGCGAGCTGCTGGGCCTCGGGCCCGGGCAGCAACATGCAGTAGTTCAGGGCATGCAGAAAGCGCTTCTCGCTGATCCAGCGGCGACGCTCCACCAACTCCTGGTGGAGGATGGAGATCTGTCCTGCCGGCCCGCCAAAGCTGATGAAGCCGATCTTCAGCCAGAACAGCAACGCTTCGAACAAGCCCACCGGGGTCGCTGGCTTGAGGGGGGCTTCGCCCGTGGCCAGCGTCGTCGTTTCAGCCATGACCGTTTTCCTCGTTGGCAAAGGCCGCCAGCAGCCCGTCGAAGATGCCGTTTGCCGCTGCCATCAGTTGGTTGTCATCGGTAATGCTCTCGCGCAGGCCCGCCAGGACACGCTCGATGCCGGACGCTTCCGCAGGCTGGCTGCCACCGACATCGAGGTAGTGAACCAGCGCGGCGATGCGTGAAAGGCCTGGAGCCTGCAGCACGAAGCTGTCGATCAGGGTTTCGAAGGTGACGCGGTGCCCGACATGGCTGAACGCGGCGCCATCGAAGTCAAAGCCCAGTGCATCGGCGGGGCAGTCGCTCGGGGATTCCAGCCAGAGGATTTCCGCGCCGCTGTCGATGAAGCGCTGGATGAGCCAGGCACAGGCCAGCCGGTCGACCCAGGGACGTCGACGGGTTGCCCAGCGACGCCCCTGGTAATGACTGTGGTCCAGCAGCGTGACGGGATGATCCTGAATGTGCGGTTCATCAGGTGAGAGGGCACGGCTGATTGCCGTCTCCAGCGCTTCCAGCGCGGTCTCCGTCTGCTGCTTCGCAACGCCGGGGAAGAAGTCGATCAGGGCCAACTGGGCGAAGCTCTTGCGCAGTTTTCTGACCTGGCGAGCGACCTGCAGGGCGTTCTCGGGAAGCAGTCCCTCCCTGCACGCGGCGACTTCGTCGCGCAGCTTGCTGTACTCCTCACTCCGGTCGAACAGGCCGGCGAAGCGAGTTTCTTCGTCCGGGAATGCCAGCAGAAACGCAGTGCCGCCGCTGACCGTCACATCGCGCTCCACGGACTCGAACGCCTCGCGGCCCGCGTCCTGCTCAGGCAACAGGTACACACCGTCGCGCAGCACGGCAGCGCCGCAAGCCTTCAACGCCCGCCAGGCACGCATACGTTCGGTCGCGTTGGCCGTGGGGAGTGCCAACACAAGAAGAAGCCAATTTTTCATGTAGAGAATCAAACATAAAATGTATGAATCTCTACTTTAGCTCTGTTCTCAGGAAAATGCACTGCCGGGATGAGGGTTCGATTCACTCACGTTGACCGTATCCCCCCAGGGGGGATACGCTAGAAACATGAATCACCCGCACTACCCGGAGGTAGCGCATGCTATCCGTTCTAAAAAATCGTACTTATCGACACCTCTTTCTGGCCCAGGTGATCGCCCTGGTGGGCACTGGTCTGGCGACGGTTGCCCTCGGGCTTCTGGCATTCGACCTGGCCGGCGCCCAGGCGGGAGCTGTATTGGGTACCGCGCTCGCCATCAAGATGGCGGCTTACATCGGCGTTGCACCGGTTGCCGCCGCGTTCGCCGAGCATCTGCCGCGCAAGGCGATGCTGGTCACCCTCGATCTGGTCAGGGCAGCGGTCGCGCTGATGCTGCCCTTCGTCACCGAGATCTGGCAGGTGTACGTGCTGATTTTCGTGCTGCAGTCGGCCTCTGCGGCGTTTACGCCAACCTTCCAGGCCACCATCCCTGACATCCTGCCGGATGAGCGCGAGTACACCCGGGCGCTTTCCCTTTCGCGCCTGGCCTATGACCTGGAAAGCGTGATCAGTCCGATGCTGGCCGCGCTGTTGCTTACGGTGGTCAGCTTCCACAGCCTGTTCGCGGGCACGGTGGTGGGCTTCCTGGTGTCCGCCGCGATGGTCGGTACCGTGGTGCTGCCCCTGGCGGCACGAGGACCCAAACGCAGCATCTATGAACGCACCACCAAGGGCATGCGGATTTTCCTGCGCACCCCGCGGCTGCGTGGCCTTCTTGCACTGAACCTGACGATCGCAGCCGCCAGCGCCATGGTCATCGTCAACACCGTGGTACTGGTGCAATCCAAGTTCGCGCTGCCCCAGAGCTCTACCGCCATGGCCTTGATGGCCTTCGGCGGTGGCTCGATGGTGGTCGCCCTGATGCTGCCCAAGCTGCTGGAACGACTGGACGATCGCAAGGCGATGCTGGCCGGCGGTGCCGTGCTGGTAGCCGGTTTGATCCTGGGTACCTTCGTCTCCAGTTACCCGGCGCTGATCCTGTTGTGGCTGGTGTTGGGTGCCGGCTACTCCCTGGCACAGACACCGTCCGGACGCATTCTGCGGCGCTCGTCCTCAGCCCAGGATCGACCTGCGCTGTTCGCCGCCCAGTTCGCCCTTTCACACGCCTGCTGGCTGATCACCTACCCGCTCGCGGGATGGTTGGGGGCAAGCGTCAGCCTGACGGCTTCGTTCATCGGACTGAGTCTGGTTGCCGCCGTAGCCTGGCTGGTGAGCAAGCGGATCTGGCGCCCGGAGTATGAGGAAGACGTGGTAGCGCACAATCACGATGACCTGCCGGAAGACCACCCGCACGTGGCCAACGGCAATGCGCATGCGCACTCGTTCGTCATCGATGACGATCACCGGAAATGGCCAAAGCCATAAAGCCCGCGTTGCACGGGTTCTATCGATGATCTTCGCGTAATCCAGAAAGAAACAGGGCCGCTTTAGCGGCCCTGTTTGCATCACTCGTGCGAGTGGCCGTGACCCGCATCGCCAGACTTCGATTCGGTATCAGTACCACCGCAGGCAGCCAACAGGCCGAGGAAGCTCAGCACAACGAGCGATTTGAGGATTTTGGTAGTCATCTTCAGCTATTCCAATTGAGATCAAAAAGTCGGGGCGAACAACAGGTTCGCCCCGGCGGGATTACTTCTTCACGTTCAGGTAGTCGCCAGTCGTGTTCAGCACGATGGTGACATCGGCGTTGGTGCGGTTACGCCAGAACCAGCCATGGGTGCCATCGAACAGCGCGGTCAGGTCGCCCTTGTCGCCTTTCACCTGACGCCCTTTGCTGTAGCTGTGGAAATCGCCTTGGGCGGCGTTGTAGATCTCACCGTGGGTGTCGTGGTTGACCGGGCCGGATGCGGTCCATTCATAGCTCACAGTGCTGCCCTTGAGCATTTCCAGCTTGATCTCCCGACCTTCGCCTGGCGTCAGGGTTACGGTGACCTGATCGGACTTGGCGTTGGCAGCAGGTTTGCTGGATACGGGAGCCGCGGGCTGAGGGGCTGCTGCCACTTGCTGTACGGGTGGCGCTACCGGTGCAGGTGCCGGTGCAGCAGCAACGACAGGAGCTGGGGCCGGAGCAGCTGCCGCTTTCGACGCAGCCTCGTCAGCCAAAGCCTCGGCAGCGAGGGTGATCTTGATCTCGCCCATTTGCGTCAGGCCCATGGCGCGGCCCAGGCCGGTCGGGTCGACCGCGTATTCCGAAGGCATCACCACGGTGACCAGCAGGCCCATGGCGACAGCCAGGGCAATGACGGTGGAACGAACGAGTTGGCGGCTGCTCGGCAATTCGCTTGCCGATGGGAGTGGAGAATTGAACATGATCAGGAGTCCTTAAGCGGTCAGAAACAGGCCGGAGATCTGGTAACCCATCAACAGGAAACCAGCACTCATCATTGCGACGTTGGCGGTATAGGCATGACGCCAGAAGCTTGGGGTCTGCCTCCAGAAGCCCATCAGGATCAGAATGGCGCTCAACGCCATCAGCTGACCGATCTCCACCCCTACGTTGAAGGCGATCAGGTTGGGGATCAGCCCATCGGGAGAGATCTCGTATTCCTGGATCTTGGTTGCCAGGCCGAAGCCGTGCAGCAGGCCGAAAATCAGCGTGGCGGCCTTGGTGTTCGGCTGATAGCCGAACCAGCGCTGGAAGGCGCCCAGGTTATCCAGGGCCTTGTACACCACCGAGAAACCGATGATTGCGTCGATGACGTACGAGCTGATGCTGACTTCCGTCAGCACGCCGATCAGCAGCGTCACCGAATGGCCGACCGCAAACAGCGTGACGTACAGGCCGACATCCTTCAGCCGGTAGAGGAAGAAGATGACGCCGAACAGGAACAGCAGATGGTCGTATCCCGTGACCATGTGCTTGGCGCCCATGTAGATGAAGGGGATCAGCATGACCCCGGTGCTTTCCTGGATGAAGCCCTTGTCACCCTCGGCCACGGCATGGGCCAGAGCTTCTGGCATGCCGATGAACAGCGAGGCGACGAGCAGGAACAGCAGATACAACAGGTGGCGTGAACGCATGGCGAACAGGCCCCCACCCTTTAGGGAGTGCGAATGCATGGATCAATCCTTTCTTGCAGTGATTGTTGGCCGCAGAGCGGCCTTGGTCAGGAAGCAAGCACAGGACGGGGTGGGCGTTCGATACGGAAGATGGGGGGCCAAGGCACGGAATCGCCCAGCATGGCCAGGTGTACCGAGGCTTCGAAATGACTGGAGAAGTGGATTGCAGCTGGTATCTGAGGCGTTTCGTGCTGGTGATCGGGCGTCAGGGGGGAGTGGTAGTGATCAGAGCACTGCGCACAACTCAGGGACGAGTCGTGGGAGTGATCATGAGTCAGGCTCTGGGCGCTCTTTGCCGTGATTTGCGAGAGGACGGAAAGTGAATAGGCATGACCGGTCCAGGCCAGCAGAAAGGCCATTGCCAAAGCCACGATCATGGTCGCTGAAAGAAAACGACGAGACATCCCAATGCTTATCCGGTTGAAACACGGTGTGAAATAGCGCGTTTGACCCAACCCCCCCAGGGGGATAGCATGCAGAGCGTAAAGTATCGCCGTCTGAGACTCAAGTCATGTCAGAACACGTTCACGACCAACCGCATGGTCACGCTCATACCCACCAGACTCACGACGCCATCATCAAACGCCTCAAGCGAGCGGACGGCCACCTGCGCAGCATCATCACCATGATCGATGAAGGACGTGAATGCGTGGACATCGCCCAGCAGCTCCATGCTGTTGAAAAGGCCGTGTGCCAGGCGAAGCGGACACTGATCCAGGACCACATCGACCATTGCCTGGAAGACTCGGTGACAGCCCTGAGCAAGGGCGACCGTTCGGCACTGGACGAATTCAAGCAAATCACCAAATACCTGTAGGCACGGTGCTCGGTTGTTGAATGTTTGAGTACGGCGGTTACCTCGGCCTGTTTCTGGCTGCATTCGGCGCGGCAACCCTGCTGCCCATGCAATCGGAGGCAGTGCTGGGCGGACTGCTGATATCCGAGCGTTTTTCCACAGCCATCCTGCTGGTGGTGGCCACCACAGGCAACGTACTCGGATCGGTTGTGAACTGGCTGCTGGGACGAGGTATCGAGGCTTATCGCGAAAAGCGCTGGTTTCCGGTAAAGCAAGCGGCCTTCGAAAAAGCCAAAGCCTCCTATGAACGTTACGGGTACTGGTCGCTGCTGCTCAGTTGGGTACCCATCATTGGAGACCCGCTAACCGTGATCGCCGGCGTGATGAAAGAGCCGCTCTGGCGGTTCGTCCTGATCGTCACGCTCGCCAAGGGCGGACGGTATCTGGTCCTTGCGATTCTCATCCTGGAGAACCTGAGTTGAGCGCGTACGAATCACCACCTTCGCGGGTTGAACGACACAACGGACAGGACCTCATCAAGTGGATCGCCCTGCTCACGATGGTGCTCGACCACATGCGTCTGGCATGGCCATCACTGGATAACCTGTTCATTCTGGGACGCCTCTCGTTCCCGCTGTTTTGCCTGGCGATCGCCGTGAATGTCTGTCGAACGGAAGTTGGCGCGTTGTTCACTCGCAGCAATGGCCGCTACCTAAGGAAGGTCTGAAGTAACCCTGTATTTCCGGTCGACTTCAGCCCTTGCTGCTTTTGAAAGCGGGCCGTCGATCAAAATCGACCAGGTAACCCGCTCAGTTCTCCGTTTTTGGCCGCCGCGAGCACCTCGCAGCAGCCATTTTCCGCATTAGGGGGCATGCCGAGATAAGGCAAAAATTAGGACATTCGTTCTGTAACCTGCTGTATCTAAAGGATTAACTTTGAGAGGCGCTGCTCAGTAGTGGCGGCTAAATATTGATCAATTATCTATGCCGAGATAATTGCAGATAATTCCCGCCGTCCGTACCCAGCGCGAGTTCATAAGATTGGAGAAATGCCGAGTTAGAGGGCCTGCGAACAGCTTTGGTCGAGGCTTTGCGCTTCGACGCATAACGGCTGCTTAGTACTGGGGGCTCTCCCAGAAGCGACAAAGGCGGCCTCAACGAGACCGCCTCAAACCAAGTTTCATCACCGGTACACGCACCCGGGAGAGGAAGCTCTTGGGCAGGTTTCAATAATAACACCGATCAAAGCGTCACTGCCAAAGCCCTCTCGCACTGCCGAGTAGCCTTCAGATAGTGTTCATTCGCTCTCTCTCGAAGCTACGGTGCGGATGGTTCGAGACCATCATGCGCAAACTCGGGGCCAAGATGACATTATCAAATGGCCAATTATCCTGGAGGCAGTTATGGAAAGGCTCCGCGAAAAACTGGATTTGCCGAGAGGCCACTACTATCTGCACGTCGCCGTACTGGCGGGCCTGCCGGTGTCGTTGATCTCCGATTTGGCAAGCGAGTTGGAGCGATCGCCAGCGCAGATCGCGCAGTGGATCACTGCGTCCCCCGGCAGTGCCGTGATGTCTATACAGGCTGGTGAGGTGTTCTGTCGTCTTATCGAGATCCTCGATGCGCTATTGGAGCTGTACGATGGGGATCTAGGAGGTGCGCTCCACTGGCTAACGGCACCGAATGTCGTGCTGTCCAATGAGAGGCCGGTCGAGGGGGTTTGGGGAGCAACGGAACAGAAAGTGCACTTAAGCCCAGCGCCTGCCCGCAAACCCTTGTGGCGTCTGGTTAGTTCGGGAAAACCATCGTTTTGTCGAACCATTGCATCGCCCTTTGTGATTGGCGTATAAACACACAAACACCTATTAGCGGAGAACGCTATGAATACCATTCGCTGGAATGTCGCCGTCTCGGCCGACACCGACCAGTCGCTTCGGATGTTTCTGGCCAGCCAGGGCGGCGGCCGTAAGGGCGACCTGTCGCGCTTCATCGAAGAAGCGGTACGGGCACACATCCTGGAGCTGAGCGCTGAGCAGGCCAAGGCCGCTAACGCCCATCTGAGTGAGGCAGAATTGACCAACGCGGTTGACGAAGCGCTCGACTGGGCACGTAAGCGCTGATGCGGGTCGTGTTGGATACCAACATCCTGTTCAGCGCCCTGATCTCGCCACATGGCGCGCCCGATGCGATCTACCGTGCCTGGCGGGCGGCGCGTTTCGAGGTGGTGACCTCGCGGATGCAACTCGATGAAATTCGTCGAGCCAGCCGCTATCCCAAGCTTCAGGCCATCCTACAGCCCGCCAAGGTGGGCGCCATGATCAATAACCTGCAACGGGCTGTGGTACTGGAGCGCCTGACCATCGAGGTCGAAGCCGATGATCCGGATGACTCGTTTTTGCTGGCCATGGCCTTGGCGGGCGATGCGGACTACCTGGTAACCGGTGATCGCCGCGCCGGCCTGCTGCAACGCGGGCACATCGAACGCACGCGGATCGTCACGCCCGCCGTGTTCTGCGTCGAGGTGCTGTGATCAATGCCGGTCGGTTTTCTGACTCAAGAGCAACGCGACGGTTTTGGCCGCTATGTTGATTCGCCCAGCCGTGAAGAGCTGGAACGTTACTTCCACCTGAGCGATGAAGACCGTGAAGCCATCCAGGTGCTGCGGGGTAGCCATAACCGTCTGGGTTATGCCGTTCTGCTGACCACCGTCCGCTTCGTTGGCGTTCTGCCGGACAAGCCCGCCGCCGTGCCGGTGGAAGTCCTGCAGGTGCTTTGCCGACAACTGGCGATTCCAGACCCCGACTGCCTCCAGCGCTATAGCGATCATCGCCGCTGGATACATGCCACCGATATTCAGAACCGCTTTGGCTATCGTCATTTCACCGATCCGGGCATCGGCTTTCGCTTGAGCCGCTGGCTGTATGCCCTCTGCTGGACGGGCACCGACCGGCCGGGAGTGCTGTTTGAGCGAGCCACCTCGTGGCTGTTCACACAGAAAGTCCTCCTGCCTGGTGTGTCTCAACTAGAGCGCTTTATCGCCCAGTTGCGCAGTCGGGTCGAAGAACGCCTCTGGTTTACGCTGGGCCGCAGCGTGACTGAGGAACAGCGATTGCAACTGCAAGACTTGCTGACGGTGGCCGAAGGCAACCGCAGCTCCCGGCTGGATCAATTGCGCTCCGGCCCGGTCATGGTCAGTGGCCCCGCGTTGATTCGGGCACTGCGCCGGCTCGATGACGTGCGCGGCATCGGCATCACCTTGCCGGCGGCGGCGCACATCCCTCCCAGCCGTATCGCCGCCCTGGCCCGCTTCGCCAACACGGCCAAGGTCACCGCGATTAATCGGCTGCCGGCGTCGCGGCGGATGGCGACACTGGTGGCCTTCGCACTCTGCCTGGAGGCGACTGCGCACGACGACGCACTGGAAGTCCTGGAGGCCTTGCTGCGCGACCTGTTCAGCAACGCGGAGAAGGCCGACAAGAAAGCCCGCATGCGCAGCCTGAAAGACCTGGATCGGTCGGCCGCGACGCTCGCCGCCGCGTGCAAGGTCGTGCTGGACAGCTCGATCAGCGATGACAACGTGCGCGCCCGGCTGTTCAACGACCTGCCGAGGACCACCCTGGAAAAGGCCCTGGAAGAGGTCAACGCGCTGATCCGCCCGGTAGATGACGTCTATTTTCTTGCATTGGAAGCGCGCTACCGCAGCGTGCGCCGCTTCCTGCCCGACCTGCTCAAGCACATCCGCTTCGGCTTCAGCCCGGCCGGCAAGGGCGTGGCGGCTAGTCTGGAGTGGCTGCAACTGAACCTGCCGCGCCGGAAGCCAGAGGATGACGCGCCGCAGGAGATCGTGGCCAAGGCTTGGCAGAAGCACATCACCCGCGAAGATGGCTCCCTCGACATGGGTGCCTATGTGTTCTGCACGCTCGATGCGCTGCGCACGGCCCTGCGCCGCCGCGATGTCTTCGTCTCGCCCAGTTGGCGCTATGCCGACCCGCGCCTTGGCCTGCTCGACGGTGCCGAATGGCTGGCGGCGCGACCGATCATCTGCCGGTCACTGGGCCTGACCATCGACGCCAAAACCACCCTGGACGCCTTGTCCGTCGAGCTGGATGCAACCTGGCTGGCAGTAGCCGCGCGCCTGCCCGACAACCCGGCGATTCAACTGAGCGAGAACACCGAGGGCAAGACCGAACTGTCGCTCGGGGCGCTGGACAAGCTGGACGAGCCCTGCTCGTTGCTGCAACTGCGGGCGGCCGTGTCTGACCTGATGCCGCGTGTCGATCTGCCGGAAATCCTCTTGGAAATCGCCGCCCGCACTGGCTTTTCCGAGGCCTTCACCCATGTCTCCGAACGCAATGCACGCGCCGACAACCTGGTCACCAGCCTCTGCGCGGTGCTGTTGGGCGGGGCCTGCAACACCGGCCTGGAGCCCTTGATCCGCACCGACAACCCGGCGCTGCGCCGTGACCGGCTGTCCTGGGTCAGCCAGAATTATATCCGCGACGACACCCTGTCAGCGGCTAACGCCATCCTGGTCGGAGCGCAAAGCCAACTGGAACTGGCCCAAGTCTGGGGTGGCGGCGAGGTCGCCTCCGCCGATGGCATGCGCTTCGTCGTACCGGTGCGCACCGTGCATGCCGGCCCCAATCCGAAGTATTTCGGCACCGGCCGGGGTGTCACCTGGTACAACCTGATTTCCGACCAATTCTCCGGCCTCAACGCCATCACCGTGCCCGGCACGCTGCGCGACAGCCTGGTGTTGCTGGCGGTCGTGCTGGAACAGCAGACCGAGTTGCAGCCGACGCAAATCATGACCGACACCGGGGCCTACAGCGATGTGGTGTTCGGGCTCTTCCGCCTACTTGGCTACCACTTCAGTCCGCGGCTGGCCGATGTCGGCGGTACCCGCTTCTGGCGCACGCGCCCGGACGCGGACTACGGCAAGCTCAACGGGCTGGCCCGCCAGTCGGTCAAACTCGACCTGATCGCCGAGCACTGGGACGACCTGCTGCGCCTGGCCGGCTCGCTCAAACTCGGCCGGGTGCCGGCGACTGGCATCATGCGCACGCTGCAAACGGGAGATAGACCCACCCGGCTGGCCCAGGCGCTGGCCGAATTCGGGCGGATCGAAAAGACTCTGCACACGTTGACCTATATCGACGACGAGTCCAAGCGCCGCGCCACCCTGACCCAGTTGAACCGAGGCGAAGGCCGGCACAGCCTGGCCCGCGCCGTGTTCCACGGCAAACGCGGCGAGCTCCGCCAGCGCTACCGCGAAGGCCAGGAAGACCAGCTCGGTGCTCTGGGCCTGGTGGTGAACATCATCGTGCTGTGGAACACCCTCTACATGACGGCGGCCGTGGAACGGCTCAAGCAGCACGGCTATCCAGTGCTGGAAGAGGATTTGGCCCGGCTATCGCCGCTGATCTACGAGCACATCAACATGCTCGGGCGGTATTCCTTTGCGGTACCGGAAGAAGTTGCGCGCGGCGAGCTGCGGCCACTGCGTAATCCAGACGACGACCTGTGATCCCCCTAAACGCTATGAGCAACACCCAAGCTGCTGCTGGATCGGCGGGCACTTCACCGAGCCGAACGAACAGAAAACGCAGCAATCCCCTGGGTTGGGGCGCAGCAGCGCCTTGCAGTTGCTGCACTCGTAATAGAACTGGCAGGCGTCCGTGGGCATGGTTTCCGGCTTGGCGAAGCCGCAGCGCGGGCAAGTCAGCACGGACTCAAGGACAATGGCGCTCATCGTGACCTCACTTCTGCACTGTGGAGGGGTATCCCGCGTTCGCGGTCGCCTCAGTCAGTGCCTCGGGCTGGGCCTTATCGGGATCGTAGGTGACGGTCGCCGTCTTCTGGTCGAAATTGACCTGGACGTCACTCACGCCGGACACCTTCTCCAGCGACTTCTTGACCGTGATCGGACAGAGTCCGCACGTCATGTTCTGCACGTCGAGCGTGACGGTTTTCGGGGGAGCCGCCAGCGCCACGAAGGGCAAGGCGAAAAGCACGGCGATCAGCAGTTTGCGCATGGTTAATCTCCTTCAGTAGAACAGCGGGGCGAGCCACGGCACGGCCAATAGGCCGAGCAGCAGCACGCTGACGATCCAGAACACGAGTCGCTGTCGCACGAGCGTGCGCGGATCGGCGCAGGGTGTACCTGGCGTACAAACCTGTGGCACCAGGTAGAGCTTGCGGAATGCCAATCCCAGGAACAGTAGAGTCAACCCGATGAAGAGGGGGCGTAGTGGCTCCATCATGGTCAGAGCGCCCACCCACGTACCGCCGACACCGAGTGCCAACAGCACCAGTGGCCCGACACAGCACACCGACGCACCGATGGCGGTCAGCGAACTCGCGACCAGCGAGCCTTTCCCGGTGAGTTGCATCCCCATTCCCATCTCCTGAGCCTGATTGCCTAGGTGCTATTCTAAACTCCGTACCAAAGTACGGAATCAAGGAGAAAGTGATGGCCACAGAGCTGACCATTGGCAAGCTGGCAGACGCCGCCGGGGTGAACGTCGAGACGATCCGCTACTACCAGCGACGCGGGCTGCTGGATGAACCAGCCAAACCCTTGGGTGGCCATCGGCGCTATCCGGTGGACATGGTGAAGCGACTGCGTTTCATCAAGCGGGCTCAGGCGCTGGGTTTCACGCTCTCGGAAGTCGGTGGACTGCTGACGCTGGATGAGTCGTGCGCCTGTGCCGAAACGCGAGCACGGGCTGCACGCAAGCTCGCGTTGATCGAGCAGAAGATGGCCGACTTGGTCGTCATGCAGCAACTGTTAGGCGAACTGGTGCAGCAATGTGATGCGGGAGACGGCGGAACGATCTGCCCGATCATCGAGGCACTGATCAGAGAGTAATGCCTGGCGGGTGAGCTGGAGATCGGAAAGCCCCTTTACGGTGGGATTCAGAGCTTACGTTGGTTTTTGGTTCCATTTCTCCCCAAACCCCAAGATCACCGAACTGCTGCTGGAGGTGGACGAATGGACGGGCTTCACTCGGCATTTCGCGCATCTGAAATCGGGCGACCCGGCCAAAGACAAGAACCTGTTGCTGACCACGATCCTCGCCGACGCG
>NZ_PEMX01000059.1:0-14821 GCF_002759075.1 Pseudomonas sp. 382
GAGGTGTTCTCGGCGGCTAGAAACACCGAAATGAGCTGGTTATCTGATCGTTTTTGATCGGTTTGCCGCTTTCAAAATCGGCGGAGGCTGAAGTCAGCCGGAAATGCATGGCTACTTCAGACCATCCTTAGCGGCGCACACGGCGTGCCTGCCATCTTTGCCTGGTTGAAGCAATACAGCGTTGCTCTTCGAGACTCGCTATTTCAAGGGGCTTTGGGATGAGTCTGCTTTGGGCTGGAACCGACGATGGATCGATATAACGGATTGAAGAGCGGCGGCCAGTTCTGGGGTGTGCACCATTTCGAGCAATGCGTGCGATGACGGTGCCTCGAACGCATTTTTCCCAGCAACGAATCCGACATTTGAGTGTGACATTGGTCCACTGATACCGATTGCGTGGAGATTCGGAATGTGTGCGAGTTGGCCGGCGAGAGATTGCGGAAGAACTGCCGAATATTTTCCTGTCGCCACGTGTGCCGATAGCACGTCAATTGAATCAGTGCGAATAGTCTGTGCGGTACATTGCGTCAGTCTATCTTGAATGGATTCAGGTACTGCCGAGTTCAGCAGGCACAGTTGTCTATTAAGAACATGGTCCCACGTTGTGCTTCGGGGTTGCTGTGTTCTAGCGGCGTGAAAAAGGAAAATGCGTTCACGGTACAGAAGGTGAGTATCGAAGTCTTCCCCTGGAATATCCTCCAAATGCATGAGTGCGATATCCAGATTGTTTTCTCGAATCGCCTGCAGCAGGGAAGAAGCGCCGGAGACCAGAATTGATTGTTGAAGTAAAGGTGTTTTTTCGGCAAGGGCGATGCTTAATGTGGGTGCTACGCCGGCAGTTCCTGGGAGTATCCCTAGCCGGAATTTCCCCTCTATACCCCGCCGTAGTGCGGAGATTTCTCGCTCCAGTCCTTTGCAGTCGTCATACATCTGCTGAGCCCAAGACAGTACGCGCATTCCTTCAGAAGTGAGCCCGTCGTAGCGTCGGCCATGACGCACGATCTCGACACCCATGTCTTCCTCCAATTGCTTGATGCCCGCGGAGAGTGTCGGCTGAGAAACATTGCAGCTTTTTGCCGCGTTGCCAAAATGGCCTTCACGGTGCAAAGCAAGCAAGTATTCAAAGTTTCTTACGATCATAGATTTTCTTCTGATAGAGTTGATTGAATTTTATACTTTTATGAAAAAACCTGTGCACGCTTCGATCTGCGTTCAACCTTGATCACGCAGGTGGCACGCATGAAAGGCTGTTGTGCGCAGTGCCCATTCAGTAGGCTCGGCTCGTCATCGGCGGCCAGCACCACAACGCACGGGACAGCCAATAGCGCGAACACAGGTGCTTCGCGCTGTAGGGCGAGTCGTCCTCATGTAGCTTAGCAGTTGGCGCGTTCTGGAAGGGAAGAAGCGGGAGTGGTGAAGCACGCAACCGCAAAAGGCGGTGCTAAGCTCTTGAGCTGCTCGGGTCGTGGCCGCGAGTCGTTGAAGCGGCCAGAGAATGGAGCCTGCCGTGGCCGTTGTGGAGTAGCTAGTACGCCATGCCCCCGGCGTTTCCTTGGCTGCGATTGACGGGCGTACCTGGCGGCAGATCAATAACAGCCATTTATGGATGAAGGAACGAGTGGAGTAAGGCAGATGAAGATATTCACGATTGGATTCACTAAGACCTCCGCGCGATCCTTCTTCACCAAATTAGGTGATTCTGGTGCCAAACGCCTAGTCGATGTTCGTCTGAATAATGTTTCGCAATTGGCCGGCTTCGCAAAGCGCGAGGATCTTCGGTATTTTTCCGAGGCGTTGTGTGGGATGGAATATGAGCACCTGCCAGCACTTGCTCCAACCAAGGACATGTTCGAGGCATATAAAATAAAAGGGGGAGATTGGGATATCTACGCGAGGAAGTTTCTGGATTTAATGTCGTCCCGAAAGATTGAGTCAATCGATAAAGAAAAGATTGATAACAGTTGCCTGCTTTGCAGCGAAGACAAGCCCCATCACTGCCATCGGAGGCTAGTGGCCGAGTACCTTGCAGGCAAATGGCCGAATGTTGAGATCGTGCATCTTTAGCAGGTGACGTAGCTCCACGCCTCCGGCGTCTCGTCTTGATGGCTGAGAGAGGCAAAGGCGCGCATCGGCGGGAGCCGCCGCCACACATGGGGCGTACAGAGCAATCTCGCCCGCCACGACTCGATGTCGGCGCTGAACGAGGCGAGTAGCTCCAGGTGCATTGGCAGACGGGCCGCTGGCTGACGTCGTGGCGCTCGGCGGATATGCACTGGGAAGCCCGCCCGTGTGTTGGGCTATCATGTTGGCGACGCCTACGCCCAGGTGGGGCGTGGCAGGATCGCCGTCATTTACACCCCAGTTTGGTACTGCTATAGGTCTTCCGAAATAGCCGATACATCAGGACAAATTGAAGTAGCTCAATTAGGAGATATCTAATGTCAACCGGTACGTTCATTCTGCACTCCAGCTATACGCCGGCGGGGGACCAGCCAGAGGCGATAGCGCGCCTGCTATCGGACATAGAAGAAGGTGCGACACACCAGACGCTGAAGGGTATCACCGGCTCTGGTAAGACCTTTACGATGGCCAATGTGATTCATCGTCTGAAGCGGCCCACGTTGATCTTGGCTCCTAACAAGACATTGACCGCGCAGCTTTATGGTGAAATGAAGCACTTCTTTCCTGAGAATGCTGTCGAGTACTTCGTTTCCTACTACGATTATTTTCAGCCCGAGATTTATATGCCGGGCACCGATCGTTTCATTCCAAAGGACTCGGCCATCAACGATCACCTTGAGCGCCTACGCCTGTCCACGACCAAATCCTTGATTGAGCGCCGCGATGTGATCGTCGTCGCTTCGGTGTCTTCAATCTACGGCCTGGGTGACCCGGAGGCGTACCGAGCGTTGCAGATCGCTCTGTCCCCTGGGGTCAAACTAAACCAGAGAGAGCTGATTCGTCGTTTGGCTCTGCTGCAATATGATCGCACTGAGCGCACTCTCAAACGTGCAACGTTTCGCGCTCAAGGTGATGTGATCGATATCTTTCCTGCTGATTCCGAGCATAGGGCAGTTCGGGTGGAACTGCTGGATGACTCTGTTGCGTCTGTTCAATGGCTAGACCCTGTTACAGGTAAAACGCTTGGGGCAATTGACCATTACTTGGTTTCGCCAAAGACGCTTTTTGCACCGCCCACGAATAAAATAGATTCCGCGTCCAAGAAGATACTCGCTGATATGGAAGAGCGGGTTGCCGAGCTGAACAGGAATAATCGCTTGGTCGAGGCAAACAGGCTGTACGAGCGGATCACGCATGACGTGGAGATGATGCGCGAGGTAGGCTATTGTTCGGGCATGGAAAATTATTCCTGCTACTTCAGCGAACGGGACCCGGCCTCGCCTCCGATCACATTGCTGGATTACCTGCCGAAAGATGGGCTTCTGTTCGTCGATGAATCCCACGTCATGGTGCCACAGATATCCGCAATGTACCGGGGGGATCAGGCGCGCAAGGAGACGTTGATAGATTACGGGTTCCGCTTGCCTTCGTCTAAGAACAATCGCCCGTTGAACTTTGGTGAATTTGAGAAGGTCAAGCCTCAGACCATCTTTGTTTCCGCTACTCCGGGAGACTACGAGCTGAGGGTGTCGAAAGACAGGGTTGTCGAACAAGTTATCAGACCAACGGGACTGCTTGATCCCAAGGTTGAGGTGCGGAAAGCGGACGGATACATAGATGACCTGCTTGCCGAAATATCGAAGTGCGTGAAGAAGAAAAATCGCGTGCTCGTGACTACGCTGACGAAGGTCAGTGCAGAAGAGCTAACGGATTTCTTGACGGACAACGGGATTCGAGCGCGCTACATGCATTCGGACATAAAAGCGGAGGATCGTGTTGAGATCATCAATGGCCTGCGCGCAGGAGAGTTCGATGTTTTGATTGGGATTAGTCTTTTGCGCGAAGGGCTGGATATTCCAGAGGCATCATTGGTTGCTATTCTCGATGCAGACCGTGCAGGATTCTTGCGTTCGGCCCATGCTCTCATTCAGATGATAGGTCGAGTCGCTCGGAATGAAAACGGCAAGGCGATCTTGTACGCCGACGCGGTGACTCCGGCGATGAAACAGGCGATCGATGAAACCAATAGGCGCAGGCAGCTTCAAATTGCCTTTAACGAGGAAAATGGGATTTCTCCGGCCTCGTCTGTGCGAAAACTAGCAGGAGAAGAGACGAATACGGAGGAGCCCACCGTTCACTCCGAGGCTTTCTGCGAGAATTTGTCCGACCTTTGCGATCAGATCACTGCCAAGGAACAGCAGCTACTCGAATTTACCGATACCGGTGACGAGCAGCGCGTCGAAGATATTCGTCGTCAGTTGGATGGTTTGTACCGGCAATTCATTTACATCTAATCGTTTGCCGGCATAGGGTTGCATGGCCGACCGATCTGCACCTGGCGCAAGCGGGCAGACGGTCGGCTCATCATTCAACCGGAGGGGCGAGCCGCCAAGGCTCAGTGCCCCGCTTTCCAGGGCGTGTGCCTTTCAGTGTCTTGCGACGTGTCAGCGCAAAGCTGGCAACGATCCAACGGCGACCAGCATTTCATCAAATACCGCTCGAACCCTTCCCGGAATGGGGCCACGCTGAGGCCGATAGACGTACAACCCCCATGCCGGAGGTTCTTCGCTCTCCAACACTCGCACGAGCTTCCCGCTGGCAATGTAGGGGGCGGCCATGTAGTCCGCCAGTTGCGCGAACGCGATCCCGGCCAGCGCCGCTCCCATTTCCATGTCGGCATTGTCGGCGACGAGAGTGGGTGCGGCAGGTGTCCACTGGCGTCCCGCCTTGAAGTGCCAAGGCCAGGGACGGCCGGTATTGATATCCAAGGCCACGGTAGCTGGCAGGCTGCTTAGCGCATCGATGTTTTCAGGTACGCCCACTTTCTTGATCAGGCGCGGAGCGGCAACGATCGGAAGTTTCATGTCGGCTGCCTTGCGTGCGACGAAGCGGCTATCACGCATGAATCCGACCCTGATTCCGACGTCAATCCCTTCGTCAACCGTATTGCTGATGCGATCGGACAGGCGCACATCCAGCGTGATGTCGGGATGACGCGCGGCCACGCGCTCCAGTGCCGGCAGCACCGCTCTGGTGCCCAAGCTGTGCGGTGCGGTGATGCGAACCGTACCGGACAGGGATGCCTGCTGGTCGGAGCCAGGCGTTCGCCACAGATCCTCGAACCGCTCCAATGCCGGGCGCACCTGGTCTAACAGCCCTTCGCCGAAGGCGGTGATGCGCACCTGGCGCGTGCTTCGATGAAACAACACCTCGCCGTAGTGTTGCTCCAGTTGCTGGATGGCACGGGTGACACCTTGCGGAGAAGTCCCCAGCCGGACGGCTGCATCGCGAAAACTGCTGCTTTCGGCCGCCACCCGAAAGATGCGCAGTAGTTCCATTTCCTTGTTCATGACGCACGCCTCATGGTCGGTTTCGCCGCTCGTTAATTGTTCCAGATGGTGGAATTATAAAATCGCAACAATTCCATATACAAGGGAGGCGCGGTTGCCCAGACTGACAGCACCCCGGAATGCTCCGCTCCGAACAACCCAACAAGGAACGCGAATGAACGCTGCGACTCTCATCACTGCCTACTACGACGCCTTCAACCGCGGTGACCGCGAGGCCATGCTGTCAATGTTGACCGATGACGTCGCGCACGATTTGAACCAGGGCGCTCGTGAGGTCGGTCGCGAAGCCTTCCGCGCCTTCCTGCAGCGCATGGACCGCTGCTATGGCGAGCAACTCCGCGGGATCGTGGTGATGGTCAGCGCCGACGGCCTGCGCGCAGGCGCGGAGTACGTGGTGCATGGCGAATACAAGGTGACGGACGACGGGCTGCCGGACGCCCAGGGCCAGCGCTACGTGCTGCCGGGTGGCGCGTTCTTCGAGATCCGCGATGGCAAGATCGCTCGTGTCACCAACTACTACAACCTCGGCGACTGGATCGCACAGGTCGGAGGGGACGCCTGAAATGACCAGCGACGTGCAGGTGCTGGTTCGTCGTGGGCCGGACATTGCCGAATGGTTCGACACCGTGGCACATCTGCGGGCGAAGGTCTTCCGCAGCTTTCCATACCTGTACGAGGGCGACATCGAATACGAGAAGCACTACCTTTCCATGTACGCCCGTTCGGCAGACAGCCTGTTGGTGCTCGTGCTCGCTGATGACGTGGTTGTGGGTGCGTCCACGGGGTTGCCGCTCGGCGATACGGAGCCGGCCTTCCAGGTACCGTTCGCCGATCGAGGAATCCCGATGGAGGCAGTGTTTTACTGCGGCGAATCAGTCCTGCTCCCAGCCTTTCGGGGCCTTGGCCTGGGCCATCGCTTCTTTGACGAACGCGAAGCGCATGCCCGTTCGTTGGGCGGCATGCAGTGGACATCGTTCGCGTCGGTGGATCGAGCAGACGACGATCCCCGGCGTCCTTCCAACTACCGCAGTAATGATGCCTTCTGGACCCGTCGTGGCTACGTGCGACAGTCGGACATGAAGGTTACGCTGCCCTGGAAGGAGGTGGGTGAGCCGACCGAAACCGAGCAGACGCTCACGATGTGGCTGCACTCTCTGGAGAACGCGAAGTGAAAGTAGCAGTTGCGAAATATGCAGTGGGTAAGCCGACGGACTTCGAGGCATTTGCTGCGCGGCAGCGACTGGTTCTGGAGGAGGCGCGCCGTGGCGGAGCGGAACTGGCCGTGTTGCCCGAGTATCTATCCCTCGAACTGGCTGCAACGTTCAAGCCTAGCATCCGCCGTGATTTCAACGCCTCTCTGGCCGCGCTGCAGGCCTTGCAGCCTGCTTGGCTGGCACTGTATGCCGACCTGTCGCGCGAGTTGTGCATGACCATTCAGGCCGGTACGTTTTTGACCCAGGTTGGTTTGGACCGCTACCGCAACCGAGCTTGGTGGTTTGCGCCTGACGGTACACGCGACTACCAGGACAAACTGCAGTTGACGGGGTTCGAGAAGGACACCGGCGTCATCGAAGGTGGCGACGAACTCAAGGTGTTCGACCTGAACGGTGTGCGTGCCGGCATCGCTGTTTGCTATGACAGTGAGTTTCCATTGCCCGTGCGAGCCCAGAGAGAGGCGGGAGTGCGCCTGCTGCTGGTCCCGAGCTGTACCGACACCCAAGCAGGTGCAACCCGGGTCCGTGTGGGCTGCATGGCGCGGGCGCTGGAGAACCGAATGTTCATCGCGCAGGCCGTGACGACCGGAGCTGCTGACTGGAGTCCGGCGTTGGACACGAACACTGGCGAGGCCACGATCTATGCACCAATGGATCGTGGATTCCCGGATGATGGCATTCTCGCGACGACTTGCGGCACGCAGACATGGGCGATCGGTGATCTTGACGTTGAAGCACTCGAACGAAACCAGGAACAGGCCCAGGTTGCGGTCGATCGTGACTGGGACGGCCAGATGTTGCCTGCACTGCGGAAGGCTCGGTATTCGGGTCGTCAGGTCGCCTAGCCGGTCTCATCTTGTTAGCTTCAGTTCGATGAGTCGGCTTAGATAGGCCACGTCTATCTGCGCATAGATTTTTCCAGTTTGACCAGTTTTGAACTTGCCCCGATGCTGTCGATACATGCAAGAAATATTCATTAATTTGAATGTTTTGCGCTTCTTGGGAACAAATCTGTACTAGCCTGTAAGCGTGCTCGAAGAGCACAGATTTTGTGGCGAAGTTCGGCCGCATATACTATGGGGGAGTATTGTATAATGCGGCGGTGTACCCAAGTAGAGAGGTGTTCGATGCCACACAGCCCGGAAGAAAAGAAGCAAGCACTGACGCGCATCAGGCGCATCAAAGGTCAGGTAGCGACTCTTGAGCAAGCGCTTGATGCAGGTGCGGAATGTCCTGCAATTCTTCAGCAGCTTGCGGCCGTTCGTGGGGCAGTCAACGGATTGATGGCAACGGTTCTGGAGAGCTATCTGCGGGAAGAGTTTCCCAGTAGCGAAATCAGGAGCGATTCGCAGAACAAGTCCATTGACGAGACCATCTCTATCGTCCGCTCCTATCTGAGGTAGAGGCACCAGGGTGCCCTCGGTGAGGGCAAATTTAGTTAGCTAGTAAAGGAAGCGACATCATGAAATCACGTGCAGCAGTTGCCTTCGGGCCAGGAAAGCCGCTGGAAATCGTCGAGATCGACGTCGAGCCGCCGCGCAAGGGCGAGGTGCTCATCAAGATCACGAACACCGGCGTTTGCCATACCGACGCCTTCACCCTGTCGGGCGACGACCCCGAAGGTCTCTTCCCGGTCGTGCTGGGTCATGAAGGTGCGGGTATCGTCGTGGAGGTGGGTGAAGGTGTGACCAGCGTGAAGCCTGGCGATCACGTCATTCCCCTCTATACCGCCGAGTGCGGCGAGTGCCTGTTCTGCAAGTCCGGCAAGACCAACCTGTGTGTCGCGGTTCGTGCAACCCAGGGTAAGGGGCTGATGCCCGATGGTACGACTCGCTTCTCGTACAACGGTCAGCCGCTTTACCACTACATGGGCTGCTCGACCTTCAGCGAATACACGGTCGTCGCCGAAGTCTCGCTGGCCAAGATCAACCCGGACGCCAATCCCGAGCACGTCTGCCTGCTGGGCTGCGGCGTGACCACCGGCATCGGCGCCGTGCACAACACGGCCAAAGTGCAGCCGGGCGACTCGGTGGCCATCTTCGGCCTCGGCGGCATCGGTCTCGCCGCGATTCAGGGTGCACGCCAGGCCAAAGCGGGCCGCATCATCGCCATCGATACCAATCCGGCGAAGTTCGAGCTGGCTCGTACCTTCGGCGCGACCGAATGCCTCAATCCGAAGGACTTCGACAAGCCGATTCACGAGGTTCTCATCGAGATGACCGGCTGGGGTGTCGATCACACCTTCGAGTGCATCGGCAACGTCAACGTGATGCGTTCGGCTCTGGAAGCTGCCCATCGTGGCTGGGGCCAGTCGATCGTCATCGGTGTCGCCGGTGCCGGCAAGGAAATCTCGACCCGTCCGTTCCAGTTGGTCACCGGCCGGACTTGGAAGGGCTCTGCTTTCGGCGGGGTCAAGGGGCGTACCCAACTTCCGGGCATGGTGGAAGACGCAATGAAAGGCGAGATCGATCTCGCCCCGTTCGTCACCCACACCATGGGTCTCGACGAGATCAACCACGCCTTCGACCTGATGCATGAAGGCAAGTCGATTCGCACGGTGATCCACTACTGATCACCCACTATCCATTCAACACCAACCATCAAGGAAACTAACCATGTCCACTCCTGTCATTTCCGGCGACGGCATCTTCTCGCACGTCTTCATCGGCGCCGCCGACGTCCAGAAGTCGGCCGCGTTCTACGACGCCGCCCTGGGTGCTCTCGGCATCAAGAACCTCGGTCCTTTCGGCAACGGATGGGTGCTTTTCGGTCGCGAAAAGCCGGCTTTCATCATCGCCCGTCCGGGCAATGGTGAAGCGCCTTCGAGCAACGGCGTGACGGTCGGCTTTGCGGCCGCCACTCCCGCCGAAGTGGATGCCTTCCACGCCGCCGGCCTTGCCGCAGGCGGCACCGACGAGGGCCAGCCTGGCCCGCGTGGCCACCTGCCGGGTGCCTATGCGGCCTACCTGCGTGATCCGGCGGGCAACAAGGTCTGCTCGTACACCTTCGTCTGAAAGCTAGGAAGCTGAGGGCGTTCTGAAAGGGCCAGCACAAGCCTCTACACGGCGAGCCTATTAGACGGACCGTGTAGAGCGGTGTCTGCTCATGAAGATCGGCCCGCAGCCATGTGCGAAACGCATGGCTGCGGGCATTTGCTTTGAAGCGTGTTTTTCAACCAAGAAGAAATGAGGTCGTTATGAAAGAGCCGGCCAACATAAATACGACGACCGTACAACCCACCCCGACCGCCACCGTGTACGGCATGCCGGCCTACACCGATCGTGCTGCCGCCGTGGGTGAAGTGCATGCGCGCCCGCATCTGTTGATTCAGGCCCCGCGCGGCATATTGCAGCTCGCTTTCATGACCGAAGGCGACCAGGCCAAGGATCAGATGGCGATGAGCGAGTTGTCTCATCGCTTCGGCGTTGCCGAACCCGACCATGCTACGCCGCTTCACGGCGTGACATGGGACGAAGGAGACCTGCACTGTGAAAAGCACACCGAGTTCTCGACGTATCTCTGGTGCGCTTCGCTGGATTCCGAGACGGGAGAGCCGTGCGGCGAAAACCCGTTCAGGCATGGATTTGTGCCTCCCGGCCCGGTCGTATCCGGCATCCGTTTGAGACTTCTTCCGTGGACGCCGGAAACGGAGAAGGAGGCCGATCGCTTCGATCCTGCCAGCCTGTGCTACTCGCTGGTGGAGAACGGCTCTGCCGCCATTCTGACCGACTTCCGACAGGATGAGGATGGCCTGACGCAGATCCTCGTCCTGGCCCGCGATTTGACCCCGGCGCGGGCGGGTGCGCTGGCTCAACGTCTGCTGGAGATCGAGACCTACCGTACCTTGGCGTTGCTGTCCCTGCCGTTGACACGATCGATGACGTCGGAGCTGCGACGCATGGAGTCGCGCCTTGCGGCGATCACCGACGAGATGTGTACGAGCTTGGTGGAACGGCGCGACAGCGACGTGCTGCTGTCCGAATTGACCGGCCTGGCTGCCGAGCTGGAAGCTGGAGTTGCGGCGAATCTCTATCGCTTCGGTGCCAGCCGTGCCTACTACGAGATCGTCGAGGAAAGGCTGGCAGCGCTTTCGGAAGAGGCCGTATCCGGGTACTGCACCTGGGCGGATTTCCTGCAGCGCCGCATCGCTCCAGCCATGCGGACATGCCAATCCGTAAAGGAGCGCCAGGCCAAGCTCTCAGACAAGCTGACCCGGGCCATCGCGTTGCTGCGTTCCTGGATCGACGTTGAGCTTGAACGCCAGAACCGCGATCTGCTGGCGTCGATGAACAACCGGGCCAAGATGCAATTGCGCCTTCAGCAGACCGTCGAAGGCCTGTCGGTCGCGGCAATTTCTTATTACGTCGTGAGTCTTCTCGGCTACTTGCTCAAGGGCATTCCGATGGTTCACGACAGCGTGGCGCCGGTGATGGCGGTTCTGGTGCCTGCGGTGATGCTGACGATCTGGTGGATCGTGCGCAGGATCAGGCATGCCCACGGCGACACGGTGGCGGAAGAGAAATCTTCCTGACGAGCTGCCGTCTTGGCGCGCGAGAGCTGCGCCGTTCCTTTGAACATAGGAGAACTACATGGAACGCATCGAACATCACGCCAGCTTTGATGGTTGGCAGGACGTTTATCAGCATGAATCGACGACGCTCGGTTGCACGATGAAGGTCGGCGTCTATCTGCCTCCGCAGGCGCAGCACGGCAAAGTGCCGGTGCTGTACTGGCTTTCGGGCCTGACCTGCACCGAGCAGAACTTCATCACCAAGTCCGCCGTCCAGCGCTACGCGGCCGAACATGGCATTGCCGTCGTCGCGCCCGATAGCAGCGCTCGCGGCGAAGGCGTTGCCGACGATCCTGCCTATGACCTCGGACAGGGCGCGGGGTTCTACGTCAATGCCACACAGGAACCCTGGGCTGCGAATCATCGGATGTACGACTACGTCGTGCAGGAACTGCCGGCGCTGATCGAGGCCCACTTTCCCGTGACAGCGGAGCGGAGCATCAGCGGCCATTCCATGGGAGGACACGGTGCTCTGGTCATCGCCCTGCGCAACCCGGGCCGTTATCGAAGCGTCTCGGCCTTCTCGCCCATCGTCGCCCCCACCCAGGTTCCCTGGGGGCACAAGGCCTTCGAGGCGTACCTGGGCAGCGATCGGGAGGTGTGGAAACAGTACGACACCGTGGAGCTGATTCGCACCGTGCAGGAGCGTTTGCCGTTGCTGGTGGACCAGGGCTTGGGCGACGAGTTCCTGGAGAGCCAGCTTCAGCCCGACCTGCTGCGCAAGGCCTGCGACGAGACGGGGCACCCGCTCACGTTGAATCTGCGCCCAGGCTACGACCACAGCTACTACTTCATTGCCAGTTTCATTGGCGAGCATATGGCACACCACGCATCGGCGCTGAAACGCTGAGAGAGAGGAGATCAGGTCATGACAAAGACCTCCAAAAACCGACATCACGTCGTCATTATCGGAGCGGGCTTCGGCGGGATCGAGGTTGCCAACCAGCTTGCTGGTGCCGAGGTCGATGTGACGATCATCGATCGGCGCAATCATCACCTGTTCCAACCCTTGCTTTACCAGGTTGCAGGGGCGTCACTTTCGACATCCGAGATCGCCTGGCCTATTCGCTATCTCTTCCGAAATCGCCCGGAAGTGAACACCTTGATGGCGGAAGTGGAAGGTATCGACCAGGACGCGCGTCAGGTCATTCTCAACAATGGATTGCGGCAAACCTACGACACGCTCGTGCTCGCGACAGGCGCTACCCATGCCTACTTCGGACACGACGAATGGGGGGCTTTCGCGCCGGGGTTGAAGACGCTGGAAGATGCCACGACCATTCGGGGCCGAATCCTCGCGGCTTTCGAGGAGGCTGAGCGCACGAGCGATCCTCAGCAGCGTGCCGCGCTGCAGACGTTCGTCATCATCGGTGGTGGTCCCACCGGGGTTGAATTGGCCGGAACCATCGCCGAGCTTGCACGAGACACGCTGGCGCGTGACTTTCGCTCGATCGACCCGAGCACGTCGCGGGTTGTACTGATCGAGGCTGGCCCGCGTCTGTTGTCCGTCTTTCCAGAGGATCTTTCGGCCTATACGCGCCAGGCGCTCGAAAAGCTCGGCGTCGAGGTCGTGCTGGGTACGCCGGTCACCGAATGCTCGGCCGATGGCGTGGTGTACGGTGGCAAGCCCCTTTCGGCCAAGACCATCGTCTGGGCCGCCGGAGTCCAGGCGTCTCCCGCGGCTCGCTGGCTGGGCGCTGCGTCTGATCGTGCGGGTCGGGTGGTCGTTGGCCCTGACCTGACGGTGGCCGGTCGGCCGGAGGTCTTCGCCATCGGCGATACAGCCTCGTGCACCATGGCCGATGGGAAGCCCGTGCCGGGCATCGCCCCGGCCGCCAAACAGCAAGGGAAGTACGTCGCCAACCTCATTGGACGGCGTTTGAAGGGCAAGCCCGCTGACGGACCTTTCAAATACCGGCATCAGGGGAACCTGGCCACCATCGGCCGCAGCCTGGCGGTGATTGACATGGGGCGGGTGAAGCTGCGTGGTGCCTTTGCGTGGTGGATCTGGAAGCTGGCGCACATCTACTTTCTGATCGGTACGCGAAATCGTCTCAGCGTCGCTTTGAGCTGGGTATGGAACCACAGCATCGGCTACCGCGGCTCTCGCATCATCATGCATGCGATTAGCGACAAAGAGCCCGCGGCGTTGGACAAATCCGGCTCCCTGGATTGAGGTGCCAACGTTATCGGAACGTCAACTATCAGAAATGCCAGGGAGAGGAACTTGACCGATCTATTCACGACAAAGCCCAAGCCTCCCTTGGCCGAACTCCTGCGGCCCAAGACGCTGGATGAATTCGTCGGGCAACGGCACTTGCTCGGCCCCGGCAAGCCGCTTCGTCTCGCGTTCGAGGCGGGCAAGTTGCACTCGTTCATCCTCTGGGGGCCGCCAGGCGTGGGCAAGACCACCCTGGGGCGCCTGGCCGCCAGTGCGACCGACAGCCGATTCATCGCCATCTCGGCCGTGCTTGCCGGGGTGAAGGACATCCGGCAAGCCATCGACGAGGCCCAGGCAGAACTGGACAACCATGGTCGATCGACGGTGCTTTTCGTCGATGAGATCCATCGCTTCAACAAGGCGCAGCAGGATGCCCTACTGCCCCATGTCGAGTCGGGGCTCCTGACCCTGGTGGGGGGGACGACCGAGCATCCGGGGCTGGCGGTCAATTCCGCGCTGCTCTCGCGCGCGCAGGTCTATACCCTCGAACCGCTGTCCGGCGACGAACTGAACCAGCTCTACGAACGCGCACTGCCGCATCTCCAGGGCGTCACGTTGGACGCGGACGCGCTGGATCTGCTCAAGGGCTTTGCCGATGGCGATGGCAGGCGCTTCCTCAATCTGCTTGAGCAGGTGACGAATGCTGCGTCGGGCGCGGGCAAGGCCGTGGTCGATGGCGAGTTTGCCAAACTGTCCACCAGCCCATCACTGCGCAGGTTCGACAAGGGCGGCGACGAGTTCTACTGGCAGCTCTCCGCCTTCCACAAGTCGCTGCGGGGCTCCGACCCCGACGCGGCCCTGTACTGGCTGGCCCGCATCCTCGACGGCAGCGGCGACGTCAGCCAGGTGACGCGCCGCATGATCGTGGTGGCCAGCGAAGACATCGGCAATGCCGACCCGCAGGCGCTGCAACTGGCGCTCAATGCCGCGCTGGCTTATGAGAGGCTGGGTTCCCCCGAAGGCGAAATACCGATTGCCCACGCGGCGACCTACCTTGCTGCCGCCCCCAAGTCGAACGCTGCCTATGCCGCCTGGAACAAGGCGAAGGCCTTCGTCAAGAACAACGGCTCCCTGCCTGTGCCTCTCCATCTTCGCAATGCGCCGACGAAGCTGATGCAGCAGATGGGGTATCACGAAGGCTACCGCTACGCCCATGACGAGCCCAACGGCTATGCCGCTGGGCAAAGCTACTTTCCCGAGGGCGTGGCGCGGCCGGGCTGGTATCAGCCAACGGACAGAGGTGTTGAGCGCAGGCTGGGAGAAAGACTCGCTTGGCTGCGTTCGCTCGATGATGAGACGCCGCCAGAGGCGGACGCCTGATCGGTCCATCCGAAACCGGCTCATC
>NZ_PEMX01000005.1:0-261396 GCF_002759075.1 Pseudomonas sp. 382
CAGCGTTTGATTTCGGGTTTGGAGTTTTTCAGTCTGATAATTTCATCGCGATCATCGTGGTGGATAACCAGCTCAGCTTTCGCGACATCCGCACCCACGATCAACTTACCTGCCTGCATTGCCATGGGCGGCTCCTCACGTTATGGTTTTTCGGCTTGAAGGGGTTTCACCAAGAGGCGCTGGCTTGCTTCTATCGTCGCTTGCAAACGATGCATTCTTTATCGGCGCTTTGGTGGAAGGGGTGGGGCGATGTCTCCCACGGTCTGTACTGCTGCTAACAGTCAGAATCGGGCATTTAGTCCCACCACCCCTTCAAGTCTAACCATACAAGCGGGCGTGCCCGCGAAGAGGCCGGAACAGGTTCAAGCGGCTGCTATATGGAAATCCAGCAAGCTGATGCCGGTGCTCGCATCCACCTCCGGCAGGTCCTCGTGCACATGCCCGCCCAGCGCGCAGTAGATCAGCCACTGGCGGTCCTGGACATTGATGGCGAAACCATCGATCAACGCCTGCTGCTCATCGCTCTGAGTCACGTGATAGAGGCGATCCTGGTTTTCGGCGTGCAGCATCAACAAGCTCCGGTACGGGAAAAGGCCGATAGCGTGGCCTGTCCTGATGACGAGCATGTGACAGGATGAAATCAAGTGACACTTTGTCGCCAAGCACGGGCGGCCGGGTCGGACTTCGGTAGAATGCCGGGCTTCGCTGTGGCTATGACCGAGGTTGCGTGATGTCGTTGCAAGTGCTCTGGGGCTTTCTTTCCGCCCACCCTACCAAGCTGATCAATCTGCTGGCGCTCTTGCTGACCTGCCCAGGCGGGTTGCTGCTGCAGAGCGCACGGCGGCGTGAGGCGATTACCCGCGAGCGTCTGGCGGTGGAGGAGGGGCCGGCGGATGTGTTCGCCCAGCGCGTGCCACGCTACTACTACATCCTGGGTTTTTCCTGCCTGGCCATGGCGCTGCTGCTGTCCTGGTTCAGCACCTGGATCTGAACGTACCGGGGCCGCCAGGCGGCCCCGCTCAGGTCAGGCCACAGGCGCCTGCTGCTTGACCTGATACTGGTTCCGCACTGGCGTCGCATACTGCAACACCAGGTAAGGCCGCTGTTCCTCGGGGCAGGCGTCCAGCCGCCGTTGCCACTCTTCCCTGGCCTTGGCCAGCTCTTCTGCCGGGAACACTTTCTCGGCGCTCGGCACCTGCAGTGCCTCGTCCTTCTCGCTCCACATCGCATACGCCAGGTAGTGCACCGGGAACAGGCGGTAACCGCCGAGGATCTGCCGGTCGGTTTCCTGTGCCAGCTGCTTGGTGTCCTCGTAGTACTCGGTCACTGGCGGGGCGAAGTTGATGTGCACCCGGCCCTTGTAGCCGGTGATGCCCTTGGCGATGCTGTTGTCGTCTTCGCCGGGGGCCTTCTTGTACGTGCCGGTGGTGGCGCGGATGTACAGCTCGCGGGCCTTGGCCTGGTCGCAGGGGTCGTACTCGTAGCTGATCGACACCGGGATCAGGTTCAGGCTCTGGATCACTGCACCGAACGGCTCGTCCTTGCGACTCATGTGGAACATCTTGAGGATTGCCGAATCGGTCCGGTCGTCACCGTCCTTGGCGCGGCCTTCGGCCTGGGCGATCCAGATCGACGTGCCGTCATTGCGAATCGAATGGTTGATATAGGCCGAGAGCAACTGGTAGGCCGCAAGCTTTTCCCTGCGGCCACTGATCGAGCGGTGCACGATGAAGCTCTTGTTCAGGCGCATCATGTCGCTGACGAACGGCTTTTGCAGCAGGTTGTCGCCGATGGCGATGCGCGGCGTCGGCAGGCCGGCGTGGTAGACCGCGTAGTTGACGAAGGCCGGGTCCATGACGATGTCGCGGTGGTTGGCCAGGAACAGATAGGCCGTGCCCGACTTGAGCTGTTCGACGCCGGAGTAGGTGACGCCGTCGGTGGCGCGTTCGATGGTCTGGTCGACGTAATACTCGACTTTGTCCTGCAGGGTCGATACGCAGGTGACGCCGGCGAACTCCTTGCGCAGGCGGCGGGCGATCAGCGGCTTGAGCAGCCAGCCGAGGGCGCCGGCTGCGCGCGGGAATTTGAAGTGGGTGAGGATATCGAGGAATGCCGGGTCGCTGAGCAGGCGTGCCAGA
Source organism: Pseudomonas sp. 382 (assembly GCF_002759075.1). Lineage (NCBI taxonomy): Bacteria > Pseudomonadati > Pseudomonadota > Gammaproteobacteria > Pseudomonadales > Pseudomonadaceae > Pseudomonas > Pseudomonas sp. 382. The sequence goes on from NZ_PEMX01000005.1 coordinate 2,139, forward strand.
ACGGCAGGGACCTCAGCATCGTCGTACGGTCGGATGGCATCGAATTCGCCCATCATGCTCTCTTGTTGGAAACGGCTAGGGTAATAAGGTAAGGGGTGGGGCCCGAAAAAACGGCTCGGGCACACTCAAGCCCTGTAAACAGACCGACAATTATACGCACAAGTCACCCCGGAGGCCGCGATGCTCGAACAAGCGTTCTACGATTGTCCTTATTGTGGTGAAGAAGTCGAAACGACCGTGGACCTGTCCGGGGGCGACCAGGAGTACATCGAGGACTGCCAGGTGTGCTGCAAGCCTATCCGCTTCGTGCTGCAGGTTCATGGCGAGGAATGGATGCTGGATGTCTACGGTGAGAACGACTGATGCGGCGGATCTACGAACCGGAAAACCTGATGGAAGCTGAAATGCTGGTGTGCATGCTGGCCAGCGAGGGCATCGAAGCGCACCTCGCCGGTCGCGACCTGATGGGCGGCGCGGGTGAGTTGCCGTTGCAGGGGCTGCTCGGGCTTGCGGTGCCCGACGAACAGGCCGAATACGCACGGCAACTGATCGATGCGTACAATGGTGCCGAGCCGCTTGCCGGTGACGAGCCGGAGAGTCATCCCGGTACCTTGATCTGCTAGGTTCTGAAATCGCCCATGTGTGGACGTTACGCCCTGTTTCGCTGGCCTCAGGCGCTGGCCAGCCTGCCGGGTTTCCCTGCCGGCCAGCCGGCCCAATGGAATATCGCGCCTGGCGCTTCGGTGCTGATCCAGCGCCTGCTCGACGGCCAGCAGCAGTTGGCAAAGGCGCGTTGGGGGCTGACCCCTGCATGGCTCACCGACCTCTCGCGCACCCCCGCTCATGCCCGGGCCGAGACCTTGGCCGAGCAGCCGATGTTCCGCGAAGCATTTCGCCTGCGCCGTTGCCTGATGCCCGCCAACGGTTTCTATGAGTGGCGCGGTACGGTGCGCAAACGGCCTTACTGGCTGACGCCGGGGGAGGGCGCATCGCTGTATTTTGCTGCCGTCTGGGAGGCCTACCCGGTACATGACCAGGTGTGGTTGAGTTGCGCGGTAGTGACCCAGGCCGCAATGAACCAGCGCCGACCCCTGATCCTCGACCAGGCCGGCCAGGCTGCCTGGCTGGACCCGGACACACCGTTGCCACGCTTGCACGAGCTGCTCGCCAGCCCGCCGGCGATGCTGCGCGAGCGGGCCCTGGCAAACTTCGTCAACGACCCGAAACTGGACGCGCCTGAGTGCCTGACACCGGCTTAGGTAAAATCTTCCCTGCGGCTATGGCGGGTACAAGCGACTCAGCCTAGGATACGGCGCATGTAAAAAGGGAGTGTTTTCATGCGTAAGTCTTTTGTCGTCAGCCTATTGAGTGCTGGCATCCTGCTGGCCGGCTGCCAGGCGGTGAATACCACCAGTGGCGGTGCTGTCGGCGTCGACCGCCAGCAGTACATGTTCAGCATGCTTTCGACCGATGAGGTCAACCAGATGTACGCCCAGTCCTACCAGCAGACCCTCGGCGAGGCGTCGAGCAAGGGCGTGCTGGACAAGTCCAGCAACGATGCCAAGCGTGTGCAGGCCATCGCCAGCCGGCTGATTGCCCAGGCGCCCAAGTTCCGCCCGGATGCGGCTCAGTGGAACTGGGAAGTCAACGTCATCAAGAGTGACGAGCTCAATGCCAACTGCGGGCCGGGCGGCAAGATCATCGTCTACACCGGGCTGATCGATCAGCTCAAGCTCACCGATGCGGAAATCGCCGCAGTGGTCGGCCACGAAATCGCCCATGCCTTGCGCGAGCATAGCCGCGAAGCGATGTCCAAGGCCTACGGCGTGCAGATGGCGCGCCAGGGTGCGGGCGCCTTGCTTGGCCTTGGCCAGGACAGCATGGCGTTGGCCGACGCCGTGGTGAACTATTCCATGACCCTGCCGAACAGCCGCGCCAACGAGAACGAGGCCGACCTGATCGGCCTGGAGTTGTCGGCGCGTGCCGGTTACGACCCGAATGCCGCGATCACCTTGTGGAACAAGATGAGCAAGGCCTCGGAGGGGGCGCCACCTGAGTTCATGAGTACTCACCCGGCTTCGAGCAGCCGGATCGCCTCGTTGCAAGCGGCGATTCCAAAAGTGATGCCGTTGTACGAGGCCGCGAAGAAGTAAAACCACAAGGGGCCGCACAGCGGCCCCTGCTTTTCAGCTCAGCCCACCCAGCCACTGGTCTTCATCGCCGAGTACACGGCAACGATGGCCAGCACGAAGAACGCAGTAGCCGCCAGGCGACGAATCAGCGTCAGAGGGAGTTTCTCCGCGGCGAAATTACCCGCCAGCACCACCGGCACGTTGGCGATCAGCATGCCCAAGGTCGTCCCGACGATGACCAGGATCAGGTGCGGATACTGCGCAGCCAGCATCACCGTGGCCACTTGGGTCTTGTCACCGATTTCGGCCAGGAAGAACGCGATCAGTGTGGTCAGGAACGGGCCGAAGCGGCGGGCCGGATTCTCGTCATCGTCCATCTTGTCCGGCACCAGGGTCCACAGCGCAGTGGCGGTGAAGCTCGCGGCAAGAACCCAGTGCAGTACCGACTCGCTGAAGAAGCTGCCGACCCAGGCCCCCACGGCGCCGGCCGCGGCATGGTTGGCCAAGGTAGCCGCGATGATGCCGGCGATGATCGGCCAAGGCTTGCGGAAGCGGGCGGCAAGGATGAGCGCGAGCAGTTGCGTCTTGTCGCCAATTTCGGCCAAGGCAACGATTGCGGTGGGGACCAACAGAGATTCCAGCATCAGGTTTCCTACGGGGGCGGGCCGACACGGCTATGACACGTACAGCCTCCCCGCCCCGGGTAAGGTGTGCGTGTCATAGGTCTTGTCAAACCGAGGACCTGTCTGTGCAGGCCGCTGGGTCGCACGCGCCATGGCCTGTGGGCCAAGTATGTTGACGCGTACCGGGCGAGCAGGGTGCTCGCGGGAGACTACTCCCCTAGGACGGTGCGGATTCTGCCTAGCCGAAACCGTTTCGGCAAGCCCTGTTTTTAACCGCGTGTTGCCCGATAGATGCGGAAGCCATCGGCCTCGGCGCAGGTCTGGCAATTGCCCAAGGCACCTTCGATGAGCGGCTGATAGCGCAGGAAGCTGTTTGCCACGAGGCGCATTTCGCCACCTTTTCTCAGATGTTCGCCGGATTTTTTCAGCAAGTTTTCCGATGCCTGGTAGTTGGTGTGGACCCCGGTATGGAACGGTGGGTTGCTCAGGATCAGGCTCAGGTCGGCAGGTGCGGCATCGATGCCATCGCCGCTGATGACTTCGCCCTCAAGGCAGTTGGCCGCCAGGGTCAGGCGGCTGGCTGCCACGGCGAAGGCATCTACATCCAGCAGCGTGACCCGGCTTTGTGGATAACGCCGTTTGACCGTGGCCCCCAGCACGCCAGCGCCGCAGCCAAAATCGAGCACATGGCCGATGGGCAGATTGTCCAGATACTTGAGTAGCAGGGCAGTGCCGCGGTCAAGGCGGCCGTGGCTGAATACCCCCGGCAGGCTCACCACCTGCAGTGGGCCGTCTTCGAGATCGAGGGTGAAGCGTTCGGCCAGGCTCTCCAGCGGTTTGGCTTGCGGCGCGTTTTCCACGGTCACCTGCCACAGTTGGCAATGCCGCGCGCTGTCCAGCTTGCGCGGCTTGCCGAACGCCTGCAGTTGTTTGGCCGCGCCTTCGATGCCACCGCGTTTTTCACCCACCAGGTACAGCTCACCGCCTGCCAGGCGCGCAGCCAGGGCGTTGAGCAGGTAGGCCGCCAGCTCGCGGGACTTGGGCAGGAACAGCACCGCCGTCTCGAAGGCTACCGACGGCACATCGACGCCGTAGTGGCTGCGCCCCGCGAAGCGGCTGTCGAGCATGGCCTGGTCGCCTGCATGCCAGGTCCAGCCAAGGGCTTGGGGCAGCTGCCCGAGCAGGCCGTCGGCGGGGGCGCCGGCGAGCAGCAGCGGGCCCTGGAACAGCTCTGCCTGGCGGAGCAATACTTCACTGCGCGGGTCCATGGACGACGCCTCCTGAAAAAGTGGCGCAGTGTAACAGAGCCGGGCGCGGGACTGAGCTGGAGCTCAACTGACCACGCGGCGCGGCTGGCCTTCGAAATAGGCCCTGGCGTTTTCGCTGAGCTGGCCGACGATGCGCTGGCGCGACTCCACCGCGCCCCAGGCGCTGTGTGGAGTGATCAGCAAGCGTGGGATGCCCTTCTCCAGCAGCGGGTTGCCATTGACCGGCGGCTCGACGCTCAGCACATCGGTGGCCGCGCCGCCGAGGTGGCCGCTGCGCAATGCGTCGGCCAAGGCCTGCTCGTCGATCAGGCCACCGCGGGCGGTGTTGACCACCAGAGCGCCCTTTTTCAGCAGCGCCAGTTCGTGGGCACCGATCATGTGCCGGGTGTGCTCGTTCAGCGGGCAGTGCAGGGTCAACGCGTCGACCTGTGGCAGCAGTTCATCCAGCGCCAGGCGATCGTCACGGGCCGGGCGGCCAGGGATGTGCCCGCTCAGCACGCGCATGCCGAAGGCTTCGGCGAGTCGTGCCACCGCGCCGCCCAGTTCGCCATGGCCTAGCAGGCCGAGGGTCTTGCCTTCCAGCTCGATGATCGGGAAATCCAGCAGGCAGAACTGGCTGGCCTTGGCCCACTCGCCGTCGGCCACCGCCTGGTTGTAGTCGCACAGGCGTGTGGCCAGGGCCAGCAGCAGGGCGATGGTGTGCTGGGCCACCGAGGGGGTGCCATAGCCCTGGCAGTTGCAGACGGTGATGCCCTGGGCGCGGGCAGCTGCGAGGTCGACATTGTTGGTGCCGGTCGCGGCTACCAGGATCAGCTTCAGCTGCGGGTTGGCGGCCAGCGTGGCGGCATCGAGCATGACCTTGTTGCTGACCACCGCGACAGCGCCCTGCAGGCGTTCGACGACCTGCTCCGGGCGGGTGGCGGCGAACAGTTCGAATTCGTCGAACTGTTGCTGCAATGGCGACAGGTCAAGGTCGCCAAGGTCCAGGGATTGGTGATCGAGAAACACGGCGCGGCGCAAGCTGGGCATCACAGGAGCTCCGGTAGCAGGGCAGGGGTTGGTCCATCACTGCGCACAATGCCACTCATACCTGGCGCCGCCAAATCATTCCTTCGGCTGATTTGACCGTCACATTGAGCAACTACAGTAGATCCAGATTTGTTCGGCATGCTTTTTCAGAAAAGGGATCACCATGTTGCAGACCCGCATCATCAAGCCCGCCGAGGGCGCCTATAGCTTCCCTCTGTTGATCAAGCGCCTGCTGATGTCCGGCAGCCGCTACGAGAAGACCCGCGAGATCGTCTATCGCGACCAGCTGCGCCTGACTTATCCGCAGCTCAACGAACGCATCGCCCGCCTCGCCAATGTGCTGACCGACGCCGGGGTCAAGGCCGGTGACACCGTGGCGGTGATGGACTGGGACAGCCACCGTTACCTGGAATGCATGTTCGCCATCCCGATGATCGGCGCAGTGGTGCACACCATCAACGTGCGCCTTTCGCCCGAGCAGATCCTCTACACCATGAACCACGCTGAAGACCGTTTCGTACTGGTCAACAGCGACTTCGTCGGCCTTTATCAGGCCATCGCCGGGCAACTGACCACGGTCGACAAGACCTTACTGATCACCGATGGCCCGGACCAGACTGCCGACTTGCCCAACCTCGTCGGTGAATACGAGCAATTGCTCGCGGCCGCCAGCCCGCGTTACGACTTCCCGGATTTCGACGAGAATTCGGTGGCCACCACCTTCTACACCACCGGTACCACGGGCAACCCCAAGGGCGTCTACTTCACGCACCGCCAGCTGGTGTTGCATACCCTGGCCGAAGCGGCGGTGACCGGCAGTATCGACAGCGTGCGCCTGCTCGGCAGCAATGACGTGTACATGCCCATCACGCCGATGTTCCACGTGCATGCCTGGGGCATCCCCTACGCGGCCACCATGCTCGGCATGAAGCAGGTCTACCCGGGCCGTTATGAGCCGGACATGCTGGTCAAGCTGTGGCGCGAAGAGAAGGTCACCTTCTCGCACTGTGTGCCGACCATCCTGCAGATGCTGCTCAACTGCCCGAACGCCCAGGGCCAGGATTTCGGCGGCTGGAAGATCATCATCGGCGGCAGCGCCCTGAACAGTTCGCTGTACAAGGCCGCGCTGGCCCGTGGCATCCAGCTGACTGCCGCTTATGGCATGTCCGAAACCTGCCCGCTGATATCTGCCGCGCACCTGAATGACGAGTTGCAGGCCGGCAGCGAGGATGAACGCGTTACCTACCGCATCAAGGCCGGTGTACCGGTGCCGTTGGTGGAAGCGGCAATCGTAGATGGCGAGGGCAATTTCCTGCCGGCCGATGGCGAGACCCAGGGTGAGCTGGTGCTGCGTGCGCCATGGCTGACCATGGGCTATTTCAAGGAGCCGGAAAAGAGCGAGGAGCTGTGGCAGGGTGGCTGGCTGCACACCGGTGACGTCGCCACTCTCGACGGCATGGGCTACATCGATATCCGCGACCGCATCAAGGATGTGATCAAGACCGGCGGCGAATGGATCTCTTCGCTCGACCTGGAGGACTTGATCAGCCGTCATCCGGCCGTGCGTGAAGTGGCGGTGGTAGGCGTAGCCGACCCGCAATGGGGCGAGCGCCCGTTTGCCCTGCTGGTGGTGCGTGAGGACAAGGCGATCGACGCCAAAACCCTGAAGGAGCATCTGAAGCCTTTCGTCGAGGAAGGCCACATCAACAAGTGGGCGATTCCCAGCCAGATCGCTGTTGTTACTGAAATTCCCAAGACCAGTGTCGGCAAGCTAGACAAGAAGCGTATCCGCCAGGACATCGTCCAGTGGCAGGCCAGTAACAGCGCCTTCCTGTCTACCTTGTAAGCCCGCTCCGGGTCGCACATCACGTTGCGCGACCCGCATGCTAGAGAGGCTGAGCCCTTGCCAAACGTAAAATTTCGGCCATGCTTCAGCACGGCCGATACGCTGCCCGGGAAACGCCGGGCCGATTTGGCAGCAGGTGCGCAAATCACACTTTAGAGGGATCAAGCACCTGAGCCTGCTGGCTATAGTCGGGCCCAGGGGATTTTCAGGAATGGGGGAGGGCGGCACGCGCAAGACGTGCCGCTGCAGGGGAAACCTGCTCACCGGTCGCTCGGGCCGTTTCTGAAAGGACTCACTGCCATAACAATAAAGTACATGGAGTAGCGTCGATGAAATCTGCAAATCCGTTCTGGCGCCGGGCCAGGTTGCCCTTGGCCGTCAGCCTTGCTTCCACGCTCGCAAGTCCTGCTTTCGCTGTCAGTTTCAACATTGGTGAAATCGAAGGCCAGTTCGACTCGTCGCTCTCCGTCGGCGCCAGCTGGTCCACCGCCAACCCCAACAAGAACCTGATCGGGGTGAACAACGGTGGCAAGGGCCTGTCGCAGACCTCCGACGACGGCCACCTGAACTTCAAGAAGGGCGAAACCTTCTCGAAGATCTTCAAAGGCATCCATGACCTCGAACTCAAGTACGGCGACACCGGCGTGTTTGTGCGCGGCAAATACTGGTACGACTTCGAGCTGAAAGACGAAAACCGCGAATTCAAGGACATCAGTGACTCAAACCGCAAGGAAGGCGCCAAGTCGGCAGGTTCGGAGCTGCTCGATGCCTTCGTCTACCACAACTACGCGATCGGCGATCAGCCGGGCTCGGTACGCCTGGGCAAGCAGGTGGTTAGCTGGGGCGAGAGTACCTTCATCGGCGGCGGCATCAATGCGATCAACCCGATCGACGTTTCGGCGTTTCGTCGCCCGGGGGCCGAGATCAAAGAGGGCCTGATTCCGGTCAACATGTTCTACGTGTCGCAAAGCCTCACCGACAACCTGTCCGCCGAAGGCTTCTACCAGATCGAGTGGGACCAGACGGTTGTCGACAACTGCGGCACATTCTTCTCCCAGCCGGACGTGATCGCCGATGGTTGCAACAACAACCTGGCGGTGCTCGCCACGAAGAACTCGCTGGCCAGCCGCCTTGGGCCGCTGGCGACCCCGGTGAACAACACCCTGGCCGCCCGGGGCGTGACCTACGGCAACCCTGACGAAGGGGTGATCGTGCGTCGCGGCGCGGATCGCGATGCGCGCGACAGCGGGCAGTTCGGTTTGGCCATGCGCTACATGTTCGAGCCGCTCAACACCGAGTTTGGTGGCTACTTCATGAACTATCACAGCCGTGCGCCAATCTTCAGTGGCCGCGGCGCAGACGCTCAGTTCTACAGCACCAGCGGTCTGGCCGGCGCGTTGGTCAGGGCGGGGGTGCCGGCCGGTGCCTTGGCCAACCTGCTGCCGAGCCTGATGCCGCTGCAGGTCGCAGGCAATTCCAGCTACTACGTGGAATATCCGGAAGACATCCGCCTGTATGGCCTGAGCTTCTCGACCACGTTGCCCACCGGCACCGCCTGGAGCGGGGAAATCAGCTATCGGCCAAATGCCCCGGTGCAGCTCAATACCACCGATATCCTCTACTCGGGCCTGACTCCGCTCAACCCCAACGTATCCGTACTGCAAGGCACTCCAGGTGCCGATCAGCCGGGCTACCGCCGCAAGGAAATCACCCAGTTGCAGACCACGTTCACCCACTTCTTCGACCAGGTAATGGGGGCGGAGCGGCTGACCATGGTTGGCGAAGTCGGCTGGACCCACGTCGGTGGCCTGGAAAGCACCTCCAAGGCGCGTTACGGGCGTGACCCGGTCTTTGGCCCGGGCCCGCTGCCCAGTGGCCAGTGCGAGGCGCTCAACACAAGCACTCTGGGCACCTCCAATGCCAACAACGTATCGCGCTATTGCGAAAACGACGGCTACACCACTGCCGATTCCTGGGGCTACCGCGTCCGTGCGATCTGGGACTACAACAACGTGTTTGCCGGGGTGAACCTGCGCCCGAGCGTGGCCTGGTCGCATGACGTCGATGGTTATTCGCCAGGCCCTGGCGGCAACTTCGAGGAAGGGCGCAAGGCGATCAGCCTGGGCCTGGACGCGGAGTATCAGCAGACCTATACCGCCAGCCTGTCGTACACCTCCTTCTTCGACGGCAAGTACAGCACCGTGGATGATCGCGACTTCGTCGCCCTCAGCCTCGGCGTGAACTTCTAAGAATACTGATCCAGGACGACACGAGATGAACAAGACCAGAAGTCTGTTGCAAGCCGGTGTACTGGGCCTGTCCCTGCTGGCGACCAGCGTAATGGCTGCGGTATCCGCCGATGAAGCGGCAAAGCTTGGCAGCACACTGACCCCGATGGGCGCGGAAAAGGCAGGTAACGCCGACGGTTCGATCGGCCCGTGGGAGCCACTGTCGAAGACCGCAGGCAGCGTCGATGCCAAGGGCTTCCTTGCCGACCCCTATGGCAGTGACAAGCCGCTGTTGACCATCACCGCGCAGAACGCCGACCAGTACAAGGACAAGCTCTCGCCGGGCCAGCTGGCAATGCTCAAGCGTTACCCGGACACCTTCAAGATCCCTGTCTACAAGACCCACCGTGGCGCCACGGTGCCTGACGATGTGTTCGCCGCGATCAAGAAGAACGCCACCGCGACCACTCTGGTCGAAGGTGGTAACGGCCTGAACAACTTCCAGACTGCCGTGCCTTTCCCGATCCCGAAAAGCGGCCTGGAAGTGATCTGGAACCATATCACCCGCTACCGCGGCGGCAGCGTCAGCCGCCTGGTGACCCAGGCAACCCCGCAGCAGAACGGCTCCTACAGCCTGGTGTATTTCGCCGACCAGTTCGTTTTCCGCGACAAGATGAAGGACTACGACCCGAACAACCCAGGCAACATCCTGTTCTACTTCAAGCAGGAGGTGACGGCTCCGGCGCGCCTGGCCGGCACCGTGCTGCTGGTGCACGAGACCCTCGACCAGGTCAAGGAACCGCGCAAGGCCTGGATCTACAACGCCGGCCAGCGCCGGGTGCGCCAGGCACCGCAGGTGTCGTACGACGGCCCGGGTACCGCGGCCGATGGCCTGCGCACCTCGGACAACCTGGACATGTACAACGGCGCACCGGACCGCTACGACTGGAAGCTCGAAGGCAAGAAGGAGATGTACATCGCTTCCAACGCCTTCAAGCTGGACGACCCCAAGCTCAAGTACGCCGACATCCTCAAAGCCGGGCACATCAATCAGGACCTGACCCGCTACGAGCTGCGCCGGGTCTGGCATGTGGTTGCGACCCTAAAGCCCGGCCAGCGGCACATCTACGCCAAGCGTGACTTCTACATCGACGAAGACACCTGGCAAGCGGCTGTGATCGACCAGTACGACGGCCGTGGCCAACTGTGGCGCGTGTCCGAGGCCCATGCTCAGCCGTACTACAACGTGCAGGTGCCGTGGTACACCCTTGAAGCCATCTACGACCTGCAGTCGGGGCGCTACCTGGCCCTGGGCATGAAGAACGAAGAGAAGCGTGCCTACGACTTCGGCTTCAGTGCCAGCAAGGCCGATTTCCAGCCAGCCGCCCTGCGTCAGTCGGGTATCCGCTAAGCTGAAAACCTGCAACTCCGTGTGACCCTCCCAGAACGCCCCGGCTTGCCGGGGCGTTTCTGTCTGGCCTGCCGATAAGGCCGATGAATACCTCGCCAAAGCCCCACGCCAGCCGCTGTCCATCAGCCATGTTGCTTTTTGTCGCAGTCTTTTCCGGGGCAATGGCTCCCATCGTCTTCAAATGCGTTGCATTACCCGCTAGTCTCGCAAGCATCCGTACCGCCGTAGTCTTCCCAACAGAACGAGCCGGCCATGACAGACCTGTCCCGTACGCATGGATTCGCCAGCCAGGCCCTGGGCCTGCTGGACGGGCGCTTCTTCCGGCCGCCGCAGCCCGACGGCCACGTGCCGCGTGCACGCCTGTGCCAGCGCTTGCAGGGCGGCCTTGGCGGGCGCTTGTTGCTGGTCAATGCCCCCGCCGGCTTTGGCAAAAGCTCCCTGGCCATCGAATTCTGCGAGTCACTGCCCGCCCATTGGCGCAGTCTCTGGCTCGGCCTGAGCCAGAGGGACGCCGACCCCGGCCGTTTCCTCGAGCGCTTGCTCGAAGGCTTGCAGCAGTACTGTCCGGCACTGGGCGGGCAGGCCATGGGCCTGCTGAAGATGCGTCAGCGCCACCAACCCTTTGCGTTCGAAGAGTGGCTCGACAGCTTGCTGGACGAGTTGGCGCTCTACCTCCAGGCCGATACCCCTTTGCTGCTGGTGCTGGACGACTACCACCTGGCCCAGGGGCCGGTTCTCGATCGCTGCCTGCAGTTCTTCCTCAATCACTTGCCTGCCGGCCTGGTACTGCTGGTTACCAGCCGCCAGCGGCCGGACTGGCACCTGGCGCGGCTGCGCCTGTCACGGCAACTGGTCGAACTTGGCGAGCAGGATCTGCGCCTGACGCCGGATGAATCACTGGCAGTGATTGGCCGCCAACCCACCGGGCTGCGCGGTCAGGCGCTGGATAACCTGATTCAGCGCAGCGATGGCTGGGTGGCGGGGCTGCGCTTCTGGCAGTTGGCAGCCAGCGAGGCTGGTGACGAGCATGCCTTGCCCCAGGCCCTGCATGGTGGTGAAGGGTTGATTCGTGACTACCTGCTGGAAGAAGTCATCGAGATGCTGCCGGCGGACGTGCAGGCGTTCCTGTTCGACACGGCCTGCCAGGAGCGCTTCTGCGCGGCGCTGTGCGATGCGCTGCGTGAGCGCCACGACAGCGACGCGATAATGCGTTATCTGCAGGCGCACCAGGTATTCCTGGTGCCGCTGGACGAGCATGGCCATTGGTATCGGTACCATCACCTGTTCTCTGACTTGCTGCGCAGTCGCCAGTCCAGCGAACCGCAGGCGCGCCTGCACCTGCGTGCCTGCCGCTGGTTCCAGGCCCAGGGGTTGCTCGATGAGGCGGTGGAACAGGCGTTACGCGCCGGCCACCTCGACGTTGCGGCTGACCTGGTGCAGAGCCTGTCCGAAGAGCAACTGCTGGCCGAGCAGAATGTGGGCATGCTGTTGCGCTGGAAGATGGACCTCCCCGACAGCCTGCTGATCAGCACGCCGCGGTTGATCGTGCTGTACAGCTGGGCGCTTGGCCTGGCCTGCCAGCTCGATGCAGCGCAAGAACTGGCAAGTTACCTCAGCCGCTTCCTGCCCGCGCCTTCGGCCACTGCACAGAAGTCCATGCTGGCGCAGTGGTTGGCCCTGAGCGGCGTCATCGCCCGCGGTCGGGGTGACCGCGATCGGACCTTGGCCTATTGCGGCGAGGCGCTGCAGAGCCTGCCGTGCAAGCGCTACGGGCAACGCCTGGTATGCCTGTCGACGCTGTCCAACCTGGCCATTGCCGACGGCGACTTCTGGCGTGCACGCGGCTGGAACCGCGAAGCGCTGGAGCTGGCGCAGCGCGTGGGCAACCCGTTGTTCGAGGCGCTGGCGCATTACGATCGAGCCCGGGTGCTGCATGCCCGCGGCGAGGTGTTGCGCGCGCTCGATGAGGTGCGCCAGGGTTTGCAGCGCCTGCAGGGGCTGTCGGCCCAGCGGTTGTACGCAGTGCGGGCGAGGCTGACCTTGTACGAGGGCTACCTGCTGGTAGCGCGCCTGCATCCCACGCAAGGGCGCGCGCGCTTGCGTGCAGGGCTTGGCGAGGCGCGCGCCTGCCGTGACATCAGCGTGCTGATCGGCCATTGCGTGATCGCCTCGCTGGATGGCCGTGAGGGCCAGTATGCCGAGGCCTTCGCCGAACTGGCCGAGGCGGAGCGCTTGATGCACATCTGGGATGTACCGCCGATTTTCTACCTGGCGATGATCACCCTGGTGAAGTGCGAACTGTGGCTCGCGCAAGGGCGTATCGATTTGGCCGAGTCGTGGTTGCTGCGCCTGGGGCAGACCTATGGCGGCGAGCACCCTGCGGCAGCGCCCGAGTTCCACCCCTTGCTGCCGCTGCATATCGAACTGCAGCAGGCTTTGCTCGAGCGGGTGCAGCAGCGCAGCGACGATGCCGTGGCGCGGCTGTGCGCCCTGGCCGAACGCGGTCAGGCCAGTGGCGGGATGATGCTCACCCTGCATGCCCTTTGCCAATGGATCGACCTGTTGTTGAGCGAGGGGCGTGAAGCACAGGCAGCGCGGCTGCTGCCCAGGGCGTTGAGCGCCGCTCGGGGTGGGGTGGTACAGCCCTTCCAGCGGCTGCTCGAATTGCATCCTGGCTGGCTGCGCGAACAACTTCTTGCACAGCCAGCCTGCCAGGCCCAGGCTGAATTGCTGGGGCGCCTGCCCGAACCTGCGGTGCCCACAAGCAACGCCGCAGAGGCCTTGAGTGGTCGCGAGCTGGCGGTGCTCGAACTGATCGCCCAAGGTTGTTCCAACCAGCAGATCAGTGAGCGGCTGTTCATTTCCCTGCATACCGTCAAGACCCACGCCAGTCATATCAACAGCAAGCTGGGTGTGGAACGTCGTACCCAAGCCGTGGCCCGGGCCAAGGCGTTGGGCTTGCTGGCCTGAAGCTGGTCGTAAAGGTAAAATAATGGCGCTAGGCCATTATCCCGTGATGGCGTGCGTACGCTGCGTTCTCCACCCTCATCTTTCCTGGCTGGCTGCCGATACAGGTTTCGGCGGTATGCATCGCTTCGCGCCATCCACCCATCTTCCCAATACAGGTCGTGTTGATGCTGCAGTACGGGCAAAAGAGCTTTCTGATCGTCGACGACTTCACTGACTTTCGCACGTCGACCCGTTCCATGCTGCGCGAACTGGGCGTGCGCGATGTGGATACCGCTGACAGCGGCGAGCAGGCCCTGCGCATGTGCGGGCAGAAGCGCTACGACTATATCCTTCAGGACTTCCACCTCGGTGACGGCAAGAAGAACGGCCAGCAGGTCCTCGAGGACCTGATCCTCGACAAGCTGATCAGCCATGAATGCGTGTTCATCATGGTCACGGCCGAAAGCAGCCAGGCCATCGTGCTCAGTGCCCTGGAGCACGAGCCTGATGCCTACCTGACCAAGCCGTTCAACCGCGTGGGCCTGGCCCAGCGCCTGGACAAGCTGACCCAGCGCAAGACGCTGCTCAAGCCGATCCTGCAAGCCCTCGACCGTGGTCGCCCGGCCGAAGTGCTGGCGGCGTGTGCCGAGCTGTGCAAGAAGGACCCGCGTTTTGCCCCGTTGTGCCTGCGCTATCGTGCCGACGCGCTGCGTGACCTCAACCGCTTCGATGAGCTGGAGAAGTTTCTCAAGAGCATCCTCGCCAGCCGCCCGCAACCATGGGTGTATGCGGCACTCGGCAGCCTGATGCACAAGCGCGGGCAGAATGCCCAGGCCCAGGGCGTCTACGAACAGGCGCTCAAGGCATTCCCGATCATGCCCGGGCTGTACGATGGCATGGCCGAAGTGCTGGTTGCCCAAGGCGAAACCAAGCGCGCCCAGAGCATGCTCGAAGAAGCGGTCCGCCTATCGCCCCTGGCGGTGCGACGGCAGGCTGCGCTGGGCAAGTTGGCGTTGGATAACGAAGATTTCGAAAGCGCCTCCAAAGCGTTCCGTCATGCGGTGAATCAGGGCCAGAGTTCGCGCTACAAGGATGCCGAAAGCAACCTTGGGCTGGTCCAGGCGTTGATGAGCAAGAACGCCGGCTTTGGCCTGGATGCGCGTGCCCGGGTCGAGATCAACACGGTGCTCAGTGAAGTGGCCAAGGACAACCTCGAAGACCAGGGCTTGCAAGTGCGTGCCCGGCTGATGAAGGCCGCCAGCCTGCAGCAGGCGGGCGACCCTGAGACAGCGGCCAAGCTCACCGAACAAGCCATGCAGCGGCTGGAGAAGATGGACCAGTTCTTCTCGGTCGAGGCGGCCTTGACCGTGGCCCGGCAACTGCAGGCACTCGGCCAGGAAGCAGCCGGCGGCAGCATCCTCAAAGGCTGCGTGGAAACCTACGGCGACGATCCCAAGGTCATGCAAAGCGTGGCCAAGCTGACCGACGACCCGGCCGTGCTGGGTGCGGTCACCGAAGCGGTCGATCTCAACCGCCAGGGCGTGCGCAGCTACCAGGCCGGGCAACTCAACGAAGCCTTGCAGATGTTCCGCAAAGCGCTTTCGCTGCAGCCGAAGAACATCAGTATTGCGCTCAACACAGCGCAGGCCCTGCTGCGCATCGGTGGCGAGGTGACACCGCCGGCGATCCAGCAGGAATGCCGCGATTGCCTGACCCGGGTGGCCGGCATCCCGACCAGTGACAGTCGCTACGACCGCTACCGCAAACTGCACATCAAGGTCTTCGGTGCATGAGCCAGGATAACCAGGGGCTGGATTTCTCCACGGTGATCGCCTCCACCGTGCATGACCTGAAAAACTCACTGTCGGCGCTGATCCAGTCCCATGACCAGTGGATGGCGCGGTTGCCTGAAGAATGGCGCAGCGGTACCGAGCAGGGCGTGATCGAGCATGAGTTCCGTCACCTCAACGGCATGCTCGTGCAGTTGCTGGGGCTTTACAAACTGGGGGTGAACCAGCTGCCGGTATGCCCGGATTACCATGAGCTGGATGATTTCATCGAGGCCCAGCTGGCCGCCCACCAGGAAGTGCTCCAGCACAACGACATCCTCGCCACCTGGCGTGTCGAAACCGACAACCCGCTGGGCTTCTTCGACCGCGAGCTGGTGGCTTCGGTGATCGCCAACGTGATTACCAACGCCACCCGCTATGCCGGCCATACACTGTTGATCAGCATTGGCGAGGAAAGCGAGCAACTGGTCATCAGCGTCAACGACGACGGCCCGGGCTACCCGGCGCGAATGCTCGAGCGTCAGCAGGATTATGTGCAGGGTATCGACTCGCAGAGCGGCAGCACCGGGCTTGGGCTGTACTTCGCGGCGCGGATTGCGGCGTTGCATGAGCGTAACGGCGTGCGCGGGCGGATCGATATTGCCAATGGTGGGGTGCTTGGGGGAGGGTTGTTCAGGTTGTATTTGCCGTAGCGTCAGGGCCGCCATGTGTCTGGCACAACCTTCAGCTTCCAAGACAGGCACTTCAGACCACGCTACCATCCCGGACAGTAGTCAGGAGCCCCTCATGAACATTGCCCCCGCCACGCTGATCCGCGAAACCTTTCCTGTAGGCCCCCTGCAGTGCAACTGCACCCTGATCGGCGACCCTGTCAGCAAGAAGGCTATCGTCGTCGACCCGGGTGGTGACGCAGACAAGATCCTCGCCCGCCTGCAGGCCCATGGTCTGACCTTGGTGAGCATCATCCACACCCACGCGCACTTCGACCATTTCCTCGCTTCTGGCAAGCTCAAGGAGCTCACCGGCGCCACGCTGCACCTGCACAAGCAGGACCAGCCGCTGTGGGACAACCTGGAAATGCAATGCCAGATGTTTGGCGTGCCCTACACCCCGGTGCCGTCGCCAGACCGTTGGCTCGGCGATGACGAAGAACTCGCCTGCGGTTGCGGTGTAGCCCTGCACACGCCTGGCCACACCCCAGGTTCGATGAGTTTCTGGTTCGCCGACGCCAAGCTGCTGATCGCCGGTGACACTCTGTTCCGCCGTGGCATCGGCAGAACCGACCTGTGGGGCGGCGACCAGCGGGCCATCGTGCGTTCGATCCAGGATCGGCTGTATCGCCTGGACGAAGATGCCGTTGTGGTCACAGGCCACGGGCCGGATACCCGCCTGGGCGACGAGATGCGTGAGAACCCGTTCGTACGGGCTTGAGCCCGGATGAAAAGCCTTTCATGGAATTTTTCCGTATCCTGGCGATCGAAGCCTGGCACAGATCCCTCTGCGATCCGCCGCACACACGAATTTTTGTAGGAGCTTGTCCATGTTCACCATGCGTCGTCTGATTATCGTCGCAACCGCCGCAGCCCTGATGACCGGTTGCGCCGGGCAGAATCCTTATGACAGCCAAGGCCAGGCTCAGGGCGAGTCCACGGGGATGAGCAAGACCGCCAAGTATGGCGGCCTGGGCGCGCTGGCCGGCGCCATTGCCGGTGCCGCCATCGACCACAACAACCGTGGCAAGGGTGCGCTGATCGGCGCCGCCGCAGTCGGTGCCGCCGCTGCCGGTTACGGCTACTACGCGGACAAGCAGGAAGCCGAGCTGCGCGCGAAGATGGCCAACACGGGCGTCGAGGTTCAACGCCAGGGTGACCAGATCAAGCTGATCATGCCGGGCAACATCACCTTCGCTACCGATTCGGCCAACATTTCGCCGAGCTTCTACAACCCGCTGAACAACCTGGCCAACTCGTTCAAGTCGTTCAATCAGAACACCATCGAAGTGGTGGGCTTCACCGACAGCACCGGCAGCCGCCAGCACAACATGGACCTGTCGCAGCGCCGCGCCCAGGCAGTCAGCACCTACCTGACCTCGCAAGGCGTGGATGCGTCGCGCGTAACGGTGCGTGGCATGGGGCCGGACCAGCCGATTGCCAGCAACGCCGACGCCAATGGCCGTGCACAGAACCGCCGTGTGGAGGTCAACCTGAAGCCTATTCCGGGTCAGCAGTATGACCAGCAGCAGGGCCAGGTTCAGCAGTACCCGTAAGCCGTTCGGTACGGCGCAATACAACAAGGGCAGGCCGGTGACGGTCTGCCCTTTTGCGTTTCAGCGGATGCTGCTGGCCTGAATCGCCGTCAGGGCGATGGTATGCACGATATCGTCCACCTGCGCCCCGCGTGGCAAGTCGTTCACCGGCTTGCGCAGCCCCTGCAGCATCGGCCCCAGGCTGACCCCGTCAGTGCTGCGCTGCACCGCCTTGTGGGTGGTATTGCCGGTGTTCAGGTCAGGGAACACGAACACCGTCGCCCGCCCAGCCACCTGGCTGTGAGGGGCCAGCTGCAGAGCGACTTGCGGATTGGCGGCGGCGTCGTACTGCAGCGGCCCGTCGATCAGCAGCCCCTGCTCCGCCGCCTGTGCCAGGCGCGTGGCTTCGCGCACTTTCTCCACTTCCTCGTCACTGGCCGAATCACTGGAGTAGCTGATCATCGCTACCCGCGGTGCGATACCGAAGGCCTGTGCCGATTCGGCGCTCTGCCGGGCGATCTCGGCCAGTTCGCTGGCGCTGGGGTGCGGGTTCATCACGCAGTCGCCGTACACCAGCACCTGCTCGGGGAACAGCATGAAGAACACCGACGACACCAGGCTGGCGCCGGGTGCGGTCTTGATCAGCTGCAGGGCAGGGCGAATGGTGTTGGCGGTGGAATGCACCAGCCCCGAGACCAGGCCATCGACCTCGTCCAGGGCCAGCATCATGGTGCCGACCACCACCGGGTCTTCCAGCTGCTGTTCAGCCATGGGCGCATTGAGGTTCTTGCTCTTGCGCAGGTTGACCATTGGCTCGACATAGCGCCCGCGAATCAGCTCGGGGTCGAGTATCTCCAGGTCCGCCGGCAGGGTGATGCCCTGGGCACGGGCCACGGCTTCGACTGCCTCTGGCTTGGCCAGCAGTACGCAACGGGCGATGCCGCGCGCCTGGCAGATCGCCGCAGCCTGCACCAGCAGCGGCTCGGCACCCTCCGGCAGGACGATGCGCTTGTTGGCCTGTTGCGCCCGCTGGATCAGCTGGTAGCGGAACACCGCGGGCGACAGGCGCATTTCCCGTGGCGTACCGCAGCGCTGGTGCAGCCAGGCGGCATCCAGGTGGCTGGCAACGAAGTCGGTGATGAATTCGGCGCGGTCACGGTCGTCCACCGGGATTTCGCGGTTCAGCGAGTTGAGCAGGTTGGCAGTGTCGTAGGAGCCGGTGCTGACCGACAGAATCGGCAAGCCGGCCTGCAGGGCGCCACGGCACAGGCCGAGGATGCGCGCATCGGGCTTGCTGTCACTGGTCAGCAGCAGGCCGGCCAGGGGTACGCCGTTGATCGCGGCCAGGCTCACCGCCAGGATGATGTCGTCGCGATCGCCCGGGGTCACCACCAGGGTGCCCGGTGTCAGCAGCGGTACGGTATTGGCCACGGTGCGGGCGCAGATGATGATCTTGTTCATCCGCCGCTGCTCATAGTCGCCGGCATTGAGTACCTGGGCACCAAGCAGCTCGGCCACGTCGCGGGTGCGCGGGGCGTTCAGCTCAGGCTGGTAGGGAATGCAGCCGAGCAGGCGGAAGTCGTTGCCACGCAGCAGCGGCGAGTGTTCGCGCAGGCGGGTGGCGAAGTCGGCCATGCTCTCGTCGGTGCGTACCTTGTTGAGGATCACCCCCAGTACTTTCGGGTCGCGTGGGCCACCGAACAGTTGGGCCTGCAGTTCGACCCGCCCGGACAATTCGCTGAGCACTTCGTTTTCCGGTGCCGAGACCAGGATCACTTCGGCATCGAGGCTCTTGGCCAGGTGCAGGTTGACCCGCGCCGCATAGCTGGCATGGCGCGTCGGCACCATGCCCTCGACCACCACCACGTCGTTGCCAATGCAGGCCTGCTGGTACAGGCGGATGATTTCTTCGAGCAACTCGTCCAGCTGGCCCTCGCCGAGCATGCGCTCGACATGGGCCAGGCTCAGTGGTACCGGAGGCTTGATGCCGTGGGTACGGGCGACCAGTTCGGTGGAGCGCTCGGGGCCCGTGTCGCCGGGGTGAGGCTGGGCGATCGGCTTGAAGAAGCCGACCTTGAGGCCGGCGCGCTCCAGGGTGCGGACCAGGCCCAGGCTGATGGAGGTCAGGCCGACACCAAAGTCGGTCGGCGCAATGAAAAATGTCTGCATGCGTGCTTCTCGAAATAAGCGGTGCAAGGAATCAACGGCCAAGGGTAGCGCTATCGACCCCCTGTGCGCACCAGCCGCAAACGAATGGCTGGCCGATGCGCTCGGCACGCTGCGCGGCGTCGAGCACCCACGGGCGTGCCTGCCACGGTGGCTGGTGGCGCAGGTGCTGGGTATGGCCGCAAGACAGCTCGACCACCCAGTGGCCTTCCTCGTCCTGGTGGAAGCCGGTGATCCGACTGATGGGTCGCCCCTCGTCTGCGCTGCGGTCGCAATCGGGCGATGCCTTGGTTACACTTGTCCGCTCTACATACTTTTGCAAAAGGTCTTGCCCCATGCTGATCGCCGCCAACAAGGCTGTCTCCATCGACTATACCCTGACCAACGACGCCGGGGAGACCATCGACAGCTCCGCCGGCGGTGCGCCGCTGGTTTACCTGCACGGTGCCGCCAACATCATTCCAGGCCTGGAAAAAGCCCTGGAAGGCAAGCAAGCCGGTGACGAGCTGGACGTTGCCATCGAGCCGGAAGACGCCTACGGCGAATACCTGGCCGAGCTGGTGAGCACCCTGAACCGCAGCCTGTTCGAAGGTGTCGACCAACTGGAGGTCGGCATGCAGTTCCACGCTTCGGCGCCGGACGGCCAGATGCAGATCGTCACCATCCGCGACATCGACGGCGACGACATCACTGTCGACGGCAACCACCCACTGGCTGGCCAGCGCCTGAACTTCAAGGTCAAGGTTGTCGACGTGCGTGACGCCAGCGAAGAAGAAATCGCTCACCGTCACATCCACGGTGAAGGTGGCCATCACCACTGATTTTCTGCGCTAAGCTCAGAAAGTCGCCAGGCGCTCGGACAAGCCGGCATGCCTCCCCAACGGGAGGTGCGCGGCTTGCAAGAGCGCCTTTTTAGTGGGCGCTGTTCGCCTCCTGCGGCAACCGGCAACCTGAAGGGGATCATCATGAGTGCATTTCACGACCTGACGTTGAAGGCGCTGAACGGCGAGGACCTGCCCCTGGCGCCGTTCAAGGGCCAGGTAGTGCTGGTGGTCAATGTCGCTTCCAAGTGTGGCCTGACGCCGCAATACGCCTCGCTGGAAAAGCTGCAGCAGCAGTTCAAGGGCAGGGGCTTCAATGTCCTGGGCCTTCCTTGCAACCAGTTCGCCGGCCAGGAGCCGGGCAGCGAAAAGGAAATCCAGGAGTTCTGCAGGCTGAACTACGGCGTGAGTTTCCCGCTGGGTGCCAAGCTTGAGGTCAACGGCCATGACCGCCATCAGCTGTACCGTTTGCTGGCGGGCGAGGGGGCGGAATTCCCGGGTGACATCACCTGGAACTTCGAGAAGTTCCTGGTGGGCAAGGATGGGCGGGTGCTGGCGCGTTTTGCGCCGCGTACCGCACCGGATGATCCAACGGTGGTGCAGGCCATCGAGAATGCACTGAAGTGACCTGTCTGCCGGGGGTAAAGCACCCCCGGCGATAGCCCAGAATCACCCAGATCAATAATGCTGGGCCAAGCTCCGCGCTGCCCCTAACCTCAGGCGCATCTCCTCCCGCAGACGGAAGCGCCCCATGTCCAGCAACCCCTTGTTCCAACCCTTCACCCTCGGCGCGCTCGAGTTGCCGAGCCGTGTCGTCATGGCGCCCATGACCCGTACCTTCTGCCCCGGCGGCGTGCCGCACGCTGGCGTGGTCGAGTACTACCGGCGTCGTGCCGCAGCAGGCGTGGGGCTGATCATCACCGAGGGCACCACGGTCGGGCACAGGGCAGCCAACGGTTACCCCAATGTGCCGCGCTTCCACGGTGAGGATGCCCTGGCAGGCTGGAAGCAGGTGGTCGACGCCGTTCATGCCGAAGGGGGCCGTATCGTGCCGCAGCTGTGGCATGTGGGCATGGTACGCCGCCTGGGCACCGAGCCGGACGCCAACGTGCCAGGGTACGGGCCGAGCGAGAAGGTCAAGGACGGCCAGGTGCTGGTGCATGGCATGACCCGTGACGATATTCGCGAGGTAATCGCCGCGTTCGCCCAGGCGGCCCGCGATGCCAAGGCCATCGGCATGGATGGCGTGGAGATCCATGGCGCCCACGGCTACCTCATCGACCAGTTCTTCTGGGACTCCAGCAACCGTCGCAGCGACGAATATGGCGGTGACCTGGCCGCCCGTTCGCGCTTCGCCATCGAGCTGATCCAGGCCGTGCGCGCTGCCGTGGGGCCGGACTTCCCGATCATCTTCCGTTTCTCGCAGTGGAAGCAGCAGGACTATAGCGCACGCTTGGTGGAAACCCCGCAAGCACTGGCGGCGTTCCTTGAACCGCTGTCGGCGGCCGGTGTGGATATTTTCCACTGCTCGACCCGACGCTTCTGGGAGCCAGAGTTCGAAGGCTCCGAGCTGAACCTGGCCGGCTGGACCCGCACGCTCACGGGCAAACCGACCATCACCGTCGGCAGCGTAGGGCTCGATGGTGAGTTCCTGCAGTTCATGGTCGCTACCGACAAGGTGGCCAAACCGGCCAGCCTGGAAGGCTTGCTGCGCCGTCTGGGCGATGAAGAGTTCGACCTTGTGGCGGTTGGCCGTGCCCTGCTGGTGGATGCCGAATGGGCGCAGAAGGTACGCGAAGGGCGTGAAGCGGATGTGCTGCCGTTCAGCCGCGAGGCGTTGACGACCTTGGCTTGATCGCCAGCGCGACGCCTGCCGGCTGGCTGCCGGCAGGTGCCGTGTGACAGGCATTGAACAGGTGCGACTCGAACTGCTCGACGATCGCCGGCCAGCCTTGGCGGCTGGCGTGCTGACGTGCGTTCAGGCGCACTCGGCGCAGGGTTTCGTTTTCTTCCAGCAGCCAGCAGGCGGCGTCGATGAATGCGCACTGGTCGCCAGGCATGGCCAGCGCGCCGCTGTGGCCATGGCGGATGTGCTGGGCTGCGGCGGCCTCATCGTAGGCGACCACGGCCAGGCCCGAGGCCATGGCTTCGAGCACCACATTGCCAAAGGTTTCGGTCAGGCTCGGGAACAGGAACAGGTCGCCGCTGGCGTAATGTTCGGCCAACGCTTCGCCGCGCTGGGCGCCGCAGAACACCGCATCGGGCATCTGCTGCTCGAGGGCCGCCCGCTGCGGGCCATCACCCACCACCACCAGGCGCAGGCGCCGCTGTGGGTGAGTGTTCTGCAAGGCTTGCAGGCAGGGCTGCAACAGTGTCAGGTTCTTTTCCGCTGCCAGTCGCCCGACGTGCAGCACAGCGATGTCGTCCGCGTCGAGCCCCCAGTTGTCCCGTAGCGCCTGGCTGCGCTTGGCCGGGTTGAACAGGCCGGCATCCACGCCCCGGGCCATCAGGGCCAGGCGCTCGAACCCACGGCGTTCCAGCTCCAGGCGCTGGCTCACGCTGGGCACCAGGGTGGCGGCGGTGCGCCGATGGAACCAGCG
Organism: Pseudomonas sp. 382; assembly: GCF_002759075.1. Classification (NCBI taxonomy): domain Bacteria; kingdom Pseudomonadati; phylum Pseudomonadota; class Gammaproteobacteria; order Pseudomonadales; family Pseudomonadaceae; genus Pseudomonas; species Pseudomonas sp. 382. The sequence continues at coordinate 25,247 of NZ_PEMX01000005.1, forward strand.
CAGGTAGTGGGTCAGCAGGCGCGCCAGCAGGCCTAGGCCGTATTGCCCGGAATACTGCGGGAAATTGGTGTGAAAGCCGCTGACCACGGCAACGCCCAGGCGCCGCGCGGCGCGTAGGGCGCTGAGGCCCAATGGCCCTTCGGTAGCGATGTACAGCACGTCCGGACGTTGCCGGCGCCAGCGGCGCAGCAGCTTGTGCATCGACACTTCGCCCCACTGCAGGCCGGGGTATCCGGGCAATGCCCAGCCTCGGCAGAGCAATAGCCCCTGGTCATCATCCGCCTGTACCTCGTTGGCTTGCCGTGGGCGCACGATCTCTACCTGGTGGCCACGCTGTCGCAAACCTTCGCTGAGGCGGCCAAGGGTATTGGCCACGCCGTTGATTTCGGGTGGGAAGGTTTCGCTGACAAGGCAAATGCGTAGGGCAGGTGTATTCATGAGAAAAAGTGTCCGCCTGCTGCGTTGCGCTCACATGACAGCCTTGTGACGCGCAGATGACGGCCGATTTTCGGCTGTTTGTCGTGTGTGAATATTTCTTTGCAGCGCGCTCAAGCCGCTCGCGGCGCAGCCGATGAAGATGCATCCGAATCGGTCTGATGCGCTCCGGGAGTGCGGTGATGTTCAACAGCAAGCTCAAGAAAGAAATCCAGCAACTGCGCGAAGAGCTGATGGCCGTCGAGCAGGTCAAAAGCAGCCTCGACAGCGAGATGCTGGTGCTGCAGCTCGACCCCCAGGGGCGCATCGAGCAGGTCAACGGCAATTTCGAGAGCGAGATGCTCTACCGTGCCGAGCAATTGATTGGGCGCAACATTGAAGAGATCGTGCCGACCCACGTGAAGAAGCTCGACTTCTACCAGCGCATGAAAAACGCCATTACCCGTGGCGAGCACCTCAATGGCGCGTTCCGCCTGCTGCGCGGCAATGGTGAAGAAGCCTGGCTGCGCTCCATCCTGCAGCCGGTAAAGACTGTCGACGGGCGGATCAGGCATTTTTCCATGCACTCCAGCGACCTGACCCGCACCATCGAGACCTCGCGTGAGCACGAGAGCCTGATCAAGGCGCTGATGCGCTCCACCGCGGTGATCGAGTTCAACCTCGACGGCGAGGTGTTGACCGCCAACGACCGCTTCCTGCAGACGGTGGGCTACAGCCTCGAGCAGGTGCGTGGCAAGCATCACCGCATGTTCTGTGAGCCGGCTGAAGTCAATTCGACAGCTTACCAGGCGTTCTGGGACAGGCTACGCCGGGGCGAGTACGTGGCCGATCGCTTCAAGCGGATCGACGCCCATGGGCGCACCATCTGGCTGGAGGCTTCCTACAACCCGATCTTCGATGCCCATGACGTGCTGTACAAGGTGGTCAAGTTCGCCACCGTGATCACCGAGCAGGTCAATCAGGAGCTGGCCGTAGCCCAGGCTGCCGACATTGCCTACAACACCTCCCTGGAAACCGACAACAGCGCCCGCAAAGCCACCGATGTGGTGACTCAGACCGTCGACGTGATGCGTGGGCTGGAAGGCTCCATGCAGGATGCAGCCGACGGCATCCAGGCTCTGGACCGGCAGTCCAAGGTGATTGGCGCCATCATCAAGACCATCAGCGACATCGCCGGGCAGACCAACCTGCTGGCGCTCAACGCCGCCATCGAAGCCGCCCGTGCCGGCGAGCAGGGCCGTGGCTTCGCTGTGGTCGCCGACGAAGTGCGTCAGCTGGCGTCGCGCACCAGCAGCGCGACCGAAGAGATCGCCAAGGTGGTGCAGCAGAACGAACAGCTCGCCCAGGCGGCGGTAGACATCATCGACACCAGCAAGCGCCAGGCCGAACAGGGGCTGGCGTTGGCGGCGGATACCGGTGGGGTGATCGTCGAGATCCAGGAGGGGGCGAAGAAGGTGGTGGATGCGGTGGGGCAGTTTTCCAGCCAGCTGAGCCACTGATAACGGCTCAAGAGGGCAAAGGGCCCAGGCTGGCCCTTTGCTCAGGGTGAAGGTCAATCGGCCTGTTCGGTTTGCTTGATGTGCTGGTAGACGGTCGAGACTGCGTTTTGGACAGCTGCCCGATCGAAGTCCTCACGAACATCCTTCCAAGCCCCAAGACGATTGGTGTAGATACATTCGCCAGGGCCGATAATGGGGGCTTTATTATCCACTACTGCATCGACCAGACGGTCCACCAGTGATAGGTCGTAGTGGGGCGTGTCGCAGTAGGTTTGCACGGTGACGCAGTGCAAGTTCTCGATTGGCTCATGAATGCCATTGGCTTGCAGAGCCTCACGCAGCCGCCACTTTACTCGCTGCTCGGCGATTTTTTTGACCTGATCTTGTTCTGGGATTGCTGCAAGTTCAATGAAGTCTTTCGATTTGACGTCTGTGAATTCCATCTTTGATCTCCAGTGGTTTGAAGGCCACGACGGTGCGGCCTTGGGCACATTGGAGTTCGAACAGAGCTGATGCAGGCGTTACATATCTACTACGCACTACCGCCGACAGGATCAACGCCTAAATAAAGTGGCTGCTGATTGAAGTAACAAGCAGAGCCTTATGTCGAAAGTTTTTAGATCAGACGTTCGGATCCATTTTCAGCATGCGCTTGAATGTATCTTCATATTTATATACCGCCTGGCCTGTTTACACGGCTGCATTTCATGGGCCCTGGGCATGTGGAAGTCGTGATGCCCAGTTTTCGAACTTCTGATTTGAATAGAACGCTGTGTAAGGGGCTGTCGGCAGCCCCTCGCTCGATTAGTTGCGCTCGCGCACCCAGAACAACGTAGCCCCCGCCACTGCCGCCGGCATCATCAGCACGTTCACCCCCGGAATGAGCAACGCCAGGTAGGTAATCCCGCCAAACCCCATCGACTGCCAGCGTTTCTGCCGCAGCCAGGCGAGCATGTCCTGCCAGCTCGTCTTGTTGTTGTCCGCCGGGTAGTCGATGTACTGGATGGCCATCATCCACACGCCGAACACCAGCCACAGCGGTGCGGCGATCACGTTGACCACCGGGATCAGCGACAGGATGAACAGACCAATGGCCCGTGGCAGGAAGTAGCCGAGCTTGCGCATCTCGCGGCCGAAGGTGCGTGGCACCATGGCCACCAGCTCACCCCAGCTGAACGCCGGAAACGGGTCCTGGCCGCGCACCACCACTTCGACCTTTTCCGCGAGAAAGCCATTGAACGGCGCAGCGATCACGTTGGCCACCAGGGTGAAGGTGAAGAACACCATCAACACCAGCAAGGCGACGAACAGTGGCCATAGAATGTAGGAAAGGAAGCTCAGCCAGCTTGGCAGGGTCGGCATCAGGGCGTCGAGCCACAGGCTGAACTCGTGGCCGGCGAAGTAGATCAGGCCGCCAAACAGCAGCAGGTTGATCGCCAGCGGCAGCAGCACGAACATCCGCAGGTTGGGGCTCAGCACCAGTTTCAGGCCTTCGCGCAGGTACTGGGGGCCGGAGAGGACATGGGCTTGCATCGGAACACTCCGCAGAGAAGGGAAAACGCGCTGACCTTACCGAGTTTGCTGCGCCGACGAAAGGCAGGCGCACATGAAGAAACCGGCTGTAACAAATGGGGCAGTGCCGTTGGCCGAGCTGAATTTGCCAGATAGAGGATGCCTATGAGGTGGATTGTCGAAGGATATTTCCTTACTCTCTGCCACCTCGCTACAGTGCGCTCAACTTTCCGCTTTCCGGGCCTGCGCGTTGTAGCCTTCCCCAAGTGCTGCGTGGGTCCTTTTTAATTTCCAGCTGGCGGCCCTTGTGGTCCGCTCGACAGGAGTTCGACATGTCTGAAGTACGTCATTCGCGCGTCATCATCCTCGGTTCCGGCCCTGCCGGTTACAGCGCTGCGGTCTACGCCGCCCGCGCCAACCTCAAGCCACTGCTGATCACCGGCATGCAGGCGGGTGGCCAGCTGACCACCACCACCGAAGTCGACAACTGGCCGGGTGACCCCCATGGCCTGACCGGCCCGGCCCTGATGCAGCGCATGCAGGAACATGCCGAGCGTTTCGAGACCGAGATCGTCTTCGACCACATCAATGCCGTCGACCTGGCCAAAAAGCCGTTCACCCTGGTGGGTGACAGCGGCCAGTACACCTGCGATGCGCTGATCATCGCCACTGGCGCCAGCGCCCGTTACCTGGGCCTGCCGTCGGAAGAAGCGTTCATGGGCAAGGGCGTTTCGGCCTGCGCCACCTGCGACGGTTTCTTCTACCGCAACAAGCCGGTCGCCGTGGTCGGCGGCGGCAACACTGCCGTGGAAGAAGCCCTGTACCTGGCCAACATCGCCAGCAAGGTGACCTTGGTGCACCGCCGTGAAACCTTCCGCGCCGAGAAGATCCTGGTCGACAAGCTCAACGCCCGTGTCGCCGAAGGCAAGATCGAGCTCAAGCTCAACGCCACCCTGGATGAAGTGCTGGGTGACAACATGGGCGTGACCGGTGCGCGCCTGAAGAACAACGACGGCAGCAGCGACGAAATCAAGGTCGACGGCGTGTTCATCGCCATTGGCCACACCCCGAACACCTCGCTGTTCGAAGGCCAGCTGACCCTCAAGGACGGCTACCTGGTGGTCAACGGCGGCCGTGAAGGCAACGCCACCGCCACCAACGTCGAAGGTGTATTCGCTGCGGGCGACGTGGCCGACCACGTTTACCGTCAGGCCATCACCTCGGCCGGCGCAGGCTGCATGGCGGCACTGGACGTCGAGCGTTACCTGGACGGCCTGGCCAACGCCTCGTTCTAAGCTGATATCGCCAGGGGCGCAAAGCGCCCCCACAAAAAAACCGGCCAGTTGGCCGGTTTTTTCATGCTGCGATTCGCTCACAGGCTCAGTCGCATCGACAAGTCCACGGCCTTCACATCCTTGGTCATGGCGCCAATCGAGATGTAGTCGACGCCGGTCTCGGCAATCACCCGCAGGGTGGTTTCGTTGACCCCGCCACTGGCTTCCAGCTTGGCCTTGCCCGCGGTGATACGCACAGCTTCGCGCATCTCGTCCAGAGTCAGCTCGTCGAGCATGATGATGTCCGCGCCCGCATTCAGCGCCTGGCGCAGCTCCTCCAGGCTTTCCACTTCGATTTCCACCGGCTTGCCGGGGGCGATGCGGTGCGCTGCGGCCACGGCTTCGGCCACGCCACCGCTGGCGGCAATGTGGTTTTCCTTGATCAGGAAGGCATCGTACAGGCCGATGCGATGGTTGTGGCAACCGCCGCAGGTGACCGCGTACTTCTGCGCCAGGCGCAGGCCCGGCACGGTCTTGCGGGTGTCGAGCAGCTGCACCTGGGTGCCTTCGACCAGGTCGGCGAGCAAGCGCGCGCGAGTGGCCACACCCGACAGCAGCTGCAGGAAGTTCAGCGCGCTGCGCTCGCCGCTGAGCAGCGAACGTGCCGGGCCCTCGAGGTGGAACAGCGGCTGATTGGCGGTGGCGCGCTCGCCATCGGCAACCTGCCAGTGCACCGCCACGCGCGGGTCGAGCTGACGGAACACGGCATCGACCCAGGCGGTGCCGGCGATCACGCAGTCTTCGCGGGTGATGATGGTGGCCTTGGCCAGGCGCTCGGCCGGGATCAGCTGCGCGGTAATGTCGCCACTGCCGATGTCTTCCAGCAGTGCGCGGCGCACATTGGCTTCGATCTCGGCGGTCAGGTCGGCAAGGCGTAGGTTCGGCATGGTCGGCTCCACAAGCTAGGTGCCGGCGATTATAGGGCAGGGGGGCGGCGCCGTGTACAACTGCCGTGCAGGCGACCTTTGGTCAGGCCGCGTGAGCATTTGCCTGAAACCGCGGTCATTAATCGGCCAGTGAAGAGTGCTGGCAGCTTTCGGCATTTTTATCGATAATGGCGCCCAACATTTGGCGTCATAGCTTTGACGATTTCTCGCCGTATCGATTACGTCACCCAGCAAGGAGTCCGGGATGCAAAAAGAAGGCAAGGTGGTGCCCCTCTCGGCCGCCATCGATCGGGGCGCTCGCACGCCTTTGCCTTGCCTCCCGGTGTTGCTCCTGCAGGTGCGTGACAAGGCCGCGCTGCAAATGCGTCAGGGCTTGCAGGCGCTGTTCGACAATGCCGACGATACGCTGTTCGAAATGGCCGATCGGGCGGTGGACCGGTTCGACCAGAACCTCTACTTCGAGGCCATGCGCGACCTGCGCCTGAAGCGCAAGCACATCGAACGCGGCTTTCTCGACATCTTCTACGACACCTTCGCCCGGATCGGCCAGTTCGACCCGCTGGGCCAGATGGCGGCGAAAACCAAAGCGCAAAAGGAGCGTACCGCTGCTGTCGATGGCATGGTTGCCCGCGTGCTGTCGCGCGATGGCGTCGCCCTCGAGCAATTGGGCCAGCGTTTGCAATGCCTGCTCTTGCGCAGCTTCGACGAACAGCAGAACCCGTTCGGGCCTGCTGCACTGTGTGGTTACTTCCTCGATGCCGGGCGCAACTTGGGCGTCGGCCTGCGGGTCAAGCTGATTCTCCTGAAGCTGTTCGAGCGTTATGTGCTGCGTGACGTCGACGTGCTTTATGCAGAAGCCAACCAGTTGCTGGCCGCTGCGGGCGTGATGCCCGAGCTGCAGGCGGCACCGCGGCGGCGGGCCGAGGACCGCCGCCTGGGTACACGACGCGTGTCGGCCAACCTCGAGGCCGATGCGATGGGCGCTGACAGTGCCGGGCAGGCTTTCATGCGGTCGCTGGAAGGGCTGCTGGCCCCCCGCAGAGGCCGTGTTGCTCCTCGCTTGCAAGCCGCCACCGCAGCCCAGCCGATCAGTACTGCCGACCTGCTGCGCCTGCTTTCGCACCTGCAGCACTACGTGCCGGCAACGACCGACGATGACGACTTCGACCTGGACCAGCAGCTTGAACAGCTGCTGCTGCGGGTCAGCGTGCGCAGTGGCACCCGCCGGCGCATCGCCTGCGCCGACGAGGACACGATCAACCTGGTCGGCCTGCTGTTCGCCTGCATCGCTGCCGACGACAACCTGCCGCAGAGCCTGCGCGCACTGATCGTTCGCTTGCATATTCCGCTGCTCAAGGTAGCGCTGCTGGACAAAAGCCTGTTCAGCCGTGCCAGCCACCCGGCGCGGCGCCTGCTCAACGAAATCGCCGCTGCTGCGATCGGCTGGGAAACGGGCAGCGAAGGCATGCGCGACAGCTTGCATCTGCGCGTGGAGCGCATCGTCCAGCGCTTACTCAACGATTTCACCGAAGACACCATGCTGTTCGCCGAGCTGCTCGATGATTTCCTCGCCTTCAGCCAGGACGAGCGCCGGCGCAACGAGCTGCTCGAGCAGCGCACACGCGATGCTGAAGAAGGACGCGCCCGTGCCTTGCAGGCACGTCAGCAAGTGCAGCAAGCGCTCAACCAGCGTCTGCGCGGGCGCACCCTGCCGCAGGGGGTGGTGCACATGCTGGTGCACGCCTGGAGCCAGGTACTGTTGATGGCCTGGCTCAAGCAGGGCCAAGCGTCCCCAGCCTGGCAGCAGGGGCTGGAGACAATGGATACCTTGCTTGCCAGCATCGCCCCGCATCAGCAGCCGCAGGTGTTGTTGCAGCAAGTGCCTGGCCTGCTCAAGGCCCTGCGTGACGGCTTGGCCAGCGTGGCGCTGGACTCGGCTGCCACCCGCGAGTTCTTCCTGCAACTGGAGCAACTGCACTTGCGTGCCTGCGCGGGGGCCGACCAGCCAGCCGGCAGTGGTGAACTGGCTGAAGTGCTGGTGGCCGAGGACATCGTGCTGGCCATCGCCGAGGAGTCCGTCTGCGCACCGCTGCTTCAACGCGATGAGCAAGCGCCAGAGCTGCGCCTGGTGCAGCGCCTGCGGATCGGTACCTGGGTGGAAATGCTCGATGACGACGAGCCGCTGCGCTGCAAGCTGGTGGCGCGCATCGACAGCAGCGACCGGCTGGTCTTCGCCAACCGCACCGGGATGAAGGTGCGCGAATGGAACACGGTCGGCCTGGCGCAAGCCCTGCGCCGAGGCGAGGCGCGGTTGCTGGATGATGGCCTGCTGTTCGAGCGGGCTCTGGAAACCGTACTCGAAGGCCTGCGTCAGCAACAGGTGAATTGAGCCGACGGCATTACAATCATTCACATGCACTGCGGCCCATGCGCAGGGCATACTGCGGCTCTGTACCGGCGCTTTTCAGGATCTGCCCCATGCAATTGGACCGTGCCACTGGCTGGTTCCACGGAATCGGAATCACTCACTGCCCTTCACCGAACTTCAATGCCCGCCCGGAGGGTGAAGCGATTTCCCTGCTGGTGATCCACAACATCAGCCTGCCGCCAGCCTGCTTCGGTAGCGGCAAGGTGCAGCAATTCTTCCAGAACCGCCTGGATCCTGATGAACACCCTTACTTTGCCAGCATCAGCCACCTGACAGTGTCGGCGCATCTGTTCGTCGAACGCGACGGTGCGGTGACTCAGTTCGTGTCGCTGCTCGACCGCGCCTGGCATGCCGGTGTGTCCAGTTTCGACGGGCGTGAGGGCTGCAACGACTTTTCCATCGGTATCGAGCTGGAAGGTACCGACGACCTGCCCTATACAGATGCCCAATATGCGGTGCTGAAGCAACTGACCCGGCAGATCCAGGCCGCCTGGCCGGTGATCGACCTTGACCGTATCCAGGGCCACTGCGATATCGCTCCGGTGCGCAAGACCGACCCCGGCCCGGCGTTCGACTGGGCGCGTTACCGCAAGGCGGTGAAGGACAACGAGGACGACGCATGAGCTTTCTGGTGCTGTTACTGGCGCTGTGGATAGAGAAGTTTTCTGCCCTGCGCCATCAGGTGCAACGGGACGGGTTCTTCCTGGGCGAGCTGGTGCGCCTGGAGCGCAGCGGCAAGGTGCATCCCGGGTGGACGCTGGCGATCCTGGTGCTGGCACCGGTGGCGCTGCTGGTGCTGTTGCTGCACGTGCTGGACCCTGTGGCCTATGGCTTGCTGGCCCTGCCGGTGCACCTGCTGGTGCTGATCTATAGCCTGGGGCGTGGCGATGCCAAGGGTTCCCTGGGGCCGTTTCGCGATGCCTGGCGGCGTGGCGACGACCAGGCCGCGCTGCATGTGGCCGAACGTGACCTGGGCCTGGCGGCCGACGAGCCGCACAGCTTGCTGGTCCGTGTGCAGGGTTACCTGTTGTGGCAGGCCTACCAGAGCTTTTTCGCGGTGATCTTCTGGTACTTCGTGCTTGGCCCAGGCGCGGCCCTGGCCTACCGCCTGCTGGCGTTGACGGGCGAGCATAGCCGCCAGCCTGCGCTGAAGACCCGCGCCGAACAGTTGCGGCACATCATGGACTGGCTGCCGGTACGCGTGCTGACCCTGAGCTTCGCGCTGGTCGGCAACTTCGTTGCGGTGATGCGGGTGATGCTGCACGAGTTGCTCAACTGGCACATCAGCGCCGGGCACCTGGTGGCCAGGGTCGGGCGCATCGCCGATGACGTTGCCGATGACAACCCCAGGGAACAAGACCCACAACGCGGCCTGGGGCGGCTGGACAGCCTGTGGGACTTGCTGCTGCGCTGCGCGGTGTTGTGGTATGCAGGGTTTGCCCTGTGGACAGTGCTGGTGTAGGAGCGGCCTTGTGTCGCGAAAGGGCTGCAAAGCAGCCCCAGGTTTTCAGCGTCAACGCACAAATTGCAGGGGCCGCGTTGCGGCCCTTTCGCGACACAAGGCCGCTCCTACAAAGAGGGCGCTGCTAGCTGTTGATTAACCTTAAGTTACAAACCTCCGATTCGATCTGCGTTATACAGGTGGCCGAGTGCTATCTCTGCAGAACAACAAGAATCCATGGAGGTGCCCGTGAAGCGTCTGCTCTACCCGGCCATCGCATTGATGAATCGGCTGAGCTTCGGCCAGAAGTTCAGCCTCATCAGCGTCCTGTTCTTCCCGCCCATGCTGGCCACCAGCTTTTATCTGGTGCGCGATGCCTACCATCAGTTCCATGCCACCCGCGTCGAGTTGCAGGGCATTGCCCCGCTGGCGGACAGCCTGTCCCTGCGCGCCGACCTGGAAGCGCTGGGCAACCTGTTGCAGATCAATGCCGTGCTCGGCCAGTCGGGCCAGGCCGGGGATGTAGAAACGCAAATCGCAGCGCTGCAGGACCAGCTCCAGGCACAGCTGCACAGGCTGCAAGGCGATGAGGCGGTGCCGCCAGACAAGCTCGAAGAGTTGACTGCGGCATTTGTCGCCGCCCGGTCAGAGTCTTCGTTGCAGAGCAAGGCGGCCCTGTTCGACAAGCTGCAGGCCCAGGGCCAGCTGCTGGGCAAGCAGGTGGCCAGCCAGGCTGGCTTGAGCCAGGACCGCCAGGCTTCGGTACGCCAGTTGAGCGAACTGCTCGGGGGCGCCACGGCGCAGGTTACCCAGACGCTCGGAGAGGGCAGGGCCCTGGGCGCCATTGCGCTGGGAAGGGGGTTCATCGATTCCTCGGGCAGCGCCCGTTTCGAAGATGTGCTGCAACGCCTGGAGCGTCTTGCGGCAGATTATGCCCTGCGCCTGAACGACGCCCTGGCCACGGACCCCGGCGCTACAGCGGCTTTAAAGGTCGCAGCGCAAGCCAGCCAGGCGACACTCAGACAGGCCGCGGCGTTGTTCGAAGAGCAAGTGGTCGTGGCGCAGACCCTCGATGCCTCATGGCCGGGGTTCTATCAGCAGGTCAGCGAGCTGATGACACAGACGTATCGCCTGAATGATGCCGTACTCGGGCATCTGCAGGCGCAGCTTCAGCAACGCTTGGCCGAGCAACGCTTGCGCATGCTTGCCCTGGGCGCGGTCCTGGCCGGTGTTTTCGTGTTGATCCTGTATTTGTACGGCGGTTTTTATGTCTCGACCCGGGCAACCCTGCGCCGCCTGGGGGGGGCCATGGACAAAGTGGCGGCGGGCGACATGACGGTCAGCTTCCAGGCGCACAGCCGTGATGAACTGGGTGAACTGGGCCAGGGTTTCAGCGAAACCGTGCGGCGTATCCGCAGCCTGATCGACCAGGTCGGGCGCACCGTGGTGGCCGTCGAAGAGCAGGCCGGGCAGGTGCTGGCGGTGTCGGCGCGGAGCAATCAGGCGGTCAGTGGCCAGCGTGAACAGATCGAACAGGTGGCCACGGCGATGAACCAGATGAGCGCCACCGCGCAAGAGGTGGCGCGCAGTGCCGCGCTGGCGGCCAACGGCGCCCAGCAGGTCAATCTGGAAAGCGTCAGCGGCCGTACCTTGGTGGCCAGCCAGCAACAGAGCATCGGTCGCCTCGCCGAGGAAATCGACCAGACCGTGCTGGCAATCAATCGGCTGGCCGATGACAGCCAGGCCATTGGCCAGGTGCTGGAGGTGATTCGCAGCATTGCCGAGCAGACCAACCTGCTGGCGTTGAACGCCGCCATCGAAGCGGCGCGGGCCGGTGAGCAGGGCCGGGGATTTGCCGTGGTGGCCGATGAAGTACGTACCTTGGCCCGGCGTACCCAGGACTCCACCGCGCAGATCGCGCAGATGATTCAGCGTCTGCGCGATGGCGTGGAGCAGGCGGTGCGGGCGATGCACAGCAGCCATGAGATGGCTGCGGGTACTGTGGATGAAGCACGCCAGGTCCAGCAGGCGTTGGGCAACATCCTTGGGGCAGTGGGAGGCATTGTCGAGCAGAACCAACAGATCGCCGCGGCGGTGGAGCAGCAGACGGCGGTCGCCCATGACATCGACCGCAACATCGTCGCGATCAACCGGGCGTCGCAGGATACGACCCAAGGCGCTTGCCAGGCCGAGGATGCCAGCCGGGTGCTTTCGTCGCAGGTAGTGGAATTGAAGCGTTTGATCGGGGCCTTCAGGGTCTAGGGCCGACTCATGTGTTGCCTGCTCTGGCCCCTTCGGGGGTAAACCCGCTCCCACAGGGACCCGCAACACCCAGGCTCAGTGAAATACCTGTGGGAGCGGGTTTACCCGCGAAGAGGCCAGTGCTACCAGCCAAAAAGCTCACAGGCATTCCTGCTGCTGACCTCAGCCAGTGTCTCAGCCTCGATGCCCATAAGCTCGGCCAGCGCTTCGGCAATCTCGGGCAGATGCTCCGGGCTGTTGCGCTGGCCGGCAAACATCGCCGGGGCCATGTCGGGCGAATCGGTCTCCAGCACGATGCTGTCCAGCGGCAGGCGCGGCAGGGTCCTGTGCAGACGCAACGCCTGCGGCCAGGTCGCTGCGCCGCCCAGGCCAAGCCGGAAGCCCAGCTTGATGTACTCGCGCGCCTCTTCGTAACTGCCGGCAAAGGCATGGATCACCCCTGCACGCGCCGGCTTGTAGCGCTTGAGCGTGGCGATCACCTGGGCATGGCTGCGGCGCACATGCAGCAGGGCAGGCAGTGCGAAGTCGCAGGCCATCTGCAGCTGGGCTTCGAACAGCGCCTGTTGGCGTTGCTTGTCCAACGCTTCGAGGTAGTAGTCCAGGCCGAACTCGCCAACCGCGCACAGCCGTGGGTCGCCATGCAGGCGCTGCAGCCACTCGCGCAGTTGCGTCAGGTGCTCCGGCCGGTGCTGCTCCAGGTAGACCGGGTGCAACCCCAGGGCCGCATGCACGCCGTCTTCGGCACAGGCCAGGTCCCACACCCGCTGGAAATTCGCCTGGTACACCCCCAACACCACCATGCGCTCCACCCCGCGCGCCGCCGCATTGGCCAGCAGGCGCGGGCGGTCGGCGTCGAAGTCGGGGAAGTCCAGGTGGGTGTGGGTGTCGATCAGGCGCATGGTCAGGCCGCGCTGATGCGTTGCTTGAAGGTTCGGCCAATGGCGTGCACGCCTGGCTCGTAGCGCTTTTCCTCGATGGCGGCCAGGGCCAGCTCCAGTGCGGTGGCGGCGATCAGGCCGTGCTGCTGGGCCATGGCGTTGACCGGCAGCGGCAGGAAGTCGAGCAACTGGTTGTCGCCGAAAGTGCCCAGGTGCAGCTGGCGCGAATCGGCCGGGCGCGTCTGCAAGGTGTCGAACACCCCTTGCAGCAGCACATACGAGGTCGTTACCAGGGCGTCCGGAAGGCCGCCATGCTCGTCGATCAGCTGCTGCATCAGGCGTTGGCCGCATTCACGGCTGAACCCCTCGCCCTGATAGCGGCGGATCACCCCGGCAAACCCTTGCATCGCTTCGTCGAAACCACCGGCGCGGGCCTGGCTGACCGACAGCTCAGGGCGGGCACCGATCAGTGCAATGCTTTTCGGCGCGGTGGCCAGCAGGCTGTCGGCCAGTTGGCGGCTGGCATCGCGGTCGTCGCTGATCACCGAGCAGAAGTGCGCCGGGTCCAGGCGCCGGTCGATGGCGATCACTGGCAGGCCTTTGTCCTGCAGCTCACGGTAGCTGTCGTCCTCTGGCGGCAGGCAGCTGGCGACGAACAGGGCATCGCAACGGCGGGCGCGGAACAGCTGCTGCAGCTGGCGCTCGCTGTCGGGCTGGTCGTCGCTGCTGGCGATCAGCAGCTGGTAGCCCCGGGCGCGGGCGCCTTGTTCCAACTGTTTGGCGATGCGGGCATAGCTGGGGTTCTCCAGATCCGGGAGAATGAAGCCCAGGGTACGGGTGTGGCGGCTGCGCAGGCCGGCTGCTTGCGGGTTGGGCGTGAAGCCATGGGCCTCGACCACCGCACGCACCCGCTCGACAGTGCTGTTGCTGATGCGCTGCTGTTCGGCCTTGCCATTGATGACATAACTGGCAGTGGTCACTGACACACCGGCCAGACGGGCGATATCGCTGAGTTTCACCGAATTTTCCTTGTTATTACCGGGACTGGCTACGGAACCAGGACCGGGTAGTTTGACCCGGGTTGGCCGCCACGCGCAGACGACCATTGTCGCAATTGTCCGACAGGATGGGGCTTTTTCCTCGGAAGATTATCGAGTAACGTGGCCGCTTGGTCAGATTAAACGTTTCAGCTATTGATTTTTCTGCCTCGACTGTCGGCCTTGCAAGGCCGTCGAACTGGCTGATTCCGTGAATATCACAACAATACCTCAGTACCCGGCATCAAAACCAAGCCGGGGCTGCAAAAGGAGAAGGTCATGCTCGAGCTCGCCAAAGAGCAGATAGCCATGGGCCAGAAGGCCGCCGACAAGTCAGCGGCGCTGCGCCTGCTGGCGGAGCAGCTGGTTGCCGACGGCCTGGTTGCCGACGGTTATCTCGACGGCCTGCAGGCGCGCGAAGCGCAAGGCTCGACGTTTCTTGGCCAGGGCATCGCCATCCCGCACGGCACCCCGCAAACGCGCGAGCTGGTGTTCGCCACCGGCGTGCGCCTGCTGCAGTTCCCTGAAGGTGTGGACTGGGGGGATGGCCAGATCGTCTACCTGGCCATCGGCATTGCCGCCCGTTCCGACGAGCATCTGCGCCTGCTGCAGCTGTTGACCCGTGCCCTCGGTGAAACCGACCTGGCCGAGGCGCTGCGCCGGGCCAGCTCTGCCGAGGCGTTGCTCAAACTGTTGCAAGGTGCGCCGCAGGAACTGGCGCTGGATGCGCAGCTGGTCGGCCTGAACCTGCCGGCCGAAGATTTCGACGAGCTGGCCTGGCGCGGTGCGCGTCTGCTGCAGCGCGCCGGTTGTGTCGACAGCGGCTTCGCTGCCGTGCTGCAACAGGCCGACCCCCTGCCACTGGGTGAGGGCTTGTGGTGGCTGCACAGCGAGCGCCAGGTGCGTCAACCGGGCCTTGCCTTCATCACCCCGCAGCAGCCCCTGCGTTATCGCGACCAGCCGCTCAATGGCCTGTTCTGCCTGGCCAGCCTCGGCGCGGCCCATCAGGCGCTGCTTGAGCGCCTATGCGAAGTGCTGATCGAAGGCCGTGGGCAAACCCTCTACCAGGCCACCAGCAGCCGCGCCGTACTGGAGGTGCTGGGCGGCGAGGCTCCGGCTGACTGGCCCAGTGTGCGGATCGTGCTGGCCAACCCGCATGGGCTGCACGCTCGCCCGGCGAAGGTGTTGGCGCAACTGGCCAAGGGCTTCGAAGGCGATATCCGTGTGCGTGTGCTCGACAGCGCGCAGCCGGCGGTGTCGATCAAGAGCCTGAGCAAACTGCTCAGCCTCGGCGCCCGCCGCGGTCAGGAACTGGAGTTGACCGCTGAACCGTCGATCGCCGCGGATGCCTTGCCAGTGCTGCTGGCCGCGATCGAACAGGGCCTGGGCGAAGCGGTTGAGCCGCTGCTGCCAACCCCCAGCCCAGTCGTCGCCAATGCGGCCGCACCGCTTCAGGCGCCTGCTGCCGGCAGCTGCGTCCAGGGGGTCAGTGCATCCCCCGGGATTGCCAGCGGGCCGGCGCATGTCTGCGTCGAACGGGATATCGACTACCCACTGCGTGGCGAGTCGCCCGCCCAGGAGCGCTTGAAACTCCGCGATGCACTGGAGGCCGTGAACGGCGAGTTGCAGGCGCTGGTGCAGCGCAGCGACCCGTCGATTGGCGAGATATTCGTCACCCATCAGGAAATGCTCGCCGACCCGGCCCTGAGCGACGATGTCGACGCTCGCCTGGCACAGGGCGAGAGTGCGGCCGCCGCCTGGATGGCGGTGATCGAAGCGGCAGCGCGTCAGCAGGAAGCGCTGCACGATGCCCTGCTGGCCGAGCGTGCTGCCGACCTGCGCGACATTGGCCGCCGGGTGCTGGCCCAGCTGTGCGGCGTGCAGGCCCAGGCCGAGCCTGAGCAACCCTATGTGCTGGTGATGGGCGAGGTTGGCCCATCCGATGTCGCCCGCCTGGACCCGGCCCGTGTCGCTGGCATCGTTACCGCCTACGGCGGCGCCACCGCGCACAGCGCGATCGTGGCCCGTGCCCTGGGTATCCCGGCGGTGGTCGGCGCGGGCCCGGCGATCCTGCTGCTCGCGTCCGGCACGCCGTTGTTGCTCGACGGCCAGCGTGGCAGGGTCAGCATCGCCTCGCCCGCCGACCAGCTGCAGCGCGCCCTGGCCGAGCGTGACCTGCGCGAACAACGCTTGCAAGCCGCCTGGGCCCAACGCCATCAGCCGGCGGTAACCCGCGATGGCCATGCCGTCGAAGTGTTCGCCAATATCGGCGAGAGCAGTGGCATCGACAAGGTGGTGGACCAAGGCGCCGAAGGCGTTGGCCTGCTGCGTACCGAGCTGATCTTCATGGCCCATTCGCAGGCCCCCGACGTGGCTACCCAGGAAGCGGAATACCGCCGCGTGCTCGATGGCCTCGGCGGCCGGCCACTGGTCGTGCGCACGCTCGATGTGGGGGGCGACAAGCCATTGCCGTACTGGCCGATCGATGCCGAGGAAAACCCGTTCCTCGGCGTGCGCGGCGTGCGCCTGACTTTGCAACGCCCGCAGATCATGGAAGACCAGCTGCGCGCCTTGCTGCGCGCCGCCGATCAGCGTCCCTTGCGCATCATGTTCCCCATGGTCGGGCAGATCCACGAATGGCGCGAAGCGCGTGCGATGGTCGAGCGCCTGCGCCTGGAAATCCCGGTCGCCGACCTGCAGGTCGGGATCATGGTCGAGGTACCGTCCGCCGCCTTGCTGGCGCCGCAGCTGGCCCGTGAAGTGGACTTTTTCAGTATCGGTACCAACGACCTGACCCAGTACACCCTGGCTATCGACCGTGGCCATCCGAGCCTTTCTGCCCAGGCCGACGGCCTGCACCCGGCGGTGCTGAGCCTGATCGACATGACCGTGCGTGCCGCCCACGCCGAAGGCAAGTGGGTGGGCGTCTGCGGCGAACTGGCTGCCGACCCGCAAGCGGTTGCCGTGCTGCTGGGCCTGGATGTCGACGAGCTGAGCGTGGCTGCCCGCAGCATCGCCGAAGTCAAAGCCCTGGTGCGCCAGGTGGATCACCAAACGGCCCGCGCCCTGGCGCGCGAGGCCTTGCAACAGGACAGCGCTGCGGCGGTTCGCGCGCTGGTGGAGCGTTACTGATGGCCAAGATTCTCACCCTGACCCTGAACCCGGCGCTGGACATTACCGTCAGCCTCGACGCCTTGCGCCCAGGCCATGTCAACCGTGCCCAGGCCCAGCAAAGCCACGCTGCAGGCAAAGGCCTGAACGTGGCCCAGGTGCTGGCTGATCTGGGCCACAGCGTTACCGTCGGGGGCTTTCTGGGCCGCGACAACCTGCAACCGTTCGAAGCGCTGATCGCCCGGCGCGGGTTTGCCGACTGCTTCGTGCGGGTGGGCGGTGAAACCCGCAGCAACCTCAAGCTGGTCGAAGCCGATGGCCGGGTCACCGACATCAATGGCCAGGGGCCGGATGTCGACGATGCCGACCGCGCCGAGTTGTTGCGCCGCTTGCAGCAGGTAGCGCCCGGGCACGACGCGGTGGTGGTCGCCGGCAGCCTGCCGCGCGGGATCAGCCCCGAGTGGTTCCGCCAGCTGCTTGAACAACTGCGGCAGCAAGGGCTGAAGGTGGCGCTCGACAGCAGTGGCGAGGCATTGCGTGCTGGCCTGCAGAGTGCCCCCTGGCTGGTCAAACCCAATACCGAAGAGTTGGGCGAAGTGCTCGGTCTGGCCGTGCAAACCGCCGCCGAGCAACGTGCCGCGGCCCAGCAACTGCTGGCCAGCGGTGTCGAGCATGTGGTGGTGTCGGCGGGCGAGCAGGGAGTGAGCTGGTTCACCGCTGGCCAAGCGCTGCAGGCGCGGCCGCCGCAGGTGCGGGTAGCCAGTACCGTGGGCGCGGGAGATTCGCTGGTCGCGGGCATGGTCCATGGCCTGCTGGCGGCGGAAAGCCCGCAGCAGACCTTGCGCCGCGCCACCGCCATCGCCGCACAGGCGGTGACCCAGGTCGGCTTCGGCATCTGCGACCACGAGCAGCTGGTGCGCCTTGAAGCCGCCGTGCAACTGACAGAACAACAAGAGGGTTGCCGATGAACATCGCCATCGTCACCGCCTGCCCCAATGGGCAGGTGTCCAGCGTGCTCAGTGCTCGCCTGCTGGCGGCTGCCGCCCAACGCCGCGGCTGGAGCACCAGTGTCGAAGTGCAGGATGCCGAACATCCTGAACGCCAACTGACGCCTGCGCAGATCGCCGAGGCCGATTGGGTGCTGGTGGTCAGCACCGGCCCGGTCGACCTCGCGCGTTTCACCGGCAAGCGCGTATACCAGAGTACCCCGGCCCAGGCCCTGGCCGACCGCGAGGGCTTTCTCGAGGAGGCGGCAGGCAAGGCCGCGGTGCTGGCCGCGCAACCGGTTAGCGTCGCCCCTTCAGCGGCTGTACGGATTGTTGCGGTGACCGCCTGCCCGACCGGCGTCGCCCATACCTTCATGGCTGCCGAAGCCTTGCAACAGGCCGCGCAACAACGTGGTTACCAGCTTGCTGTCGAGACCCAAGGCTCGGTCGGTGCGCGCAACCCGCTGTCGGCCCAGGCCATCGCGCAGGCCGATGTGGTGCTGCTGGCGGCGGACATCGAGGTGCCGACGGCACGCTTCGCAGGCAAGCGTATCTACCGTTGCGGCACCGGTATCGCTCTCAAGCAGGCGCATGCGACCCTGGAAAAGGCCTTGGTAGAAGCCAAGGTTGAAAGTGTTGGGGATGCAGCAGCAGCGGCCCCGGCCCAGGCTGAGAAAAACGGCGTCTACAAGCATTTGCTCACCGGTGTCTCGTTCATGCTGCCGATGGTGGTGGCGGGTGGCTTGCTGATTGCCCTGTCATTCGTGTTCGGCATCGAGGCCTACAAGCAGCCGGGCACCCTGCCGGCCGCGCTGATGCAGATCGGAGGCGAGGCGGCATTCAAGTTGATGGTGCCGCTGCTTGCGGGATACATCGCCTGGTCCATCGCCGACCGCCCGGGCCTGGCGCCGGGCATGATCGGCGGGCTGCTGGCCAGCACCTTGGGTGCCGGTTTCATTGGCGGCATCGTTGCCGGCTTTCTCGCCGGCTACAGCGCCAAGGCCATCGCCCGCTGGGCGCGCCTGCCGAGCAGCCTGGAGGCACTCAAGCCGATCCTGATCATCCCGCTGCTGGCCAGCCTGTTCACTGGCCTGGTGATGATCTATGTGGTCGGCCAGCCAGTGGCGGCGATGCTCGAAGGGTTGACGCACTTCCTCGACAGCATGGGCACCACCAACGCCATCCTGCTCGGGTTGCTGCTGGGTGGCATGATGTGCGTGGACCTCGGTGGGCCGATCAACAAGGCCGCCTATGCCTTCTCGGTGGGGCTGCTGGCCTCTTCGAGCTATGCGCCGATGGCGGCGACCATGGCCGCCGGCATGGTCCCGCCGATCGGCCTGGGCATCGCCACCTTCCTCGCCCGCCGCAAGTTCGCCCAGAGCGAGCGCGAGGCGGGCAAAGCGGCGCTGGCGCTCGGGCTGTGCTTCATCTCCGAAGGTGCGATCCCGTTCGCCGCCAAGGACCCGCTGCGGGTGATCCCGGCGAGCATTGCCGGTGGTGCATTGACCGGCGCGCTGTCGATGTACTTCGGCTGCAAGCTGATGGCGCCCCACGGCGGGCTGTTCGTGTTGCTGATCCCCAATGCGATCAACCATGCGCTTTTGTATCTGCTGGCGATTGTGGCGGGGAGCCTGGTGACGGCAGTGGTGTATGCAGTGATCAAGAAGAGCGAGCGGGCGGAGTTGGCTGTGGCGCCGGTGAAAGGCTAGAGCATTCTGTTGGCAGTGCCGGCCTCTTCGCGGGCACGCCCGCTCCCACAGGGATCGCATGATCCACGGATCAGTAGAATTCCTGTGGGAGCGGGCATGCCCGCGAAGGGGCCAGCACAGGCTACCGGCAATGCTTCTGCCGCAACGGCACCAGCAGATCGGCCAGGCCGTTGTGGTCGACCTCGTGCATCAAGGCCAGTAACCCACCCAGTTCCCCTGCAGGAAACCCTTTGCGTGCGAACCAGGCCAAGTAATCCCCTGGCAGGTCGGCAATAATCCGTCCCTGGTATTTGCCAAAAGGCATGCTGCGGGTAACCAGCAGTTCGAGCATTTCCGGTTTCATCGACGAAGCCTGGCTGTGAATGTGCGGCGACCATACTGCAATCTGCACGACTACCCAAGCGGCAATCATGCATAACGCCGTTTCGCTGTTCGGTTATCTATTTTTTAAGTTACTGATTTAAAACGATTTAATTGCATTGCTTAGCTTGGCATGAAGGCTGCTCTGGTAATGGTGACTATCACCTGCCAAGGAGTTTGTGCCATGAGCAACCCCAACAAAGACGTGATCGACGTGCTCAACGACCTGATCGAGTACAGCAAGGATGGCGAAAAGGGCTTCAAGGCCTCGGCCGATGATGTGAAGAACCCCGAACTCAAGGCGTTCTTCGTCCAGCGTGCCGGTGAGTGCGCCAATGCAGCAGCCGAGCTGCAGAGCGAAGTGCGCCGCCTGGGCGGTGACCCGGAAACCTCCACCAGCATCAGCGGTGATCTGCACCGTGGCTGGGTCAATCTCAAGTCGATGGTCACCGGCAAGGATGAGGAAGCGGTGCTCAATGAAGTCGAGCGCGGCGAAGACCATGCCCTCAAGGCCTACAAGGAAGCCCGTGAGAAACTGGTCAAGCTGGGCCGCCAGGCCAGCGATCAGAGCTACGCGCTGGTGGAAAAGCAACTGCAGGGCGTACAGCGCAACCATGACCAGGTGAAGGCGCTGCGTAACGCGGCCCGCGCACGCTCCTAATCGAGTGGCCCCTCTACGCGGTTACGGCCATTGGCCTTGGCCCGGTAGAGGGCTTCATCCGCAGCACCCAGCACCTGCGCCAGGTCCTGCTGGGTGCCTGGGGTGAAGACACTGACCCCAATGCTGACGGTAACCGAGCGCTCGTCGTCGCCGAATGGCGCTAACCCTTGCACGCGCGCGCGGATGCTTTCAGCCAGCAGCAATGCGCCGCTCAGTGCGGTTTCAGGCAAGACCACCTGGAATTCCTCTCCGCCGTAACGTGCTGCCAGGTCAGCAGGTCGGCGGATGCACTGTTGCAGCGTATGGGCCACCTCGCGCAACGCGTGGTCGCCTCCGGCGTGGCCGTGCCGCTGGTTGAATGCCTTGAAATGATCGATATCCACCATCAGCAGTGCCAACGGTTTGCGGTTGCGCACGGCACGTGACCATTCCTGCCGCAGCACTTGATCCAGCCGGCGACGGTTGGCCAGCCCGGTCAGGCTGTCCGTGGCGGCAAGGGTCGCCAGGCCTAGTTCGGCCTCGTGCCGACGGCGCAATTCGCGCCCCAGCAGCAGGGTCAGCCAGAGAATCCCGATACACAAAACCCCGGTTGCGACGCCGACGACGATGGCGGTACGTCGCCACGACTGGAACACTTCCTCGGCCGAATGCACCACCAGCACGATCAGGGGAAGGTCGGCAACCCGGGCGAAGGTATAGATGCGCTGGGTGCCATATATGCTGGACCTGGCGGTGAAGCTGCCGCTGCGTTCGCCCAGGATGCGTTTGAAGTTGGGCCGGTCGCCGAAGTTGGTGCCAATCAGCGGGTCCTTGTCCCGGGTTGGCTGGCGGGCGAGCAACTGGCCGTCGGTATTGAGCAGGTTGATGCTGCTCTCATCACCGATGTCCAGGCGTTGGAACAGCTGATTGAAATAGGACAGGCGCAACGCGCCTGCGGCCAACCCTGCAAAGGAACCGTCATCCGCAGAGATGCGCCGGCTGAAACTGATGCACCAGTCGAGGTCGCCCAGCCTTGCCTTGAAGGGCGGGCTGATGAACAGGCCGAGGCGCGGGTTGTCGCGATGAGCCTGGAACGCCGGTGTGTCGGCGAAGTTGGCCTGGCGTGGTTTGATGCTGATCGAGTCACCTACCACATCGCCTTTGGCATTCAGCCAGAGGATGTCACCTCGCACCGGGGCGGCGAAGGTCTGATTGAACAGGATCTGCTGGCGCAGTTCGGGGGCAACCTTCAATAGCTCCGGGTGTCGCACGGCCCAGATCAGTCCGCGCAGGGACTGATCGTAGAGTTCGACGTTGCGCAGGATATCGCTTTCGATCAACTGCACGATGTTGCTGGAGGAGCGTATCGCCGATTGCTCGACGTTATCGCGCTCGCGAGCCAGCAAGTAGCCGACGATGGCCACGATGGCGAGCACGGCAAGGCAACTGCCCAGGTTGAGGATCAGCTCGGGGTGCGACCTGTAGAAAGCGAAACGCGGTGATCGAGTGGGCATGCGCGCTACTGCTGAGGCAGGGCCATTTGCGGCGGGCGACATTCTAGGGAAGCGTGGATTGTCGGACAAGATTTGTCCGACGGAAATGCTTGTGGGGCAGCTTTGAGCCTAATCGCGACACCAGGCCCCTGTAGGAGCGGCCTTGTGTCGCGAAACGAGGGCAAAGCCCTCGCCAGCGGCCTCAGATCAGAAAATGTTCAGTGGGTAATCGACGATCACCCGCAGTTCATCGTTGTCGCTGTTGCTGTCGATCGATGCATAGCCCTGGCTACCCCGGTGGGTGGCGTAGCGCAGCTGCACCGCCAGATCCTTCAGGTCGCCTTCCTGGAACACATACTTCACATCCAGGTCCCGCTCCCAGTGCATGGCGTTCTTGCCATCGGCGCGGTAGTAGTCGTAGTGGCTGGTGTCCTGGGTGGCCTTGGTCAGGTCTGCCTCACCGCGCGAGTACGACAGCGAAGTGCTCAGGCCCGGGATGCCGATACCGGCGAAATTGTAGTCGTACTGCAGCTTCCACGACCGCTCGTTAGGGGCGTTGAAGTCCGAATACATGCGCGAGTTGTCCAGGTACACGCTGTCGCCCAGGTTGATGTAGTCGAACGGCGTGTTGCCGTTGACCCGCTGGTAGGCGGCAGTGACGCTGTGGTAACCGGCGTTGACCGTGAAGTGCACGCTGTAGGTGTTGTTGTCGATCTTGCCCAGCAGCGCCTGGCCGGTGTCCTGGGTGTGATAGAAGTGCACGCCTGGGTTGAGGCTGACCAGGTCGTTGACCACGTAGGTGTAGTCGAAGTCGGCGTAGTACTGGTTCCAGATATCCTTCAGCTCGGCCGCGTACAGGTTGGTGGTGATGTTCTCGGTACCGCTCCACGACGCGCCCGCCCAGTTCAGGTGTTTGCTCTTGTCGTGTTCGTCCAGGGCGCCGTAATAGGTGTCGATACGACGGTGGCCGCTCTGGTTGTACGGGTGGGTGAAGCTGACCTGGCCGCCTTCGAGCAGCAGGCCATCGATGCTGTGGTTGGTCAGGCTCACGCCGCGGAAGGTCTGCGGCAGCATGCGGGTTTCACCGCCCGCGATCACCGGGTTGGTGATGAACAGGTCACCGGCTTTCAGCTCGGTGTCGAATGCCTTGAGCTTGACCGCTGCACCGGCGGTGGAGAACGAGTGCGGGGCAGCGCCCAGTTCACCGTTGTCCTTGATGTGCTCGGGCAGGATGCTGGTGCCGGCATGGCCGCCACCGCCGTCGAGCTTCAGGCCCAGCATGGCATGGGCGTCGAGGCCGAAGCCGACCACGCCCGGGGTGTAACCGGATTCGAAACGCGCTACCGCGCCCTGGCCCCACTCGCGGGTGTCGCGCACGTCGGCGTTGTGGTTGTCGCGGTTGAAGTAGGCATTACGAAAATGCAGGTTGAAGGACGAACCTTGGATGAAGCCATCAGCCTTGTCTTCATCTGCCTGGGCGGCGAAAGGGATCGTTGCAGTCAACGCAATGAACAGCGGGGTAAAGCGAAACGCGGAAGGCACCGGTACTAGCTCCTTTGGTCTGGCGGTGGGGCAGTTTTTATTTTTGAATGTGCATCTTTTTATAGGGGTACGTTACAGCGGGGCTGAGAGTTAGCGCACATAAAAAAAGCCGCTGATCGGCAGCGGCTTTAAAAGGCTAACATATCGGCACCAACGGTGCCCATGGCGTAGCCAAGGGAAAACGGGAGCGGGTGCGACGCGCGATCAGCTATCGGCATTGGCGTCGCTGGAAACTTTAGCAGCTGTCTGTTCTGCGTCTTTTCCGGCGTCGGCCTTGTGTGCCAGGGCTTCGCGGGAGTCTTGGTGAACAGCGGCAAGTTCTGCAGTGCGAGCAACGAAAGCCGGGGATTCTTCGGCCATGGCCAGGGGCGACAACAACAGGGAAGACAGAACGAAAACGCTGGCAATACCCATACTGTTGGACATGTTTGAAACTACCTTCTTGCGGGGCAAGTGCTATGAGGACGGGGGTAAAGTTAGTCCTTAAAGTGCTGCGGAAACAGCGTCATTGGCGATAAGCACTGTTGCGCAAAAGGTAATGATGGCGAAAAAGGCAATAGGACTTTGGCCGCAAACCACCGTACTAGACAGCTTGCGCGTTTTTTGTAGGAGCGGCCTTGTGTCGCGAAAGGGCTGCGAAGCAGCCCCAGCAATCTACGCCATAGCAGAAAATCTGGGGCCGCTTCGCAGCCCTTTCGCGACACAAGGCCGCTCCTACACTGGTCGCGCAGGCTTCAGGATCGGCAGGAGCATGCCAAAGGTGTTGGCGCCGTCACCGCTGCGCACGAACACCTCCCCGCCATGCATCAACGCAATCGCCTTGACGATCGCCAACCCCAATCCATGGTTGCCACCGCCACTGTTGCTGCGCGCCGCATCCACCCGGTAAAACCGCTCGAACAGCAAAGGCAGGTGCGCATCGTCGATGGCCGGCCCTGGGTTGCTCACGGCAATGCAGACCTGTTCCGCCCCAGCCTCGATATGCACGCGAATGACCTGGTGCGGCGCCGTGTGCTGCACTGCGTTGTTCAACAGGTTGATCAACGCCCGGCGCAGCTGGGCCTTTTCGATGGGCGCATAGGCGTCGCCGCTGACGGTGACGCTGACCTGGGCGTCTTCGAGGATGTAGTCGAGGTAATCGAGGGTGGTGGCCACTTCCTCGGCCAGCGAGGCTTGGGTCAGGGCGGTGGCCTTGCTGCCCTGGTCGGCGCTGGCGAGGAACAGCATGTCGTTGATGATGCTGCGCAGGCGCTCCAGCTCTTCCAGGTTCGATTGCAGCACTTCGAAGTAATGCTCGGCGCTGCGCCCGCGGGTGAGGGCGACCTGGGTCTGGCCGATCAGGTTGGTCAGCGGCGAGCGCAGTTCATGGGCAACGTCGGCGTTGAACGCTTCCAGCCGCGAATAGGCCTGGCTGACCCGGTCCAGCGCAGCATTGAAGGCACCGGCGAACTGCGCCAGTTCCGGTGCCAGGTTGTGCGTCTGCAAGCGGCCATCCAGGCGCGGCGGTGCCAGTGCCTGGGCCTCGACCGACAACGCCAGCAGCGGTCGCAGGCCGATGCGCGCCACCCAGTAACCCAGCACCGAAGCCAGCAGCACACCGAGCACTGCCAGGCCGACGATGGCCACCAGCAGGCTGTGCTGGGCCTGCCAGAACGTCTCGGTGTCGATGCCGATCAGAAATCGCAGCGCCGGGCGCTCGCCCAGGGCCGGGAGTTCGCTGACCAGCACCTTGTACGGGTAAGGGCGTTCGGGCAGGTGCAGCTCGCGCATCCCCGGCGGGCCTTCGGCAAAGGCACGGACCAGTTCGCTGGGGCGGCCATATTCGTAGGCCGGGTTGCTGCTGACCACCCAGAAGCGGATGCGCTTGTCCTCCTCGCTGAGCAGGTTGAGCTTGTTGTTGATCTTGGCCCAGTGCTCAGGTGTGCCGAAGCGGTTGAGGGTGGATTCGAGCACGCTGAAACGCGCATCCAGTTCGGCGGCCGGCAGCAGGTCCAGGCTGCGGTCGACCTGGCGGTACAGCGCCGAGCCGATCAGCACGAACACCCCGAGCGCCACCAGGATGAACAGTGCCGACAGGCGCAGGGCGATGGAGTTAAGCGGCGCGGTTTTCCAGGACATAGCCCATGCCTCGGATGGTGTGCAGCAGTTTGTTGTCGAACGGCCCGTCGAGCTTGGCGCGCAGGCGCTTGATCGCCACCTCGACGACATTGGCGTCGCTGTCGAAGTTGATGTCCCAGACCAGCTCGGCGATGGCGGTCTTGGAGAGGATTTCGCCCTGGCGTCGGGCCAGCACACTGAGCAGCGAGAATTCCTTGGCGGTGAGTTCCAGGCGCTGGCCGGCGCGGCTGGCCTTGCGCGCCATCAGGTCGATCCACAGGTCGCCGACCTGGATCTGCAATGGTTCGTGGGTGCTGCTGCGGCGCGTCAAGGCCTGCAGCCGGGCGACCAGTTCAAGGAACGAGAACGGCTTGCCCAGGTAATCGTCTGCGCCTTCGCGCAGGCCATGGATGCGATCTTCGACGCGCTCGCGGGCGGTGAGCATGATCACCGGCGTCTGCTTGCGCGCCCTTAGTGCGCGCAGTACGCCGTAGCCGTCCAGGCCCGGCAGCATCACGTCGAGCACGATCACTGCGTAGTCGCCTTCAAGGGCCAGGTGCAAGCCGTCGATGCCATCGCGCGCAAGGTCGACGGTAAAGCCCTGCTCGGTCAGGCCGCGGTGCAAGTAGTCGGCGGTTTTTTCTTCGTCTTCGATGATCAGCACACGCATGGTCTTGTCCTAGCTGGCACTTGGCGCCGCCGCACGGGCGTCCTGGCGGCGATGGAACAGGCGCTCCAGGGCCAAGTATATGACCGGGGTGGTAAACAGTGTCAGCGCCTGGCTCACCAGCAAACCGCCGACCACGGCGATGCCCAGTGGTTGGCGCAGCTCGGCGCCGGCGCCAAAGCCGAGCATCAGCGGCACCGCGCCGAGCAAGGCGGCGAGGGTGGTCATGATGATCGGCCGGAAGCGCGTCAGGCACGCCTGGTGTATCGCCTGCTCGGGTGTCATGCCCTGGTGGCGCTGGGCTTCGAGGGCGAAGTCGATGAGCAGGATGCCGTTCTTCTTGACGATACCGATCAGCAGCACCACGCCGATCAGGCCCATGATGCTGAAATCCTGGCCCATGGCCCAGAGCAGTATCAACGCCCCGAGCCCGGCCGAGGGCAGGGTGGAGATGATGGTCAGGGGATGGACGAAGCTCTCGTAGAGCACGCCGAGGATGATGTACACCGCCACCAGCGCGGCGAGAATCAGCCAGGGTTGGCTTGCCAGCGAACTCTGGAAGGCCTGGGCCGCGCCCTGGAAATTGCCACTGATCGAGTCGGGCATGCCCAGTTCGCGCTGGGTGCGTTCGAGGATCGTCACCGCATCGCCCAAGGCCACGCCGGGGGCCAGGTTGAACGACAGGTTGGCGGCCGGGAACAGGCCGTCGTGGCTGATCGACAGCGGGCCGGTACTGGGTGGCGCGACATGCGCCAGGGCCGAAAGCGGCACCATCTGGTTGGTCAGCGGCGAGCGCAGGTAGAAGAAGTTCAGGCTCTCGGCCTTGCCGCGCTGCTTGGCGTCCAGTTCGAGGATCACTTTGTACTGGTTGGTCTCGGTCTGGAATTCGCTGATCTGCCGCTGACCGAAGGCATCGTACAGCGCCTGGTCGACATCCGTGGTGGTCAGGCCGAAGCGCGCCGCGGCCTGGCGGTCGATGTCGATGCGGGTGACGCTGGCGCCCAGTTGCAAGTCATTGGACAGGTCGCGGAACACCGGGTTTTCCCGCAGGCGGTCGGTCAGGCGCTGGGTCCAAAGGTTCAGGGCCACGCCGTCGTTGCTCTTGAGCACGTACTGGTACTGGGTGCGCGACGGGCCGGAACTGAGGTTGATGTCCTGGCCGGCGCGCATGTACAGGACGATGCCCGGTACCTGCGCCAGTTTCGGCCGCAGGCGGTCGATCAGCTCGCTGGCCGACACGTCACGCTCACCGCGTGGCTTGAGGGCGATCCAGAAACGGCCATTGGCGATGGTCTGGTTGCTGCCGGTGACCCCCACCGAATGCGAGTATGCCTGCACTGCCGGGTCGTCACCGATGATCTTCGCCAGCGCCAGGTGCTTCTCGACCATCGACGGGTACGACACGTCCGCCGCCGCCTCGGTGGTGCCAAGGATGAAACCGGTATCTTGCAGCGGGAAGAAACCCTTGGGGATGCCGACATAACCGACCACCGCCAGGGCCAGGGTCACGCCGAACACGGCAAGGGTCAGGCGCTGGTGGGCGAGGGCACGGTCCAGGCCTTTTTCGTACCACTTCACCAGGCGCTCGCCGAAGCCACCGTGGTGCTCGCCGGGCGGGCGGCGCATGAACAGCGCGCATAAGGTGGGCGCCAGGGTCAGCGACACCATCACCGAGATCAGGATGGTCGAGGTGGCCGTCAGGGCGAACTCCTTGAACAGCCGGCCGACCACGCCGCCCATGAACAGCAGCGGGATGAACGCCGCGATCAGTGAGAAGCTGATCGACACCACGGTGAAGCCGATTTCCCCCGCACCCTTGAGCGCAGCCGTGCGGCTGTCGTCACCGGCCTCCAGGTGTCGGTGGATGTTCTCCACCACGACGATGGCATCGTCCACCACGAAGCCCACCGAGATGACGATGGCCACCAAGGTGAGGTTGTTGAGGCTGAAGCCCAGCACATACATCAGTGCGCAACTGGCGATCAGCGACACGCCGAGTACGCTGGACACCACCAGGGTCGCCGACCACTGGCGCAGGAACAGCGCCATCACCCCGATCACCAGGGCTACGGCGATCATCAGGGTCAGTTCCACCTCGTGCAACGAGGCGCGGATGGTCTGGGTGCGGTCCTGCAGCACCGACACTTCGATGGAGGCCGGGAGCATTTCCTGCAGCTTGGGCAGCGCCGCCAGCACCCGGTCGACGGTGTCGACGATATTCGCCCCGGGCTGGCGGAACACCACCAGGTTGAGCCCCGGCTGGTCGCCGGACCAGGCTTTGACGTAAGCGTTTTCGGCGCCATTGATGACCTTGGCCACGTCCTTGAGGTGCACCGGTGCACCGTCGTGGTACGAAACGATGAGTTGGGCGTAGTCCTCGGGGTGGAACAGCTGGTCGTTGGCGGCGAGGGTCGAGACGCTGTGCTCGCCGTACAACGCGCCCTTGGCCAGGTTCAGGCTGGTCTGCTGGATGGCCAGGCGCACATCGGCGAGGGTCAGGCCGATGGCGGCGAGTTTTTCCGGCTGGGCTTGCACGCGGATGGCCGGGCGCAGCTGGCCGGTTATGTTGATCAGGCCTACCCCTTCGATCTGGCTGAGCTGGCGCGCCAGCAGGGTTTCTGCATAGTCGCTGAGGTCATTGCCGGGCATCTGCGCGGAGCTGACGGTGAGCACCAGGACCGGGCTGTCGGCTGGGTTGACCTTGCGCCAGGTCGGCGGGTTGGGCAGGTCCTGGGGCAGGCGGGCGGTGGCGGTGTTGATCGCCGCCTGGACTTCCTGGGCGGCGGTGTCGATGTTCTTGTCGAGGGTGAACTGCAGGATCAGCGTGGTCGAGCCCAGCGCGCTGCTGCTGGTCATCTGGGTCATGCCGGGGATGGCACTGAACTGCACTTCCAGTGGCGTGGCCACCGACGATGCCATGGTTTCCGGGCTGGCCCCGGGCAGCTGGGTGGTGACCTGGATGGTCGGGAAGTCCGCTTCGGGCAGCGGTGCCACCGGCAGCCGCGGGAAGGCGATGGCGCCCAGCAGCACGAGGGCGAAGGTCAGCAGCAGGGTGGCGATCGGGTGGTCGATGCACCAGGCGGAAATACCGTTGCGGGTATTCATGGCTGGCTCCTGCGCTCAGCCATTTCCGCCGGTGGTGGGGCGTCCGGAGTCACCTCGACCCGCGAACCGGGCTTGAGCCGGGACTGGCCGTCGAGCACCAGGCGCTCGCCCGGCTTGACCCCGGCGATGATGCTCAGGCTGCTGTCCTGGTACACCACCTTGACCGGCACGGCGGTGACCTTGTCACCGTCCAGGCGGTAGACGAAGTGCCCGTCGACGCCACGCTGCACCACCGGCGGCGGCACCACCAGGGCGTTTTCATCTACCGCGGTGCGCAGGCGGATGGTAACCAGTTGCCCCGGCCACAGGTGGCCGTCCTTGTTGTCGAATTCGGCCTTGACCCGCACCGTGCCGGTGTTGGCCGAGATCTGGTTGTCGATCAGCGCCAGGTGGCCTTCGCCGAGCAGATTGCGTTCGCCATCGGCATCCATGTATGCCTCGACCAGCGCCGGGGTTGGCGCCTTGAGCAGGGCCTGCAGGGTCGGCAGCATCTGTTGCGGCAGGGCGAACTCGACGGCGATCGGGTCGATCTGGGTGACGCTGAACAGGCCTTGGGTATCCGTGGTGCGCACCAGGTTGCCGGGGTCGACGTTGCGGATGCCGACACGCCCGGTCACCGGAGAGCGGATCTGCGTGTATGACAGCTGCACCTCGGCATTGGCGATGGCCGCTTGGTTGCCCTTGACCGTGGCCTGCAGCTGGTTGACCAGTGCTTGTTGCTGGTCGAGGGTCTGCTTGGACACGCCATCGTCGGTGCTGAGCAAGCGGTAGCGCTTGAGGTCGACACCGGCCACCTGGATCTGCGCCTGGCTCTGGCCGAGCTGGGCACGGGCCTGGTCGAGCGTGGCGCGGATTGCGCGGTCATCCAGGGTGGCGAGCAGGTCGCCTTCCTTTACCCATTGGCCTTCCTTGACCAGCACCTGTGTCAGTACGCCTTCGACTTGTAGCCGCACTTCAACGCTGTGCAGCGACAGCACCGAGCCGATGGCGCTGGCGTAGCGCGGCACGTCTTGTTGAGCGACGCTGACCACGCGCACCGGGATCGCCGCTGGCGCATGCGTGGTGGTGCTTTGCTGGTGCTGGCCATACCAGGTACCCACGGCCACCACGGCGAGCAGCGCCAACGCGGCGAGAAGGATGGAACGGGAAGGACGTCGCATCGGTGCGGGCACCTTGGCCAAGGGGTGGGGAAGGGATGTGTGTATTGGAGTTTATAGCGCTGTGGCCGGGTCGGCAGCGTGACAGCTGGCTGACAGCGGTGACAGGTTGGGTTCTGTGTTGGGCTTGCGGGTGCCTGGCTGGAGGTTGTTGTGGGCTTTGGGGGGCATGGCTTGAGGTGATTTTGGGCTTTGGGGTGCATGGCTTGAGGTGATTTTGGGCTTTGGGGTGCATGGCTTGAGGTGATTTTGGGCTTTGGGGTGCATGGCTTGAGGTGATTTTGGGCTTTGGGGTGCATGGCTTGAGGTAATTGTGGGCTTTGGGGTGCATGGCTTGAGGTAATTGTGGGCTTTGGGGTGCATGCCTTGAGGGTAGTTGTGGGCTTTGGGGTGCATGCCTTGAGGTAATTGTGGGCTTTTAGGGTGCCTGCCTAGAGTGCTGTGGTGATGCTGAAATCGAGCGCCGCCCGCGCGGCGCATCGCGGGCAAGCCCGCTCCCACATCTGTTTCGGGCCAGTTACTCCTGTGCCGCCAACAGGGACCGCCTTGTTTGTATGGCGATGCATCTCGGTGGAAGCCGACAGGGTCCGGCGATGCATCTCGGTGGGCACAGATGCTGCTCCACCTGTCTCCAGTCATGCACCAAGGCGGTCCCTGTTGGCTTCACAGGAGTGACTGGCCCGAAACAGATGTGGGAGCGGGCTTGCCCGCGATGCGCCGCGCGGGCGGCGCTCGATCTCATAGGCGCTGAAGATGTTGTGGCAAGCACCTCGTGGCCCTAACGCGATCCTGCCACCCGCTGTAGGAAGATTCTGAACCTGATGGCAGGCAGTGCGGCGCGGATTCTCAGTGCCATGGCCAAGGCACCGATCAATGATATGGAAATGGGCTTGAATCGCAGCGCCTGAACGTTAGTGGGGCCGCTTTGCGGCCCTTCGCGGGCACGCCCGCTCCCACAGGTATCGCGCAAGGCCGTGGGTTTGTGGTGATCCTGTGGGAGCGGGCGTGCCCGCGAAGAGGCCGGACCTGCTTACCTAAAACCCAATGAAGGCGTAGTGGACCGGCGCTTCAGCAGTGGTCCGCAACCCCCGAACCTGCAAGTCATTCACCAGCTCAGGCTGCTCCACATGCAGCATCCACTCAGCCCCGCTCCCTGATGACGCCTGCGCGAGAGCAGCGGCAAACGCGCTCATGTCCGGCAAATAAGCAGTAAACCCATTGCCCTTGAGCGCGCTGGTGGTCATCCCCAGTGCCTCGCAGATAGCCACCTTGGCCGCGATATCATCACGATCCGCCTGCCGCGAAGCCTGCACCAGCGCCAGCAGCGTCGGGTCCACCGGCAGTGAACCGTGAATCAGCTCGGGCCCTTGCTGCCAAGCCTCGGGCGGGCAGTCCTTGTTCTCCGGCCGCAGTGGAATATGCGGATTGATTTCCACCGGGTAGATGCGGCAGACCAGCGGTCGGCTTTCATAGATGCTGCACAGGTCGTTGTCGTCGAGGTTGCGACAGCGCCCCGGGTTGAATGCAGCAAAAGTTACCGAAACGCGCACCTCACTGCCGCCGCAGGGCACCGGATACGAGCGACGCAGCACATGCTCGCGCTGGTCCGCCGGCATACCCGGCCCATCGGTAACAAAGCCTTCGATCAAGACGATCACCTGGCCACCCGCAGCAGCCCACTGGCCCGCTTCGTCCAGGGTCAATGGCACATGGTGGCCGGTGCAGCACTTGCCACAACCGGTACAGGCAAAACGCAGGCCGTCGTTCACTTGGCGTCCGGGTTCCATTCGCTGACGTAGGCCTGCTGCTGCTTGCGGTCGTACAGGCACAGCTCGGTGCCGGTGCGTTGCTGCATGTGCTTCTGTGGATAGACCCCTTCGATCAGCAGGGCGCTGAAACCGACCTGGTCATCGAACTCGGCTGGCTTGCCGCGAGCGTGGGCATCCTTGAACTGGCTGGCCTTCAGGCAGGCCTTGAGCATCTGCTGGCGCTGGTCGTTCCAGGCCTGGCTGCTGGAGGCCTGGGCGACACCGCTGAACAGGGCGCAGGCGATCAGAAGAGAGTTGAAAAACTTCATACGCGATTCCGGCAATGGGTCCGAGGGGCGCGAATTATGCCCGAGTCATCCCTGGCGGCAAGCCAGGGAGTTTGTCGCTGAATATGACAACACGAGCTTCAGCGCTCGGCAAACACCACAGTCCGCGCCGCCGTCACCAGGCAGTCGGTCAGGTCGGGCGAGGAGAACTTGGTGAGGATGGCATTGGCCCCGGCCAGCTTGGCTTTCTCGCTGCTCATGGCGCTGTCCAGCGAGGTGTGCAGCAGCACGTAGAGGTGCTGGAAGTCCGGGGTCTCGCGCAGGGTACGGGTGAAGGCGTAGCCGTCCATCTCGGACATTTCGATGTCCGAGACGATGATATTGATCTCTTGCGCGGTGCCCTGCAGCTCCAGCAGCACGTTCATCGCATCCTTGGCACTGCGCGCGGTATGGCAGTCGATGCCGAGGTTGCGCAAGGTGTGCAGCGACTGCTGCAGCGCCACCTGGCTGTCGTCGACCACCAGGATGTTGGCGGCGGCCAACAGGCTGGCGTCTTCCTCGCTCAGCTCGCCCGGCTGTGGCTCCGGCTCGGGCGGGGCGATGCCGTGGATGACCTTCTCGATGTCCAGCACCTGCACCAGGGTGTTGTCGACCCGGGTCACGCCCGTGATGAACGACCGGTTGCCCGAGCCAAAGGGTGGCGGCTTGATGTCGGTGCTCAGGCAATGGACGATGCGGCTTACCGCTTGCACGTGCAGACCTTGGCGCGAGCGGCTGATCTCGGTGACGATCAGGCAGCCGCCCTGAGGGTCTTCCAGTGGCCGTTCGCCGATGGCCCGGGACAGGTCGATCACCGACAGCGAGTTGCCGCGCAGGGTCGCCACGCCCTTCACGTGCGGGTGCGATTCGGGCAGCTTGGTCAGTGGCGGGCAGGGAATGATCTCGCTGACCTTGAGCAGGTTGATTGCCATCAGCTTGCCGCTGCGCAGGGTGAACAGCAGCAGCGACAGCGAGTCTGCGCGGGCATTTTGCGTGGCCATGGTGACCTTCGTGGGAAACGGGGGATGCCGGGTTATCGGCCTGATCTCGCGGCTCTTTAGTGCCCAATTGCCAAGGCTGCAGGATCCTGTGGGAGCGGGCGCGCCCGCGAAGCAGGCACCGCGGTGCATGGCACCGGCTGCGCCGGTGTTCGCGGGCTTGTCCGCTCCCACAGGGGGCTTTGCTGCTGTTGAGGTCAGCGTTCGCGCAGGGCTTCGCGGGCGCGGTTCAGCGGTTTGATCAGGTAATCGAGGATGGTCTTCTCGCCAGTGCGGATATCCACCGTGGCGATCATCCCCGGCACGATCGCGAAGTGCTTGCCGGCCTTGTTGGTCAGGCTGTCCTGTTCGGTGCGGATGAATACCCGGTAGTAATAGATTTCCGGTTTCACCTCGTCCTGCAGGGTATCCGGCGATATCCCCACGACCTTGCCGTCCAGCCCGCCATACACCGAGTAGTCGTAGGCACTGATCTTGACCTTGGCCGCCTGGTCGGGGTGGATGAAGGCGATGTCCCGTGGCGCGATGCGGGTTTCGATCAGCAAGCGCTCATCCATCGGCACGATCTTCATCACCTGCCCGCCAGGTTGTACCACGCCGCCCAGGGTGTTGACCTCGATATCCTTGACGATGCCGCGCACCGGCGAACGCAAGGTCAGGCGCGTCAGCGAATCGCTGCGCCCGCGGATCACTTCCGACAGGCTGTCGGCCTCGGCACTGGCCTTGGCCAGCTCCTCGCGGGCGCGCACCAGGTACTCGGAGCGGGCCTCGTTGGCCTTGAGTTCCAGTTCCGAGCGCTGGCGGTTCAGGCGGATCACCTCGACCCGGCTGGAGGCGCCCATCTTGGCCAGGTTCTCGGTGATCTTCAGCTCCGCGCGCACCAACCGCAGCGAATCTTCGATGCCGGCCAGGGTCTGCTCCAGGCCACGGCGGCGGGTTTCGTACAGCGCCGTCTCGGCGTCGATCAGGTCGGGCGAATCGCGCAGGCTTTCCGGGAAGCTCAGTGGCTTGCCGGTGACCTCGGCACGCAAGCGCGCCACGCTGGCCTTGGCGGCACGGTACTTGGCTTCGCTTTCGCCAACACTGGAGGCGGTCTTGGTCGGGTCGAGCTGGGCGAGCACCTGGCCGCGTTCCACCAGGTCGCCTTCGGCCACGTTCATCTCGGCGACGATGCCGCCTTCGAACGACTGGATCACCTGTTCGCGTGAACTGGGGATAACCTTGCCGGTGCCAGTGGACACTTCGGTCACCTCGAACCAGGCCGCCCAGGCCAGGAACGCAGCGAGCATAAGTGCGCAGATTGTGATGATACGCCCGGCGCGCAGCACCGCCTGGTCGTCTTGGCCGTCCAGGTACGAGGCGGGGAGTGGGTGGTTGCTCATGCCTGCGCTCCTTGTAGCTTGGCCAGGGCGGCGTCGCGTTTGTCGTCGATGACGATGCGCCCGCCGTCGAGCACGATGATGCGCTCCACACGCTGCAGCACGCTGAGGCGATGGGTGGCGATCACCAGGGTGCGGCCCTGGCAGAAGCGGTCGAGGTTATCCAGCAACTTGCGTTCGGTGACGTCGTCGAGCGAAGCGGTGGGCTCGTCGAGCAGCAGTACCTGCGGTTGGCGAACCAGCAAGCGCGCCAGCACCAGGGCTTGGCGCTGCCCTCCGGACAGGCCTTGGCCGCCTTCGAGGATCAGGTGGTCGAGGCCCTTGGGCAGGTGGCGGACGAACTCCAGCGCACCGGTGGCCGCCAGCGCGGCGACCAACTCCTGGTCGCTGGCCTGGCCGGCGCCGAGGGTGAGGTTTTCCCGCAGGGTGCCGTGGAACAGCCGGGCATACTGGGCCAGCAGGCCGACGTCACGGCGCAGGTCGGCCGGGTCGAGGTGCGCCATGGCGATGCCATCGAGGCTGACTTCGCCCTGGCTCAGGTCCATGGCGCCGCCCAGCGCCTGCAACAGGGTCGATTTGCCGGCGCCGTTGCGCCCGAGCACGGCGATGCGTTCGCCAGGCTGGATGTCGAGCTGGCCGATGCTCAGAACCGGTGGTGCTTCCGGGCTGTAGCGGAAGGTGGCCTGGCGCAGCACATATTCGCCACGGATCGCCGGCAGGTGCACGCGAGCCTCGCCTTCCGGATGGTCGACCGGCGACTGCATCAGCTTGTCCAGGCCCTGCAAGGCCACCTTGGCCTGTTGCCAGCGGGTCAGCACATGGGTCAGCTGCGCCAGCGGCGCCATCATCCGTGACGACAGCATCGAGGCGGCCACCAGGCTACCGGTGGTGAGGTCGCCGGCGATCACCATCGGCGCACCGATCACGATGACCACGGCAAACACCGCGCCCTGGACGTTCTGGGTCCAGGTGACCAGGCCGTTGGTCAGGGTGCGCAGGTGCAGGCTGGTGTGCGCGCAGGCGGCGTTGTACTGGTTCCACTGGCGCTCGAAGCGCGCCTCGGCCTGTAGCGCCTTGATTTCGTCCAGGCCCTGGATGCTTTCCACCAGCATGGCGTTGCGCAGCGACGACTCGCGCATCGAAGCATTGGCCAGTGCCGCCAGGCGCCGCTGCGCCAGCAGCCCCGGGATGACCATGGCCAGCAGCGCCACCAGCGGGATGAACACCAGCACTCCGCCGATCAGCCAGAACACCAGCAGGAACAGCAGGAAGAACGGCAGGTCGGCCAACGCGGTGGCGGTGCTCGAGGTGATCAGGTCACGGATCGACTCCAGCTCGCGCAGCTGCGAGATGAACGAGCCGGTGGATTTCGGCCGTGCCGAATTGCGCAGGCGCAGCGCATGGCCGTAGACCAGGTCGGATACCCGCAGGTCGGCACGCTTGCCCAGCAGGTCGGTGACCTTCAGCCGCAGCAGGCGCATGCTGAAGTCGAACACCAGCGCCAGCACTACGCCGCCGAACAGCACGTACAGGGTTGGCAGGGACTCGGCGGGGATCACCCGGTCGTACACTTGCATCGAAAACAGCACGCCGGCCAGGGCCAGCACGTTGGCCACCAACGAGGCGACCATCACCTGGCCGTACGGGCGCAGGTCGCGCAGCACGATGCGGGTGAACCAGTGCCGATCGTAGGGCGCGGTGTAGTCGTCGGTGCGCACATCGCGCAGCGGCCGTGCCGGGCGCATCAAGGCCACGCGGTTGATGCGCCCGTCGAGCGCTTCCCGGGGCAGGCGCGAAGTCAGGCGCTGGTCGCCGGCGAACACCACCGCCAGCTCGTTTTCCTCGGTCACTGCCTCGACCGTGGCCAACTGGCCATCGTCCAGCTCCAGCACCAGCGGCGTGCGCCACTGGCGCAGGGCCCTGGCGTCGTAGCGCACGAAGCGCAAGGTCAGCCCGGCCTGGCGCGCCATGTGCCGGAGAATTTCATCCAGCGGGCGCGCATCCTCGGCCGCCGCCAGGCGGATGCGCTGGGGCGAGACGTCCAGGCGATAGTGATGAGCAACCTGCAGCATCACTTCCAGCCACGGGCCGAGATCAGGGCGATGCGGCGCAGCCGCTTGCGGATTCTGCGCCTGACCGGCCTGGGTCAGCTTGACGGTGTCGTTCATGGCTCGATTTCCACCCCTTGCAGGTTGCGCCCTTCCAGCCCGAAGGCGGTACGCAGGGCGCCGGAGTTGTACAGGCAGTCGACATCCAGGCGCAGCAGGTCGGAGCGGGTGCCGGCGAGTTCGAAGCGTGACTGGTAGATCTCCTGCTCGGCGTTGAGCAGGTCGAGCAGGGGGCGGGTGCCCAGGTCCAGGTACTGCCTGCCATACAGTTCGCGGGCTTCCTGGATGCTGGCCTGGCGGGCCTCCAGCGAAGTCAGGCGCCGGCTCAGGCCAGAGGTCTGCGCCATGGCCTCGGCCAGGCCGCGGCGGGCCTGCAGGCGCGCCGCGTCTTCGGCGGAGTCGGCGGCGCTCAGGGCATGGCCGGCGGCGCGGCTGCGGGCGCTGATCGCGCCCCCCTGGTAGATGGGCACCTCGACGTTCAGGTAGATGCCCGCCTGGGTGCGGTCGAGGCTTCGGTTGTCGCGGTTGTAGTCGTTGTCCAGGTAGTGGTTGACCTGCGGTTGCAGCGACAGCGTGGGGTAGGCTTCGGCCTTGGCCTGGGCCAGTTCGGCCTGGGACTGGGCGCGCAAGGCCAGGGCCATCAGTACGGCTGGCAGCCGATCACTACTGCCTGAAGAACGCTTGCACGCCTGGTTCAGCTCCGGTGGCGTTTGCTCGGCCAGGGCCGGTGGTGCTACGCGGCCGAGCAGTTCGGCCAGGGTCGAACGCCAGCGTTCGTACTGCGACTGGTATTCCTCGAGGGTGGCGCGGGCGCCCTCGACCCGCGACTCGGCCTGGACCACATCGGAGCGGGTGCTGGCGCCCATGTCGCTGCGCTGGCGGGCCATGCCGGCAATGTCGCCGACGCCGCGGATCTGGTCACGGGCGATGGCCATCAATTGTTCGTAGCGGCGGGTTTCGATCCAGGCGTAGGCGGTGTCGCGGGCGAGGTCGTCGACCACCAGCAGGATATTGGCCTGGGCCCGGGTGGCGGCAGCCTGGGCGGCGCTGACGGCATTGTCGACCTTGCCGAAGTCATAAAGCATCTGCTTCAACGACAGGTTCAATGCCTGGCTGTTGCGGTCGCCGCCGTAGCCAGTGTCATAGCCGGTGCGCAGGCCACCGGAGATTTGCGGGTAGTAACCGGCACGGGCGACGTTGATGCCTTCGCCCTGCTTGTACAGGTTACCGACCGCTTCGGCGATGCTCGGGTGCCACTGCGCCGCGGTCAGCACGGCCTCGGCCAGCCCCAGGCGGTCGCCGTTGCTGGCGGCCTGGCCGGAAGGCGGGCGGGCGGGGATGGCATCGGGCGCATCGCGCATCAGTGACGGCCCGATGGTGCGCAGTCTGGGGTCTATGTCGTCGGCTGCCCGGGCAACCGGATTCAGGTTCAACGCCAGGAGCCCGAAGGCCCCCAGCCACAGCGGTGACAGCGGACTGCGTCGCTTCACGAAATTCCCTTACTGCTGTTCGTCCTTGCCGCCGGGCGATGTGCCCGGCGGATTGCAGCGGCCTCAAACGACATGGATGCTGTTCTGCACCCACAGGTGATGGCTCGGATCTTCCTGGGCCGTGTATTGGTTATAGTCGATGCCGTCGGCGGTCTGGTTCCCGACCAGGGTCCAGTTGTCCGTCATGTGCACCGAATCCTTGTCATCCCCCTTGATGATCAGCGTGTTGTTGCCGGCTTCGGTGATTGCCACCACGTCCGCCAGGTTGAGGGTCAGCGCCACTGCACTGGTGTCGTTGAGGTCGATCACCTCGATGTTGTGGATACGGCTGGCCAGGTTGCCGAGGTCGATGCTGGCGTCGCCGCCGCCCCACAGCAGGGTGTCGGTACCGCTGCCGCCATCGACGCTGGCGAAGTTCTGGTCGACCACTTCGAGGGTGTCGTTGCCTGCGCCGCCTTCCAGGCTGATGTGCCCGCCCTGGCTGCCGACCAGGTGGTCGTTGCCATCGGTGCCAGCGAGCACTTCACTGGATGCAGCGGCCGCAACGCTGGCCACCGCGCCGCTGCCGTCGCTGGTGTCGGCCACCAGTGCCGAGAAGGTGGTGACGCTGGCGGCGTTGTCCAGGTTGACGGTCAGCGTGGCGGTATCGGTGGTGCCGTTAGGGTGGGTCAGTTCATAGGTGAAGGTGTCGTGCTGGCCGATCACTGCCGAGGTCAGCCCGCTGGTGAGGGTGTAGGTGTAGCTGCCGTCTGCATGTACCAGCAGCGTGCCGTAGGTACCGGCGACGCTGACGCCGTTGTAGCCGGGAATGGCATAGGTGCCGGCGGCCGTCAGTACGCTCAGCACGGTCAATGCCGAACCCAGGTTGTCGGTACCGGCCGGGTCGGTGATCAGGTTGCCGCTGGCCACCGTGGCGCTGCTGACCACGAACTCGGTGAGGTGCGTGGTGGTGGTATTGAGGCTGGTGGTGATCGAACTGGCCAGGCCGATGCCGCCGGCACTGACCACGATATGGTAGGTACCGGCGCCCTGGTTCTGGAAGGTATAGCCTGCGCCGCCGCCAAGCAGGCTGACCAGCGAACTGCCGCCAACCGTCTGCACCACCACATACTGGCCGGTGGTGGTGTTGAGCTTGAGCAGTTGGATGGTGGTGCCGTTGAGCAGGCTCAACAGGTTGGCGGAGTTGACCACCACTTGCAGGTTGGCCGTGGTGTCGGCGGCCACCGTTGTGGTGTAGGTGGCCGAGCGCGAGCCGATCAGCGGCAGGGTCAGCGAGCCAAGGGTGGCGCTGCTGCTGTCAACCCGGTTGGCCAGCGTGATGTTGCTGCTGTCGACGTCATTGACCGCATCCACCACCGTGGCCGGCGCGCTGAGGTTGCTGTCGTTCCAGGTTTCCGTGGCCTGCGGGCTGTCGATGCGCACGTAGAGGTTGGCCGCGGAGGTCAGCCCGTTCGGGTGCACCAGCTCGTAGCTGAACACGTCCACCTTGCCGACGCTCGCCGGGCTGCCGTTGGGGGTGTAGGTGTAGCTGCCGTCGGCATGGATCACCAAGGTGCCGTACTGGCCCTGCACCGTGGTGCCTGCGCCACTGGCGGCGGTCACGTAGCTGCCGTTGACCAGGATCTTCAGCACGGCGCCGCTGTCCGGGCCGAGGGAGTCGACCGCGCCATTGGTGCCCGGGTCGGTGATGACGTTGCCCGAGGTGGCGGTGCCGGTGCCGGTGAACTGGGTCAGGCTGGTGGCGTCGATGTCCAGGCTGGTGGTGACCTGGGTCACCAGGCCGATGCCGCCGCTGGCCACGGTCAGCCGGTAGTCGCCGGCCTGC
This sequence comes from Pseudomonas sp. 382, assembly GCF_002759075.1. Classification (NCBI taxonomy): domain Bacteria; kingdom Pseudomonadati; phylum Pseudomonadota; class Gammaproteobacteria; order Pseudomonadales; family Pseudomonadaceae; genus Pseudomonas; species Pseudomonas sp. 382. The sequence goes on from NZ_PEMX01000005.1 coordinate 65,701, forward strand.
AGCTTGCCGATGTCGACCTGCAGCCCCAGCGGCAGCACGATCAGGTCGAGCAGCCCCTGGGTGTTGCCGGTGGCGATGGTCACCCAGGCGCCGCTGGCGTCCTTCACCTGCAGGGTGAAGGTGGAGTTGTTGAGCAGCGCCAGCACGCTGTTGGTGGTCAGCGTCAGGGTCGGGTCGACCGTGGTGCCAGGTGCCACCGTCCAGGTGTAGGTCTTGCTGAAGCCCGACAACAGGGTGGTGAAGCTGTCGGTGTAGGTGGTGGTGGCGGTGACCGGTGCCAGGTTGACGGTGGCGGTGGCCAGGTTGTTGCTGGCGATGACCGGGGCGTTGGCATCAACGTCGGGCGCGGTGATGTTGACGTTGCCGGAGACGTTGCTGCGCGGGTCGGTCAAGGTCACCGACAGCACCTGGCCGTTGTCCTGGGCCGGGCTCAGGGTGACGGTGAAGGTGCCGTTGGGTTGCACTGTCGCGGTTTGCAGCACGGTGCCGCTGGCGCTGCGTACAGTGACCGTGGCGCCGACCTCGCCGGTACCGGTGAGGGTGGTGCCGTCGGCACTGATCACCAGGTTGCTGGCGTTGGCCGGTGGGGTCAGGTCCGGGGCGGTCAGCGCTGTGGCGGTGGAGGTGTTGCCCGCAGCATCGGTGAGGGTGACGGTGAGCGCCTGGAAGTTGACCTGCGCCGTGTTCAGGCTGACCACGTACAGGCCGTTGCTGCCCACCGTGGCGGTGCCGAGCACGGTACCGGCGCTGTTGCGAACCGTCACTGTGCTGCCGATTTCGCCGGAGCCGCTGACCGAGGTGCCGTTGGCGTTGATGGCCGCCACTGGAGCGGTCGGCGCAGTGGTGTCGGGCGCGGTGATGGCGGCGCTGCCGGATACGTTGTTGCCGGCGTCCGTCTGCCGCACGACCAAGGCCTGGCCGTTGTTCTGGGTGCTGGTCAGGGTGACGCTGAAGGTGCCATCGCCCTGCACGATGGCGGTACCGACGGTGCCACTGGGGCCTTGCACGGTGACGGTCGCGCCCGGCTCGCCGTTACCGGTGAGCACGGTACCTGCGCCATTGATCGCCAGGTTGGTGGGTGCCAGCGGCGCCTGTGTATCCGGCGCGGTGTAGCTGGTAGCGCCGGAGACGTTCAGCGCGGCGTCTGCCTGGGTCAGGCTCAGTACCTGGCCGTTGAGCTGGGCGCTGCTGAGGTTGATGCTGAACGCTCCCGCGCCGTTGACCAGGCCACTGCCGAGCACGTTGCCGGCAGCATCGCGCACCGTCACCGTGGCGCCGGCTTCACCGGTACCGGTCAGCACCAGGCCGTTGGCCGACAGCGCGCTGACCACCGGGTTGGCCGGCGCGGTGATGTCGGCCGCGGTGACGAACACCGGTTGCGACTCACCCCCCAGCAGCGATACCGACGTCACCGACAAATGCTGCCCGTTGAGCTGGGCGGCGCTCAGGGTGATGGAGAAACCACCGTTGCCGATGTTGGCCAGACCGCTGCCGATGAGGTTGCCGGCGGCGTCGTAGACACGGATCGAGGTGCCGGTGGCGGCCGTCCCGGTGAGGGTCAGGCCGTCGGCGGCCAGTGTCGCGCTGACGGGTGGCTCCGGTGGCGGCACCAGCGGGGTCACAAAGGTCGCCACGGCCGAGGTGTTGTTGGCTGCGTCGGTCTGGGTGACGGCCAGGGACGCTACCGAACCCGGGGCCGGTTGCAGGTTGATCGAGAAGTTGCCGCCGGCGTCGACCAGGCCGGTACCAATGACCACGCCACCAAAGCTGACGCTCACGCGGGCGCCGGCTTCGCCACGCCCGGTGAGGATGTCGTAGTTGTTGCTGATGGCGAGGTTGGTCACGACCGCAGGCGGTGAGGTGTCGGCGGTCTGGTACTGGGCGGGCGTCGACGTGTTGCCGGCGCTGTCAGTGGCGATCACCGTCAGCAGCTGGCCGTTGTTCTGCGCCGAATTCAGGGTCACGGTGAAGTTGCCGCCAACCGGCACGGTGACGGTACCGACCACCGTGCCGGACGGATCGCGCACGCTGATGACGCTGCCCACCTCTGCGGTGCCGCTGAGCAACGTACCGTTGCCGGTCAGGGTGAGGTTGGCGGGCTGAGCTGGTGGGGTCAGGTCAGGTGCGGTCAGTTGCAGCGGTGCGGAAGGATTGCCGGTGGCATCCTGGGCAATGACGCTGAGCACCTGGCCGTTGATTTGCGCTGACGTCAGGTTGAGCACGAAGGTGCCGTCGGGGTCGATGGTGCCCTGGCCGAGCATATTGCCCTGGCCGTCCATCACGCTGACCCGTGCCCCGGCCTCACCGGTACCGACCAGCTGGGTGCCGCTGCCGTTGAGGCTCGCCACCACGGTGGCCGGGGGCGTGCTATCGAGCGCAATCACGGTGCTGATCGGTGAGACGTTGCCGCTGGCGTCTGCCAGGGTGACCTGCAGGGTCTGGCCGTTGAGCTGGGGCGTGCTGAGGTTGACCACGAAGGTGCCGTTGGGCCCGACCGTGGCAGTGCCGATTTCGGTGGTGCCGGCATAGACACGCACGGTGCTGCCCGCTTCACCGGTACCGCCGAGCTGGTCGCCAGCGGCGTTGAGCCGCAGGTCGAGCGCCGCGGCTGGCGGCGTCAGGTCCGGGGCGTTGATCGTGACTGGCTCGCTGATGTTGCCGGGTGGGTCGGCCTGCTGTACCGACAGCACCTGCTGGTTGATCTGTGCAGGGCTGAGTTCGACCCGGAAGCTGCCGTCGGCGAGCACCGTGGTAGTGCCGAGCAGCACGCCGGCTGCGTTGTTCACGGTGACCGTCGCGCCAGGCTCACCGCGGCCAATGACCACGCTGCCGTCGGCATTGATGACCACATTGGTCAGCACGTCTGGCGGCGTGAAGTCCGGGGTCTGCAAGGTGGCGACCGGCGACAGGTTACCGGCGCCGTCGGTCTGGGTGAAGCTGAGCACCTCGGCGTTGCCCAGGGCCGGGTTGAGGGTCAGGGTGAAATGGCCGCTGGCGTCGACCAGGGCCGTGCCGATCTGCTGGCCGGCCGGGTTGGTCACGATCACCGTGGCCCCGGCTTCGCCACGCCCGGTGATGGTCACGCCGTCGCTGGAGATGGCCAGTTCGCTGGGCGCAGTCGGCGGTGTGCTATCGGGTGCGGTGATGGGGCTGGCGCTGGACTGGTTGCCGGCGGCGTCGGTCAGCACCACCTGCACGGCCTGGCCGTTGGCCTGCGGCGGGTTGAGGGTGACCTGGAAGCTGCCGTTGCTCATCACCGTGGCGGTGCCCAGCACAGTGCCGTCGGCCGCGATGACTTTCACTGCGGTATTGGCTTCACCGGTACCATTGAGCAGGCTGCCGCCACTGGCGAATGCCAGATTGGCCGGCGCCGCCGGCGCAGTGATGTCCGGTGCGGTGAGGCTGACGCTGTTGGACTCGTTGCCGGCAACGTCAGTCTGCGCGGCGCTGAGTTGTTCGCCGTTGAGCTGGGCGGCGGAGAGGTTGACGCTGAAGTTGCCGTCGGCGCCCACTACGGCAGTGCCCAGGCCGACCCCGCCGATACCGAGCACGGTCACGGTGGCACCTGGCTCACCGTGGCCAGTGAGCACCAGGCCGTTGTTGGACAGCGCCAGGTTGCTCAGCGGTTGCGGCGCAGTGGTGTCCGGCGCCTGCAACTCGGCCGGCAGCGACGTGCTGCCGGCCGTGCCGGTAGCGCTGACCTGGAGGATCTCGCCGTTGGCCTGGGCGCTGCCGAGGGTGACGCTGAAGGTGCCGTCGTTGTTGACCGGGGCGCTGCCCAGCAGCACACCGTTGGGGCCCACCACGCTGACCGTGCTGCCCGGTGTGGCGATACCGGTGACCACCAGGCCGTCCGCGGAGAGCACCAGGCTGCCGGGAACATCGGGTGCGGTGTCGCCCGGCGCCGTGACGTTTTGTACCGGCGAGGTGTTGTTGGCGGCGTCAACCTGCACCACCGCGAGGTTCTCACCCACCGTTGCCGCCGGGGCGAGGGTGACCGAGAAGCGGCCGTCGCTGCCGACCTGGGCCGTGCCCAGCGCAGTGCCGTCCGGTGCGCGCACGGTGACCGTGGCGCCGGCCTCGCCGGTGCCGGTCAGGGTGGCACCATCGGCCGAGACGGCCAAATGGGCGACAGCGGCTGGAGGCGTTGTGTCGGCTGCGGTGTAGGCGGCCACGGGCGAGACGTTGCCGGCGGCATCGGTAGCGGTCACCTGGAGGGCCTGACCGTTGGTCTGCGGGCTGCTCAGGGTGACCTGGAAGGTGCCGTTGGCGGCGGCCACCGTGGTGCCCAGCACATTGCCCGCCGCATCGCGCACGGTGACCGTGCTGCCGGATTCGGCACTGCCGCTCAGTTGCAGGCCGCTGCCAGCCAAGGCCAGGGCGGTGGGCGCCGCAGGCGGAGTATGGTCGGGGGCTGTCACCGTCACGGCGGCAGAGCTGTTGTTGCCAGCGTCGGTCTGGGTCACGCTCAGGCGCTCGGCGTTGAGCTGCGCGCTGGTGAGGGTGAGGGTGAAGCTGCCGTTGGCGGCCACCACACCGGTGCCGATGATGGTGCCGTCCGGGCCACGCACGGTCACCGAGGCGCCGGCTTCACCCAGGCCGGTGAGGGTCAGGCCGTTGTTGTTGAGCACCACGTTGGTCAACGCTGCCGGGGCGCTCAGGTCGGTAGTGACGACAGTGACCGCTGGCGAAGTGTTGCCCGCAGCATCCAGCTGGGTCACGCCGAGTGCCTGGCCAGTGGCCTGCGAGGTGGCGAAGTTAACGGTGAAGCGCCCGTCGGCGCCCACGATGGCAGTGCCAAGCACGGCACCGCTGGCATCGCGTACCTGTACCGTGGCGCCTACTTCACCGCTGCCGGAAAGCTGCCGGCCATCGTTGCTGAGCGTTGCGTTGGTAACGGCCGCCGGTGGCGTGCGGTCAGGGGTCGCCAGGCTGGCCGGGCCGGACACGTTGCCAGCGGCATCGCTGAGGGTGACCTGCAGTGCGCTGCCGGTGGTCTGTGCGCTGGGCAGGGTGATCTGGAACTGGCCGCTCTGGTTCACCGTACCGGTGGCGAGCACGGCGCCGCTGGCGTCGCGCACGGTCACCAGTGCACCGGCTTCGCCCTGGCCGCTGACCACGGTAGCGGCGCTGTTCAGGCTGAGGCCGGTGGCGACGTCCGGGGCTTGCAGGTCAGGTGCCTGCTGTGTGGCGGCTAGCGACACGTTGCCCGCAGCGTCGGCCTGGGTGATGGTGAGGTTTTGCGCGTTCACCTGCGCCGGCACCAGGTTGATATAGAACAGGCCATTGCTGCCGACGGTGCCGGTGCCGACCACGGTGCCGCTGGCGTCGGTCACGCTCACGCTCGCGCCGACTTCACCATGGCCGGTCAAGGTTGTGCCGCTGCGGTTGATGGCGACCTGGGTCGGCGCATCGGGCGGGGTGGTGTCGGCTGCGACGATGGTCGCCGGCAACGATGGGGCGCCGCTGGCCGATGCGCGGGCGCTGACATGCAGGGTCTGGGCATTGAGCTGGGCATTGGCGAAGAAGATGCGGAAGATGCCGTCGCTGCCTACCGTGCCGGTGCCCAGGGTGGTGCCGGCGGAGGTGACGGTGATCAGCGAGCCGACCGTGCCCTGGCCGGTGAGCAGGAAGCCATCGGCGCTGATGGCCAGGTTGGTGGGCGCTGCGACTTCGCTGCCGTCCGGTCCGTTGACGGTGATCGAGGTTTCATTGTTGCCGGCGTCGTGGACCACGAGTTGCACGCTGTCGCCGGCAACCAGCGGTGGATTGACCTGAACCTGGAAGGTGCCATCCGGGTTGACCGTGGCGGTGCCCAATTCGGTGCTGCCGTTGCGCACGATGACCGTGGTACCGGGTTCGGCGGTGCCGCTGATGATGCTGCCATCCGGGCTGACCGCGATATCGGTGGCGGGAGCCGGTGGTGAGGTGTCGGCGGCCGTGACGCTGGTCGGCTCCGTGCTGTTGCCGGCGACATCGGCGACCACCACGGTCACCGTCTCGCCGTTGATCAAGGCCGGGAACAACGGCACGCTGAAGCTGCCGTCGGCGTCGACCAGTACTGTGGTTTCGACGCCGGTCGGGCTGATCACGGTGACCGAAGCCGCGCCGGGCGCATTGCCGGTCAGGGCCAGGCCATCGGCGCTGATCGCCAGGTCCGTGGGTTGTGCGGGCGGGGTGAGGTCTGGCGCAGTCGCTTGTGCGGCGCTGGAGGCATGGCCTTGTGGGTCGGTCTGGGTAACGTTGAGGGTCTGGCCGTCCAGCTGCAATGGGCTCAGTGCAACGCTGAAGCTGCCATTGGCGGATACCACCACGCTGCCCAATAACTGCCCGGCGGTGTTGCGCACTTCAACGGTGGCGCCGGGCTCACCGGTGCCTTGAACAAGGCTGCCGTCGGCGCTGACCAGCAGCCCGCCCGGGGCTGCGGGGGCGCTGCTGTCGTCGGCGGTGAGCGGCGCCGACGGCGAGGCGTTGCCAGCGGCGTCGATGAGCACCACCGACACGGTTTCACCGCTGGTTTGCGCAGGTGTCAGGGTAACGCTGAAGGTACCGTCGTTGTCGACCACGCCGCTACCGAGCACCTGCCCACCGGCGTCGCGGACTTCTACGGTGGCGCCCGCTTCGCCCTGACCAGTGAGGGTGATGCCATCGGCGCTGAGGCCGAGGCCTTGGGCGGGCAGAGGCGCTTCGCGGTCACTGGCGGTCAAGGTGTCGGCGGGGGAGGGGTTGCCAGCGCCATCGGTCTGGATCACCGTCAGCACCTGGCCATTGAGTTGGGGTGGGTCGATGGCCACACGGAAGCTGCCGTCGGCTTCGACCGTAGCGGTGCCCAGCACTGCGCCGCCAGCGCCGGTCACCCGTACCTGGGCGCCGGGTTCGCCGCTGCCGGTGAGCACCGTGCCGTCGGTCGACAGCGCAAGGCCTGTGGTGATGGCCGGCGCCTGGCTGTCCGGCGCCGTCAGGTCGACGGCGGCCGAGACGTTGCCGGTCGGGTCGCGTTGCTCGACGGTCAGGGCCTGGCCATTGGTCTGGGTGGGGCTCAGGGTAACCTGGAAACTGCCGTCGCCGTTGACCAGGGCAGTGCCCAGTACAGTGCCGTTCGGGCCGCGTACGGTAACGGTGGCGCCGGGCTCGCCAGTGCCGGAGACGCTGCTGCCGGTGCCGTCGATGCTGGGGTTGCTCACGGCTTGCGGTGGCGTGGTGTCGGGAGCGGTGAAGCTGACCGGGCCGGCGCTATTGCCCTGCGTGTCGGTGGCTTCGACGCTCAGTTGTTCACCATTGCGCTGGGGTGCGTTTAGGGTGACGTCGAATTGCCCGTTGGCGGCGACGACCGCCGTGCCCAGCACGCTACCGTCGGCGGCGCGCACGGTGACGATCGAACCCGCTTGGCCGGCACCGGTGAGATGCAGGCCGGTGACGTCGACGGCCAGCGCCGAGGGTTGCAGCGGGCCATCCAGGTCGGGCGCGGTGAGGGAGACGGTGGAGCTGTTGCCGGCGGCGTCGCGCAGCACCACGTCGAGCTCCTGGCCGTTGACCTGGGCGGGCGACAGGGTGACGGTGAAGTAACCGTTGGCTCCGACTGTTGAGGTGCCCAGCACCGTACCCTGGGCATTGGTGACCTGCACGGTGGCGCCGACCTCGCCGCGGCCGGTGAGGGTGATGCCGTCGGCCGCCAGGTTCAGGTCACTGGCCTGGTTGGGCGGGGTGATGTCCGGGGCGTTGATCTGGCTCGGCAACGAACTGTTGCCGTCAGCGTCGATGGCCACCACGTCGAGCAGTTCGCCATTGGCTTGGGCCGGGGCGAGGGGGATGGTGAAGGTGCCATCGTTACCCACCTGAACGCTGCCGATCACCGCGCCATTGGCATCGCGCACTTCCACCAGGCTGCCCACCGGGGCGGTGCCGCTGATCGACGAGCCGTCGGCGGCCAGTACCAGCCCGGCAGGGCTCTCCGGCACTGCAGTGGCGGGGACGATAACGTTGAGCGCGACCGAAGGGTTGCCGGCGGCGTCGGTCTGCACCAGCACGATGCTGTCATTGGCACTGACCGGGCCGTTGAGGTCGACCAGGAAGGTGCCGTTGGCCGCGACGACACCGCTGCCGATCACGGCGCCGTTGGCATCACGCACTTCCACCGTGGCGCCCGGTTCGCCGCGGCCACTGATGACCAGGCTGCCGGCACCCACGATCACGTTACTGATGATTGCCGGTGGGGTGATGTCAGGTGCGGCGTAATCAAGCGGCGCGGAGCTGTTGCCCGCGGCATCGGTGACGGTGATGGCCAGGTGCTCACCATTGGCCTGGGCAGGGGCGAGGGTGAGGGTGAAACTGCCGTCTGGCTGGACGATGGCGCTGCCGATCAGGTTGCCATTGGCATCGCGAACCTCTACCCGTGCGCCCGCTTCGGCGCTGCCGGTCAGGGTTACGCCGTTGACCAGGCCGAGCCCGCTGGGTTGCGCTGGCGACAACAGGTCCGGGGCAGTCAGGGGGCTTGGCGTCGAAACGTTGCCAGCGGCATCGGTAAGGGTGACCTGCAACGATGAGCCATCGACCACTGGCGAGGCCAGTTGCAGGGTGAAGCTGCCATCGGGCTGCACAGTGCCGGTGCCGATCAGTTGACCCTGGTCGTTCAGCACGTTGACGGTGGCACCGACTTCGCCACGGCCCGACACGATGCGCCCGTCGGCGCTGATGATCACATCGCTGGCCGGCGCGGGTGGTGTGGTGTCGCCACCACCGACGATGTCGGGCGCCGTGACGCTGGCTGGCGGGGAGGCGTTGCCTGCCGCATCGGTGGCGGTGACCTGAAGTTGTTCACCATCGACCTGAGGCGGGTCAAGGGTCACGCTGAACGTACCGTCGCTTGCCACCACAACGCTGCCAAGCACCGTGGTGCCATCGGCAGCCAGCACGCGCACGGTGCTGCCAGGTTCGGCACGGCCGGTGAGCACGGTACCGTCGGGGCTGACGGCAAGACTGGACGGAACGGCCGGAGGCGTAATGTCGGGTGCGGTTAGCTGCAGCGATGTGGAGACGTTGCCAGCGCCATCAACCAGGCGAACCTCCAGCACTTCACCATTGGCTTGGACCGGGCTGAGGGTGACGTTGAAGTTGCCAGCGGCATCGACCACGCCGCTGCCGATCAAATTGCCCGCAGCGTCGCGCACTTGCACGGTGGTGCCGGGTTCACCGCGGCCTGAGAGCTGGCGGCCGGCCTGGCCGATGGCCAAGTCGGTGGGGGCATTTGGCGGCGTGGTATCGGGCGGGTTGCCGACGCCGTCGTTCGGTGCGGTGATGGTGGTGCCGCTGGACACATTGCCGGCAGGGTCGGTGACCGTGACTTGCAAAGGCTGGCCATCGGTCTGCGGCGGTTGCAAGGTGACGCTGAACTGGCCGTCGGCGCCGGCCACGGCAGTTCCCAGCACAGAGCCGTCGGCACCGCGTACCTGAACGGTCGAACCTGGCTCGGCGCGGCCGGTGACGGTATTGCCTTGCGGGTCGATCGTCAGTTGCGTCGGTGCGGAAGGCGGGGTGGTGTCCGGGGCTGTCACCGTACCAGCCTGCGAGGTGTTGCCTGCGGCATCGGTCTGCGAGACAGCCAGATTTTCGCCGTTGGCCTGCGGGGTGTTCAGGGCGATATCGAAACTGCCATCGGCATTCACCGTGCCGCTGCCAATCAGATTGCCGGCAGCATCGAATACATTCACCGTGGCGCCCGCTTCACCACGCCCGCTCAGGCGCAGGCCATCGGGCGAAACCAGCAGGTCGATGGGGGTTGCCGGTGCCGTAGTGTCGCCCGGCGTGCTGCCACCGCCGCCACCGCCGCCGCCGCCACCATTCGCCGCTGCTGCCACCCCGCCGACGCCAAGCAAGCTCAGCCCGGCAATCGCAAAGGTCGAGGTTTCGTTACCGGCGGTGCCGATGCCGGCCACCAGTTCGTCGAGTGAGTTAACTTCATCGAACGTGAAGCCGCTGAAGGCGGTCGCGTCATAATTGGCGTGCCACAGGGTGCCGTCTTCGCCGACGAACACCATGTCACTGCCAACCCCTGCCTGGTCCACGGCGAAGAAGTTGCCAATGGTGACCTTTTCTCCGTTCTTGAGCGTGACGATCAGGTCCTGGCCACGCCGGGTGACGGTCGCCACCTGGTCGGGAGCAACGGGCATCTGCACGACGCCTGGGCTGTTGAGGGTGATATTGCCCCAGGCATTCTGGGTGGCGACGGCAGATTGCTTGTCGGCGACGACGATGTTGTCCATGAGTGCTCCCTGCTGGTTTTCGGTACGCAGGACCGTCTTCGCGATCCTTGGTTGGCACAACCTGGCCGAATAGCGGCCGCGTAACCGGCGATTAGGGAGATATAGCAGCCCAGCGGATTGCCACCAGATGGCTTTGCGGATAGTCCTTTAGTGTGTGTTGGCTCAGCGAAGCCCCAGCCGACGGGCCAGGCGACTCAGGTTGGCACGGTCCAGGCCAAGCTCGCGGGCTGCAGCGGCCCAGTTGTCCTGATGCCGTTGCAGGCAGGCCTCGATGAGCTGGCGCTGGTAATCGTCGAGAGCTTCGCGCAGGCCCCAGACGGGGAGGGGCAGGGCAGTGGGCGTGCCGTGGGGAAGGGTGCCGGCCGTGGCCGGCTGGGCGCTGCGCAGGTCGAGGTCGCTGGCCTCGAGCGTGAGAATGCGCGGGCGCTTCGGGTGTTGGCCCATGGCCTTCAGGGCCGAGCGGCCGATCAGGTGTTCGAGTTCGCGCACGTTGCCCGGCCAGTCATACGCCAGCAACGCTGCTTGCGCTTCACTGCTGAGGCGCAGACTGTTCAAACCCAGGCGTGATCGGTTCTGTTCGAGGAAGTAGCCGGCAAGAAGCAGCACATCGCGCCCGCGCTCACGCAGTGGCGGCACCTGAAGCGGGTAGACGCTGAGGCGATGGTAGAAGTCGGCGCGGTAGTTGCCTGCGCGCACCTCCGCGGCCAGGTCGCGGTTGGTCGCAGCGATCAGGCGTACGTCTACGCGGTGTTCACGGTCCGAGCCCAGGCGTTGCAGTTGGCCGCTTTGCAGCACGCGGAGCAGCTTGGCTTGCACGGTCAGCGGCAACTCACCCACTTCATCGAGAAACAGCGTCCCGCCGTTGGCCAGTTCGAACTTGCCACGACGCTCGCCGTGGGCGCCGGTGAAGGCACCGCGCACATGGCCGAACAGTTCGCTTTCCACCAGCGTGTCAGGAAGGGCTGCACAATTGAGGCTCACCAAGGGTTTGTCGGCGCGGTTGCTGGCCTGGTGCAGGGCCATGGCGACCAGTTCCTTGCCCACACCGGTTTCGCCGGTGATCAGCACGGTCAGTTCGCTGCCACCCACCAGTCGGATTTCTTCCAGCAGGCGCTTGTGCGCCGGGCTCTGACCGATCAGTTCCTTGTCCTGGCCGCTGGCCTGGCGGTAGATCTCGGCGCGATGGTGCTCATCTTCGGCGCGCAGGGCCAGGTGCTCGATGCGTTCGGCCACGGTCACCGTGGCGGCGGCCAGGCTGGCGAACGCCTGCAGGGCATCGAGTTCCAGGCTCTGGAACTGGCCAGGCGTGAGCGCGTCGAGGGTCACCAGGCCCCAGGGGCGCTCGTCGACCATCAGCGGGCAGCCCATGCAGTCGTGCACTTCAAGGTCGGCGTGGGGTGCGTTGACCAGGCCATCGTAAGGGTCGGGCAACTCGGAGTCGCTGGCAAAGCGTGTCGGTTCCGGTCGGCTGAGCAGGATCTGGAAACGCGGGTGCTCGCTGACCTTGAAGCGTCGGCCCAAGGTATCGGGCGACAGTCCATCGACGGCCAGTGGCACCAGCCACTCGCCGTCCAGGCGTAACAGCGCGGCAGCATCGCAGGGCAACAGCCCGCGCATGGCCTGCAGCAGGCGGCGGTAGCGCTCCTGGTCGGGCAAGTCGCGGGACAGGTCACTGACCAGGGGCAGCAAGGTGGTGAGCAAAGGCTTGGTAGTCATATGGACTCCTGTAAGTCAATTTGACTATACGTGACACCGGGTCATTTTGACATGATTGCTGCCAGTGCCCTGATTTCATTGGCGGAAAAGGTTGGCACGATTGCTGTAACAGCAAAGGCAACCATGTGAAGCCTCAGGCTCAGGAGTCGTCTAAATGCTCAATGCCGAACAACGTGCAATCATCAAAGCCACTGTCCCTCTGCTGGAAACCGGTGGTGAAGCGCTGACCACCCATTTTTACAAAATGATGCTCAGCGAGTACCCAGAGGTGCGCCCGCTGTTCAACCAGGCCCACCAGGCCAGCGGCGACCAGCCACGCGCTCTGGCCAATGGCGTGCTGATGTATGCCCGTCACATCGACCAGTTGGAGCAGCTCGGTGGCCTGGTTGGCCAGATCATCAACAAACACGTTGCCCTGCAGATTTTGCCGGAGCACTACCCGATCGTCGGCAGCTGCCTGCTGCGCGCCATCGAAGAAGTGCTGGGCAAGGACATCGCCACGCCTGAAGTCATCGCGGCCTGGGCTGCTGCCTACGGCCAGCTGGCCGACATCCTGATGGGTGCCGAGGAAACCCTCTACAAACAGAAGGAAGAGGCTGCCGGCGGCTGGCGCGGCAGCCGCGAATTCCGCCTGGTCCGTCGTGAGCAGGAAAGCAGCGAAATCACCTCGTTCTACTTCGCCCCGGTAGATGGCAAGCCGGTACTGAAGGCCGAACCCGGCCAGTACATTGGCCTGCAACTGTTCATCGACGGTGTCGAGCAGCGGCGCAATTATTCGTTGTCTGCCCTGTGCGACGGCCAGCAATACCGCATCAGCGTCAAGCGCGAGGAAGGCGGCAAGGTCTCCAACCATCTGCATGATGTACTGGCGGTGGGCGACACCTTGCAGCTGTTCCCGCCAGCAGGGGATTTCACCCTGGCGGCCAGCGCCAGGCCGCTGGTGCTGATCAGCGGTGGGGTGGGCATCACTCCGACGTTGGCGATGCTTGAGGCGGCGCTGAAGACACCGCGTGAGGTGCATTTCATCCACTGCGTGCGCAACGGTGCCGTGCATGCCTTCCGCGACTGGGTCGACGGCCTGGCCGAGCGTCATCCGCAGCTCAAACGCTTCTACTGCTATGCCGAACCGGAAGGCGGCGCTGCCGCCGATGCCGTGGGCTTGCTGAGCGAGGAGCTGCTGGCCGAGTGGCTGCCGCACGGGCGTGATGTGGATGCGTATTTCCTCGGGCCCAAGGGCTTCATGGCGGCGGTCAGGCGCCAGCTCAAGAGCCTGGGGGTACCGGAGCAGCAAAGCCGCTACGAGTTCTTCGGGCCTGCGTCGGCCCTGGAGTGATGTACTGACTGTACCGGCCTCTTCGCGGGCACGCCCGCTCCCACAGGTTACTCGCAGCTTTCAGCATCTGCGCAGTCACTTTGTGAGCGGGCGTGCCCGCGAAAGGGCCGATCAATACTTCCTGCCTATATATAAGGAAAGATGAACGGTGCCTCGGGCACCTTTCATCTTTAATCCTCCTTTAATCACTGTATCCTTCACTCCCGGGTGTCGAGGGGCTTCCCCCTGCAAGGCACCCGGGCAGCCGCTTTTTTTACCGGCCAACGTTGAACCGACCTTGCTGCAACCGGTCTGAGCATCTCCGGATAGCCCTGCGCAGTGCTGTCTTGCCGCCTCCTCGACACGCCAAAGGCCCTGCCTGCGTGTAGAATTGCGCCAGGCGGGCGGACCACGCTGCCCCCTATCCATCGAAGGAATCGGCAATGAACGAACAAACATCGCGCCTGAATCGCGAACGGCGCTTTCTGGTACTGCTGGGGGTGATCTGCCTCGCCCTGATCGGCGGTGCGCTGTACATGCAGGTGGTGCTGGGCGAGGCCCCTTGCCCGCTGTGCATCCTGCAACGCTATGCCTTGCTGTTTATTGCCATCTTCGCGTTCATTGCCGCCGCCATGCCCGGGCGCCGCAGCCTGACCCTGTTCGAGGGCCTGGTGGTGCTCAGTGCCGTTGGCGGAATCGTTGCGGCTGGCAACCATGTGTATATACTCGCCAACCCCATGGTCAGTTGCGGCATCGATACCCTGCAGCCGATCGTCGACGACCTGCCCCTGGCCAAGCTCTGGCCGCTGGCATTCCAGGTCGACGGCTTCTGCAGCACGCCGTACCCGCCGATCCTCGGTTTGTCGCTGGCGCAGTGGGCATTGGTGGCATTCGTGCTGACGGCCATCCTGGTTCCGTTCGGCATCTACCGCAACCGGCGCCAGTCTTAGACATAAGTCACGATTTCGGTGTGGTCTTTTGCACCGGATGAGAACAGCGAAATGTTCTCTCCCGCTTGATCCAGATCAATCTCTAAGCCTTGTGAAACGCGGGTTTGAGGGCTATCAAGCGGGGTGCGACAAACTGTCGCGAAGTTGATTTTTCGGGGCGGATTGTTGCAGATTCTGTAAAAGACTGTTGCTCAATAAGTCATAGTCAAGGGTTGGCGACCTATCTACAATCGCCCCCAATTTCCGTTCGGCACTGCTTGCGAGTCGCAGGATTGAAGGAAGCCCCAGCGCTCCTTTTTGCTGACTTCGTCAAGTTTCGCCCAACGGCGATACCGGGCGGACCCCCCTCCGCGTTTTCCCGCACCAAATGGACTTGGTCTGAAGTACAGGCCTGTTGCCTACGAAACCATAAGCACCGCTAACACGCTTTGCGCCAAGGTCCTGCAGTCGGACCCGGGCAGGAGCGAGTACGGGCGCGAAATGCCGCACTTGGCAGGACGAAGTGTTGGCTACCAAAACACAAATTGCATTGAAGCAAGCTGATCTAGAGGTCGTGAGATGAGTAAAAAGCGTTACCCCAGACTGTTTGGCATATTGCCCTTTTTAGGCATGCTTTTACTCAGTGGGTGCAACTGGACCCTGCTCGACCCGAAAGGTCAGGTCGGCATTGAGCAAAAGAACCTGATCCTGATCGCAACCGGCCTGATGCTGCTGGTGGTGATTCCGGTCATCATCATGACCGTGGCATTCGCCTGGAAGTACCGTGCTTCGAACAAGGCTGCCACCTACACCCCCGACTGGTCGCACTCGACCAAGATCGAAGCTGCGGTGTGGATCATCCCGATCATCATCATCATCGCCCTGGGTTACGTCACCTACAAGTCGACCCACAAGCTGGACCCTTACCGTCCGCTTGATTCGGACGTGAAGCCGATTCAGATCGATGTGGTCGCGCTGGACTGGAAATGGCTGTTCATCTACCCGGAACAGGGCATCGCCACGGTCAACAAGATCGTCTTCCCGGCTAACACCCCGGTCAACTTCCGCGTCACTTCCGACGCCGTGATGAACTCGTTCTTCATCCCGGGCCTGGGCGGCCAGATCTACGCCATGGCCGGCATGACCACCAAGCTGCACCTGATCGCCAACGAAAATGGCGAGTTCGACGGTATCAGTGCCAACTACAGCGGCGCTGGCTTCACCGGCATGAAATTCAAGGCCACTGCCACCTCCCAGGAGGACTTCGACAAGTGGGTCGCCGAGGTCAAGCAGTCGCCGAAGAAGCTGGACAAGGCCGAATACGACGCCTTGGCCAAACCAAGCGAAAACAACCCAGTCGCGCTGTACAGCGAGGCCTCGCCTGACCAGTTCCAGATCATCGTCGACAAGTACGAAGGCATGAACCGCGGTCGTCCGAGCCACGAAGAAGCAGGCAGCAAAGATCTGGCCACAACCAAGGGTGTGGAATCGAGTATGCAACCAGCTGCCGGTGCAGAGGAGTAAGAGATGTTCGGTAAATTAACCCTGGAGGCGATACCCTTCCACGAGCCGATAGTCATGGTGACGCTTGCCATGATCGCGCTCGGGGGTATTGCTGTCGTTGGTGCTATCACCTATTTCCGCAAGTGGACCTACTTGTGGACCGAGTGGTTGACCACCGTCGACCACAAGAAAATCGGGGTGATGTACATCGTCGTCGCGATGGTCATGCTGCTGCGCGGCTTTGCCGACGCCATCATGATGCGTACCCAGCTGGCTGCCGCTACCGGTGGCTCCGAAGGCTACCTGCCGCCTGAACACTATGACCAGATCTTCACCGCTCACGGTGTGATCATGATCATCTTCATGGCGATGCCGTTCTTCACCGGCCTGATGAACCTGGCGGTTCCTCTGCAGATCGGTGCACGTGACGTTGCCTTCCCGTTCCTGAACTCCCTGAGCTTCTACCTGCTGCTGGCAGGCGTGCTGCTGGTCAACATCTCGCTGGGCGTTGGTGAATTCGCCAAGACCGGCTGGGTTGCCTATCCGCCGCTCGCGGGCATTCAGTACAGCCCTGGGGTGGGTGTCGACTACTACATCTGGGCGCTACAGCTCTCAGGCCTGGGTACGACACTGACCGGCGTGAACTTCCTCGTCACCGTGATGAAGATGCGCGCACCTGGCATGAAGCTGATGGACATGCCGATCTTCACCTGGACCTGCACCTGGGCCAACGTGCTGATCGTGGCTTCGTTCCCGATCCTGACCGCTGCACTCGCTCTGCTGACCGTTGACCGTTATCTGGACTTCCACATCTTCACCAACGAGCTTGGTGGGAACCCGATGATGTACGTCAACCTGTTCTGGGCGTGGGGTCACCCTGAGGTTTACATCCTGATCCTGCCGGCCTTCGGCGTGTTCTCGGAAGTGACTTCGACCTTCTCCGGCAAGCGTCTGTTCGGCCACCACTCGATGATCTACGCATCGGGCGCCATCGCCGTGCTGGGCTTCGCTGTATGGCTGCACCACTTCTTCACCATGGGTGCCGGCGCCAGCGTCAACACCTTCTTCGGCCTGGCGACGATGCTGATCTCCATTCCGACCGGTGTGAAGCTGTTCAACTGGCTGTTCACCATGTACCAGGGCCGTGTGCGCTTCACCGCACCGATGCTGTGGACCCTGGGCTTCATGATCACCTTCTCGATCGGTGGTATGACTGGCGTTCTGCTGGCTGTTCCAGGTGCTGACTTCGTGCTGCACAACAGCCTGTTCGTTATCGCTCACTTCCACAACGTGATCATTGGTGGTGCGGTATTCGGCTACATCGCCGGCTTCGCCTACTGGTGGCCAAAAGCGTTCGGCTTCAAGCTGAACGAGAAGTGGGGCAAGGCTGCATTCTGGTTCTGGATCTCCGGTTTCTACGTTGCGTTCATGCCGCTGTACGCCCTGGGCTTCATGGGCATGACCCGTCGTCTGAACCACTCCGACAACCCACTGTGGGAACCCTACCTGTACGTAGCCGTTGTCGGCGCCGTGCTGATCCTGTTCGGTATCGCCTGCCAGCTGATCCAGATCGTCGTTTCGATCCGCGATCGCGAGCAGAACCTGGACGTGACCGGCGACCCATGGGGCGGCCGTACCCTGGAATGGTCGACTTCGTCGCCACCTCCGTTCTACAACTTCGCCCACATGCCAGAGAAAGTTGGCCTGGACTGCTGGAACGAAGCCAAGGAAGCCGGTGTCGCCTACAAGGTGCCAGGCAAGTACGAAGCGATCCACATGCCGAACAACACCGCTACCGGTCTGTTCATGGGTCTGTTCCTGACTGTCTTCGGCTTCGCTTTCATCTGGCACATCTGGTGGCTGGTTGGCGCGAGCCTGCTGGCAACCATCGCGGTCTTCGTTCGCCACGCTGCGCGTGATGACCAGGGCTACATGGTTCCGGCCGAAGAAGTGGCGCGCATCGAAGGCGAGCGTCTCAAAGCGCTGGCCAAAGCAGGTGCTCTGCCTGCCGGCGCACGTGTCGAATCGTTTGAACGGGTGTAATCAATGTCCAGTCAAGTAATCCACGGTGGCGCGCATGGTCATGACCATGCTCACGATGACCACCACCACGACTCGGGCCAGATGACCGTCCTCGGTTTCTGGCTGTACCTGATGACCGACTGCATCCTGTTTGCGTCGCTCTTCGCCACCTACGCGGTGCTGTCCGGCAGTTTTGCCGGCGGCCCGTCGGGTCACGACATCTTCCAGCTCGACTTCGTAGCTGTAGAAACGCTGTTCCTGCTGCTGTCCTCGATCACCTTCGGCTTCGCCATGCTGAAGATGTTCGACGGCAAGAAAGCTGGCGTACTGGGCTGGTTGGCTGTGACCTTCCTGTTCGGTGCAGGCTTCATCGCGATGGAAATCTATGAGTTCCATCACCTGATCGGCGAGGGCTTCGGCCCGACCCGCAGTGGTTTCCTGTCGGGCTTCTTCGCCCTGGTAGGCACCCACGGTCTGCACGTGACCGCCGGCCTGATCTGGATGGCAATCATGATGTACCAGATCAACAAGCACGGCATCACGCCGACCGCCAAGACCCGCATGAGCTGCCTGAGCCTGTTCTGGCACTTCCTGGACGTGGTCTGGATCTGCGTATTCACCGTCGTCTACCTGCTGGGAGTTCTGTAATGGCTAACGCACACGACACTCATCACGAAGGTAACCACGGCAGCGTCAAGTCGTACATGATCGGCTTCATCCTGTCGATCATCCTGACCGCGATCCCGTTTGGCCTGGCCATGTCGCCAAGCCTGCCGAAGAACCTGACCGTTCTGATCATCGTGGCCATGGCTGTGATTCAGGTAGTGGTACACCTGGTGTACTTCCTGCACATGGACCGCTCGAAAGAGCAACGTTCCAACGTGTCGACGTTCCTGTTCACCACCCTGGTAATCGCTCTGCTGGTCGGCCTGTCGCTGTGGATCATGTTCAGCATCCACTTCGAAATGATGGCCAAGTGAGGTAAGACTGCATGTCCGTTAAGCACTTTATCCAAATCACCAAACCGGGGATCATTTTCGGTAACGTGCTTTCCGTGGCAGGCGGTTTCTTCCTTGCCTCGAAGGGCCATGTGGACTTCGCCCTGTTCCTGGCGGTGGTGATCGGTACTTCGCTGGTGGTTGCGTCCGGATGCGTGTTCAACAACTGCATCGATCGTGACATCGACCATAAGATGGAACGTACCAAGAACCGCGTCATGGTGCAGGGCGGCATGTCGCTGACCCTCGCGCTGGTCTACGCCACCCTGCTCGGGGTGGCGGGCTTCAGCCTGCTGTATGTGCAGGCCAACCCGCTGTCGGCGTTCTGCGCGCTGATCGGCTTCGTCGTCTACGTTGGTTTCTACAGCCTCTGGCTGAAGCGCAAATCGGTGCACGGCACCTTGGTCGGCAGCCTGTCCGGTGCCATGCCTCCGGTGATCGGCTACTGCGCCGTGAGCAACAGCTTCGACCTGGCTGCAGTGACCTTGCTGGTGATGTTCAGCCTGTGGCAGATGCCACACAGCTTTGCCATCGCGATCTTCCGCTTCAAGGATTACAGCGCTGCCAACATCCCGGTCCTGCCGGTGGCACGTGGCATCCTCGCGGCGAAGAAGCAGATCGTGCTGTACGTGCTGGCTTTCCTGCTTGCCACCTTGATGCTCACCCTCGGCGGTTACGCCGGCCTCGGCTACCTGGCCGTGGCGGCAGCCATGGGCCTGTACTGGCTGTACATGGCCTGGGGTGGCTACAAGGCCGAGGACGACAGCAAGTGGGCCCGCAAGGTGTTCGGTTTCTCCATCCTCACCGTTACTGCATTGAGCGTGATGATGGGTCTGGACAGCCAGACCGCTGCGGACGTGCTGATGACCTACGCGCGCTGATCGAGGCGAGTGCTTCACCGAAAACCCGGCCACTGTGCCGGGTTTTTTTATGCCTGTGATTTTTGTGTTGGCTTCTTCGCGGGCACGCCCGCTCCCACAGGGTTATGCACATGCCGTGGGATAGCGCGGTATCTGTGTGAGCTGGCGTGCCCGCGAAGAGGTCTGGTCTGAAAACATAAATCTCTAATTTTCAAACAATAAATCTGAAAATCTCAAAAAAAAGAGGAATTTATCCTTTACAGCGATCCTGTTTCGGCACTATCTTCTGATCCAGGCCGCCGCAGCGGCCAGCGTCGCTCGGACGGTTCCGGGCGCTTACGTCTCCCGAGGAAACCATGGCCAATCCAGGTTCGCCGCGCCGTTTCGCGCGCATCGATCGTCTCCCCCCTTACGTCTTCAACATCACTGCCGAACTCAAGATGGCCGCCCGCCGCCGTGGCGAGGACATCATCGACCTGAGCATGGGCAACCCCGACGGTGCGACCCCGCCGCACATCGTCGAGAAGCTGGTACAGGTCGCCCAGCGTGATGACACCCATGGTTATTCCACCTCCCGCGGCATTCCACGCCTGCGCCGGGCTATCTCCAACTGGTACAAGGAGCGCTACGAGGTCGATATCGATCCGGAAAGCGAAGCCATCGTCACCATCGGCTCGAAAGAGGGCCTGGCGCACCTGATGCTCGGCACCCTTGATCATGGTGACACGGTGCTGGTGCCTAACCCGAGCTACCCGATCCACATCTACGGCGCCGTGATCGCCGGTGCCCAGGTGCGTTCGGTGCCACTGGTGCCGGGAGTGGATTTCTTCAACGAACTGGAGCGGGCGATTCGCGAGTCGATCCCCAAGCCGAAGATGATGATCCTCGGCTTCCCGTCCAACCCCACTGCCCAGTGCGTGGAACTGGACTTCTTCGAACGCGTGGTGGCCCTGGCCAAGCAGTACGACGTGCTGGTGGTGCACGACCTGGCCTACGCCGACATCGTCTATGACGGCTGGAAAGCGCCGTCGATCATGCAAGTGCCGGGCGCCAAGGACATCGCGGTGGAGTTCTTCACGCTGTCCAAGAGCTACAACATGGCCGGCTGGCGGATCGGTTTCATGGTCGGTAATCCCGAGCTGGTCAGCGCCCTGGCGCGAATCAAGAGCTACCACGACTACGGCACCTTCACCCCGCTGCAGGTGGCGGCCATCGCCGCCCTGGAAGGTGACCAACAGTGTGTGCGCGATATCGCCGAGCAATACCGCCAGCGCCGCAACCTGCTGGTCAAGGGCCTGCACGAACTGGGCTGGATGGTCGAGAATCCCAAGGCGTCGATGTACGTGTGGGCGAAGATTCCAGAGCAGTATGCGCACCTGGGTTCGCTGGAGTTCGCCAAGAAGCTGCTGGCTGAAGCCAAGGTCTGTGTGTCGCCGGGCATCGGTTTTGGTGACTATGGTGACGACCATGTGCGCTTCGCCCTGATCGAGAACCAGGACCGCATTCGCCAGGCGATCCGCGGCATCCGCCAGATGTTCCGAGCTGACGGATTGACCCAGAAGTAACGCGCCACCCGGGCCCGCTTCGGCGGGCTCGGGCCTGCCGGATCAACGGCAAACTATTTTTGCAGTGCCCCTCTTCTCAGCCGACCTGGCTTCGATTACAAATGGCGCGCGGGCCCAGCCCCGATAACAACAACCTTCCTTCCGTGCCATCATGTCCGAATATAACCCTTGCCTTGACTGCGGCGCCTGCTGCGGGTACTTCCGTGTGTCCTTCTTCTGGGGCGAATGCCAGTCTGCCGGCGGTGTTGTGCCGGATGATCTGGTGGTACAGATCAACCCCACCCGTGTTGCGATGATCGGCACCGACGCCAAGCCTTGCCGCTGCGTGAGCCTGCAGGGTGAGATTGGCCAACAGGTGGCGTGCACCATCTACGCCAACCGTTCCAGCCCGTGCCGCGAATTCGAAGCGTCGTGGGAGGGTGGGGTGCATAACCCCAGCTGTGACGATGCGCGGGCGGCCTATGGGCTGCCGCCGCTGACTCCGCCTGGGGCCAACGAACCGCATTGGCCGGATGATGGGGCGGAGGTGGCCTGAGCCTTTTTGGCAGCCTGTGCCGGCCCTTTTGCGGGCACGCCCGCTCCCATAGATACGGCGCAGGCATCGAAGACTGAGCAGTTCCCTGTGGGAGCGGGCATGCCCGCGAAAGTGCTATCAGCTGTAAGAAAATTCTGAATCCGAAACCAAATACTTCAACAGGGCGGGGGAGCGATTCATCCTCAGGCCTCTGTCGGATGCCGTCTGATTGAAGGGGGTTCGCCGATAGAGTTGCAGCGCTCTTGAGGTCGAGCGCCGCCCCACCACACATTCCAAGACATACACCCGCAGCCCCCCACATAACGTTAAACTGTCATCTCCCCAGCAATGGACAGGAGATCCGGCGTGACCCCACCCCGCAGTTTCCCGACTGACCTCTGCCTCGACAGCCCGCGCCTGCAGCTGCGGCCGATGCGCCATGCCGACGCTGAGCAATGGCTGAAGATCATGGCCGACCCCGAGGTCATGCGTTACTGGCACCATGCCCCCTGGCAGGACCTGGCCGAAGCCGAAAGCTCGCTGGCCGCCGACCGCGAAGCCTATACCAATGGCGAGCAACTCAAGCTGGGCATGTACCGCCGGGACAATGGCGAACTGATTGGCATGGTCCAGCTGTTCAACATCGACGAAGTCTCGCGCCGGGGCGAGATCGGCTATTGCCTGGCCAGCGCGGTGCAGGGCAGGGGCTACATGGACGAAGCGCTGACCTGCTTCATCGACTACATCGCCCATACCCTGCACATGCGCCGCCTCGAAGGCGAGATCGACCCACGTAACCAGGGCTCGGCCCGCACCCTCGAACGCCAGGGCTTCGTGCTCGAGGGCACGTTGCGGGCGCGCTGGTGCGTGGCCGGCGAGCTGACCGAC
Organism: Pseudomonas sp. 382; assembly: GCF_002759075.1. Classification (NCBI taxonomy): domain Bacteria; kingdom Pseudomonadati; phylum Pseudomonadota; class Gammaproteobacteria; order Pseudomonadales; family Pseudomonadaceae; genus Pseudomonas; species Pseudomonas sp. 382. The sequence continues at coordinate 88,267 of NZ_PEMX01000005.1, forward strand.
TCAGGTATCTACGGCCTGCTGCTGGAACCACCAGTCGCATGACCCTGGGCGCCCGGTTGCCAGCCTGCTACCTGGCCCTGAGCCTGGCCCTGTACCTGCTCAGCCTGGCCTTCGACGGCGCCCATATGAGCGCCGGCCGGCACATGCCGGCGCTGCAGATGTTCCTGTATGGCCCCTGGGGCATCCCCTTCGGCATGTTCCAGTGGTTCGCCAACCCGCTGCTGGCGGTGGCCATCCTTTGCCATCGACGCTTTCGTCGGCTGGCGCTGCTGCTTGGGCTGGGTGCGTTGTACCTGGCGGCCAGCAGCTTTGGCATCGAGCGCCTGCCAGACAACATCAGCTATGAATTCACCCAGCGCACCGGTTTCGGCGCGGGCTTCTACCTGTGGCTGGCAGCGATCACCGTGTTTTGTCTGGGCCAGCTATGGCAGTGCTGCACGGCGCGCAGCAGTGACGATGTGCCCGGGTGGAACTGGCTGGATGTCGCCCTGATCGCAGCGCTGGCCGTGACCGCTTATGCGGCCACCCAGATGCCAGCGCTGCAATTCGAGCCGGGCAAGGTGCTGATGCCGCCTGAGCCGGTACAAACGCTTTGAGGGGATTTGCGATGAACACGCGATATCTGCTGCTCATGACCTGTTTGGCGCCGCTGGCGCAGGCCGACGACAACTCGCCGGCCTACAGCCAATGCATGGACAAGGCTTCCAGCACGGTGGCCATGAGCAGTTGCATTCAGGCGGAAACCCAACTGCAGGACCAGCGCCTGAACCGGGTCTACAAGCAACTCGCGACCAAGCTCGACGCCGGGCAGCAGAAGAGCCTGCGCGATGTGCAGCGCCAGTGGATCGCCTATCGAGACGCCAACTGCAAGTTCCATGTGCAAGCCAGTGGCGGAACCATGGCGCAGCTGGAAGGCGGCATGTGCGTGCTGGACATGACCCGCGAGCGGGCGGCGGAGCTGGAGCGGGTGCTCAGCCCCGGGCAGTGAGGTTGCCCGGGCTGGCCCAATCGCGGGCAAGCCCGCTCCCGCAGGGTCAGGTTCACTGCCGGTGTTGACGCTGGGCACGGGCCTTGAGGTATTCGCGCACTTCCACCCCATCCCCGGCAAACTCGATCCGTTCGGCCTTGGCTTCACGCTGGTAGGCGTACATCGGGTCGTAATATTCCTTGAGCAGCCCTTCGATCCAGCCCCGATGCAGGTCCACCGCGCCACTGCGCAGCTGCTCGTCCAGCGCCTCGCTCAAGATGGCTGACAATCGCTGGAAGCGTTCCCCGCCAAGCCGCTTATGGATGTTGCTCATGCTTTGCATCATCCGCCCGGCAAATTTCAGGCGGCCGTCTTCCTCGCCATGCACGGCTACGAACTCGGCGCACAGGTTGATCACGTAATCGCGCAGGATGCGCTCCACGCGATTCTCGAAACTGTCCTCCAGCCACACCATCGGGTATTGCTGCATGCCCTGGTACAGCTCCAGCGGCACCGAACAACTGCCGACGATGCGGCCCTCGTCTTCGAGCACGAACTGTTCGATGCCACGGGCGCGCTTCTTCAGCACGTCGATGGCCAGCTTGTTCTCGAAGTCGATCTGCGCCGGCTGGGCGGTGGCGCGCTTGCCGAAGCTGGAACCGCGGTGGTTTGCATGGCCTTCAAGGTCGAGCACGTTGTTCAGCTGCTGCAGCACATCGGTCTTGCCGGTGCCGGTGAGGCCGCCTACCAGCACGAAATCGCATTGCTCGACGGCCTGCTGGGTGGTTTCCAGCAGGAAGGTGCGCATGGCCTTGTAGCCGCCCTTGATGCGCGGATAGTCGATGCCGGCCTCGTCGCGCAGCCATTGCTGCACGATCAGCGAGCGCAGGCCACCGCGGGCGCAGTACAGGTAACCATCAGGGTGGGCCTTGGCAAAGCTGGCCCAGGCATGCAGGCGCTCGCGCTTGGTCGCGCCGCTGACGAGCTGGTGGCCGAGGGTGATGGCGGCGGCCTGGCCCTGCTGCTTGTAGCAGGTGCCGACCTTCTGCCGCTCCTGGTCCGTCATCAGCGGCAGGTTGACGGTGCCGGGGAAGGCACCTTTGACGAATTCGATCGGCGCGCGCATGTCCATCATCGGCGCGTCGTCGAGAAACAGCTGGCGGAAGTCGGTGCAGTCGGGGCGCATCATTTCACCTCGACCGCGTGGCTCTGTCGCTCGACCAGCAGGCCGATTGGCGACAGGTTCAACCCCAGTTCGCCTGCCACTGCCAGGAACTCGGCTTCGCCTTCAGGGGTAACGGCAACCAGCAGGCCGCCGCTGGTCTGCGGGTCGCACAGCAGGTGCTTCTGCACGTCGGTCAGCGCGCCGAGCTTGTGCCCGTAGCTGTCGTAGTTGCGCAGTGTGCCGCCAGGAATGCAGCCCTCGGCCAGGTAATGGTCGACGCTTGGCAGGCGTGGCACGGCGGCGTAGTCCAGCTCCGCCGTCAGGCCGCTGCCTTCCGCCAGCTCCACCAGGTGGCCGAGCAGGCCGAAGCCGGTGACGTCGGTCATCGCCTTGACCCCATCGAGCTTGCCAAAGCGGCTGCCCGGGGTGTTCAGCGTGCACATCCAGTCGCGCGCCAGGCCCTGGTCCTGCTCGCGCAGCTTGGCCTTCTTCTCGGCGGTGGTGAGGATGCCGATGCCCAGTGGCTTGGTCAGATACAGGCGGCAGCCGGCGATGGCGGTGTCGTTGCGCTTGAGGTGGCGCTTGCTGACCACGCCGGTGACCGCCAGGCCGAAGATCGGCTCCGGCGCGTCGATGGAGTGGCCGCCGGCCAGCGGGATGCCGGCTTCGGCGCACACGGCGCGGCCGCCGCGGATCACTTCGCGGGCGACCTCCGGCGGCAGTACATTGACCGGCCAGCCGAGGATGGCGATGGCCATCAGCGGGTCACCGCCCATGGCGTAGATATCGCTGATCGCGTTGGTCGCGGCGATGCGGCCGAAGTCGTATGGGTCGTCGACGATCGGCATGAAGAAGTCGGTGGTCGAGACCACTCCGCGCTCATCGTCCAGGGCATACACGGCGGCGTCATCACGCGAGGCATTGCCAACCCACAGCTTCGGGTCCAGGGCCTGGGCGCCGCTTTCGGCGAGGATCACATCCAGCACCTTGGGGGAGATCTTGCAGCCACAGCCGGCACCGTGGCTGTACTGGGTCAGGCGAATCGGCTCGCTCATATGCACCTCAGGGGAATTTGTTGCGCGATTGTAGCAAAGCTGGCCTTTGCGCCTGTGCCTCTTATAATTCCCCACGTCGGCGCGTTGCCGGCTCTTTCCCCGCTATTGAACCGGAGAACTCCCCATGCTCAAACGCCCCCTGGCGCTCGCCGCCGGCCTCGTGCTGTCCTGCTGTGCCGTAGTCGCCCAGGCCGCCGATACCCTGCGGGTCAGTGCCATTCCCGACGAAGCGCCAACCGAACTGCTGCGCAAGTTCGAGCCACTGGGCAAGTACCTGTCCAAGCAGCTGGGCATGGATGTGAAGTTCGTACCGGTGGCGGACTACCCGGCGGTGGTCGAGTCGCTGGCCAGCAACCGTCTGGACATGGCCTGGCTGGGTGGGTTCACCTTCGTCCAGGTGCACCTGAAGGACCCGACCGCCACGCCGCTGGTGCAGCGTGAGCAGGACGCCCAGTTCACCTCCAAGTTCATTACCGCCAACCCGGCCGTGAAAAGCCTGGCCGACCTCAAGGGCAAGTCGTTCGCCTTCGGTTCGATCTCGTCCACCTCGGGCAGCCTGATGCCGCGCTACTTCATGCTCAAGGAAGACAACATCAAGCCTGAGAGCTACTTCAGCCGTGTGGCCTATTCCGGTGCCCACGACGCGACCGTGGCCTGGGTGCAGGCTGGCAAGGTCGACGGCGGCGTGCTCAACGCCAGCGTCTGGCAGAAACTGGTCGATGCCGGCAAGGTCGATACCAGCAAGGTCAAGGTGTTTGCCACCACGCCGGCCTACTACGACTACAACTGGACCGTGCGCGGCAACATGGACCCGGCGCTGAAAGAAAAGATCAAGCAGGCGTTCCTCGACCTCGACCCGGCCAACCCGGAGCACAAGGCGATCCTCGACCTGCAGGCGGCCAGCCGCTTCATCGAGACCAAGCCTGAGAACTACGCAGGCACCGAGCAAGCCGCACGTGAGGCCGGCCTGCTCAAGTGACCATTCATGTACACGGCGCCGGCCTGCGCCATGGCCAGGTCCGCGCGCTCGATGCCGTCAGCCTGAGCATCGCCAAGGGTGAGCGGGTGGCAATCATCGGCCCTTCGGGGGCCGGCAAGTCCAGCCTGCTGCACCTGATGGCTACCGCCGTGCAGCCCAGCAGCGGGCAGCTGGAAGTGTTCGGTGAGCAGCCCTGGGCGCTGTCTGCCAGGGCGCGGCAGCGTCTGCGTGCACGGATTGGCCTGGTGCACCAGGCACCGCCACTGCCGCCCCGCCAGCGTGTGGTGACAGCCGTACTGGCGGGGCGCCTGGGGCAGTGGGGCCTGCTGCGTGGCCTGCTCAACCTGGTGTATCCGACCGATGTGCCGGGGGCGCGCCAGGCCTTGGCCGAGCTGGGCCTGGCCGACAAGCTGTTCGTCCAGTGCGGGCAATTGTCCGGCGGGCAGTTGCAACGGGTCGGCATCGCCCGGGCGTTGTATCAGCGCCCGGAAGTGCTGCTGACCGACGAGCCGGTGTCGGCCATGGACCCGGTGCTGGCCGATCACAGCCTGGCGCTGCTCAATCGCCATGCCGTGGCCAATGGCCTGACCCTGGTGGCCAGCCTGCATGCGGTAGACCTGGCGCTGGCACACTTTCCGCGGGTGATCGGTATTCGTGAAGGGCAGGTGGCGTTCGACTGCCCGGTCGAAGCGGTGACCGGGCAATTGCTGGATGCGCTGTACGCCAACGAGCAACTGGGCTCGCCAGCGCAAGCCATGGGGCCGACCCTGACCGTGCAGATTCCACGATGCTGAAGGCCGACGCTCGCGACCCGGCTGCGTTGCCGCGTCTGTTGCTGACCTTGCTGGCGTTGGCCGTGCTGTGGCCTGGGCTGCAATTGAGCGAACTGAACCCTGGCGTTTTGCTGCAGGCGGAGAACCGGCAGCAGATCGCCAGTTTCACCAGCGCTTTCTGGCCGCCGGCCCACAGTGCCGATTTTCTCAAATTGCTGTACGACTCCACTTTGCAAACCTTGTCCGTGGCGACAGCCGGCATGGCCTTGGCATTGCTGCTGGCGGTCCCGACCAGCCTGCTGGCCAGCCGTGCGCTGTCACTGCGCGCGGCCTCAAGGGGAGGCCGGGCAGGGCCGTGGTCGCGCCTGTTGCGCTTGCCTGTGCGCGGTTTGCTGATTTTCCTGCGTAGCGTGCCGGAGATCGTCTGGGCGTTGCTGTTCGTGCGGGCCGTGGGCCTGGGGCCGACGGCCGGGGTGCTGGCCATCGCGATTACCTACAGCGGCATGCTCGGCAAGGTCTATGCGGAAATTTTCGAATCGGTCGACCAGCGCCCGGCACATGCCTTGCTGCAGGCTGGCAGTGGCCGGTTGACGGCGTTTTTCTACGGCATCCTGCCCAGTGCGTCGGCGGAGGTGGTGTCCTATACCGTGTACCGCTGGGAGTGTGCCGTGCGTGCCTCGGTGGTGATGGGCTTTGTTGGTGCTGGCGGGCTGGGGCAGCAGATCGATCTGTCGATGCGCATGTTCGCCGGAGGCGAGGTGGCGAGCATGCTGCTGGCGTTTCTCGGCCTGGTGCTGCTGGCTGACCTGCTCAGCCGCTTCCTGCGCGGGAGGCTGGCATGAACCGGGTGATCAACCTGTTGGTGATCGTTGCCATCGTCGCGGCGGTGGTGGCGTCGTTCGGTTATCTGCAACTGGACCTGCATGCCTTGGTGGGTGATGGCGGGTTGGGGCAGATGGGCGAGTATGCAGCCCGCTTCCTGCATCCGGACTTGTCCGGCGAACATCTACAGGCGGTAGGGCGGGGTGCCATGGAGACCCTGGCCATGTCTGGGCTGGGTACGTTGTTGGCGATGGCCCTTGGCATGCTGTTGGCCTTGCCGGCAGCGGGGCGCTTTGGCTGGCCGCTGCAATCGCTGGCGCGCTTGCTGCTCAATGCCTTGCGAGCCATTCCGGAGTTGGTGTGGGCTGCGTTGACGGTACTGGCGGCGGGTCTGGGGCCCAATGCTGGAACCTTGGCCCTGGCGCTGCACACGTCCGGGGTGTTGGGGCGCCTGTTCGCCGAGGCGCTGGAGAATGCGCCGGCAGAACCTGCCGCAGCGATTCGCCTGCAGGGTGGGGGACAGGTGGCCGCGTTCTGTTTCGGGACCTTGCCGAACCTGTGGCCGCAGTTGCTCGCTTACAGCCTGTACCGCTGGGAGAACAACATTCGCATGGCCAGTGTGCTGGGGTTTGTCGGGGCCGGGGGGCTGGGGCAGATGCTCTATACCACCCTGAGCCTGTTCCAGGAGGCCCAGGCCAGCACGGTGATCCTGGCGATGCTGGTACTGGTGCTGTTGGTTGATGCCTTCAGTGATCTGCTGCGCCAGCGGTATGTGCGGGCCTGACCGATAGCCGGGGCTGCAAAGCAGCCCCTACTGCACCAACTCCCCACACTGCGCTTCCCGCTGCATCGATTCCAGATTCCGCTCGATGGTCTCGCAGATGGTGTCCATCTGAATCTGATGCTCGCTGAAGCGAAACGGGCTCTGCAGATCCGTCCCGATCCGCTCGATCGCCAGCAGCATGAACCCGACCACTGTCGATGCCAGCGGTGTGAACCAGCCCAGCGACTCCACCAGCCCCACTGGCACGATCAGGCAGAACAGGGTGATGAACAGCCTTGGGAAGTACACGTAGGGGTAGGGCAGTGGCGTATTGGCGATCCGCTCCATGCCACCCTGGGCGTTGGACAGGTCCACCAGCGTCGACTCCAGCCGTGCCAGGCGAATGCTGTCCAGCCGCCCGGCCTGGTATTCCCGTGCCAGCAACGCCGCCGAGCCGCTGAGAATATCGTTGGCGAAGTTGTTCGAACGGTTACGCCGCTCGAACTCCCCCGGCGGGATGAACGCCATCAGCTCGTCCGGGCAGGCCTCACCCTTCAGGTGCGCCGCCAGGCAGTTCACATAGGCGATGTGCCGGCGCAGCAAGGTCGACTTGACCGGGTTCGGCCCCTCTTCGCTGTCATCGATCAGCGTCAGCGTCTGCCGGGCGAAGCTGCGCGAACTGTTCACCAATGCCCCCCACAAGGTCCGCGCTTCCCACCAGCGGTTGTAGGCGCTGCTGTTGCGAAAGCTCACCAGCACCACCAGCGCCGAACCCAGCAAGGTCAGTGGGATCAGCGGCAGGGTGAACTTGCTGTTGAAGAACAGCATGAAGTCGATGGTGACCAGCACGTCCCAGAGCAGCAGCCAGAACAGCGACCAGCCGATGTAGCCGAAGGTCTTGACGATCAGGCGGTACTTGCGGGCGATGACGTCTTTCACGCGGGGTGCCTCGAAAAGCCGGGGATGCAGGATGGGACGACGAGGAGGGGTGAAGGTTCGACGGTGGATGTTGCAAGAGATTTTGTCGCTCGAAGTGCGGAGTCAAGTGCTGTCAGATGGCGATTCCGCTGAGATCATTCGTGCGCTTGGTCACATAGCCCGTGCTAAGGGCATGTCTCAAATTGCGGCACAAAGCGGGCTGGGGCGAGAGAGCCTCTACAAAGCGCTCAACCCAGGAGCAAAGCCTCGCTTTGATACCGTGTTGAAGGTCATACGTGCCCTTGGAGTAGACCTTTTCGCCCGGCCCCATGTTGCCTCACGCTGATAATCAAAATATCTGTAACTTCATCTGCACCAAGGCCACCCGCCTGCCATCCTGAGCCTGCCGCTCCTCAATGCCAAACGGTACAAAGCCAAGCTGTGGATAAAGTAGCAAACCCGCAGTGTTGTGGTTGAAGCACGACACCCAGACCTCCCGCGCCGCGAACTGCTCGCGGGCCAGCTCGACCATGCGTTGCACCAGGTAACGCGCCACACCCTGGCCCCGAGCGGCGGGGGCGACCACCACGTTGCCGAGGGCGCAGATACCACCGTGCTCGGCCTTGTAGAAGTTGGCGAAGCCGAGCACCAGGCCATCGCCTTCGACCACGGTCGAACCGCTGCGTTGGGCGATGGCGTCGCTCAGTTGCGCAGGGGTGAGCGGGTAGGTGGCTTTGGGAAACATGTAGAACAGTTCATCCGGGCCTTGTGGGAAGCAGCAGATGGCGGGGATGTCAGCTGGCTGAACGGGGCGGTGGGCAAGATGCATGGCAGGTCCTTTTGCGAGAATGTACCGGCCACATCATCAGGCCGACCGCAACCGTATCATGTTGGTTCGCAACCGTGGATCAGGGCTTGCTAGCAACCGCTACATAACCCTTGACCGCAGCAGGTGCGCTGTGTGGCTTGCCCTTGTGCGCCAGATACTGGAAGCGCCGCCATTCCTTGTCGATTTCGCTGTACGACATGAACACACTGACCCTCGCCTTGTCGGCCAGGTCCGGGCGGTTGCGGGCGTCGATCCCATCCTTGGCGATAAAGGCAACGTTCATCCCGACCACTTTGCCGTCATCGGCGAACACCGGGCCGCCGGACATGCCTTTGGTGATCGGGCCATCATGCACTGCGTAAAAAACGCTTCCCGGCGTGCCTTCGAGGCGTACCAGCGAGTTGAGGGTACGGCCTTTGCCTTGCACCGGCATCATGAAGCTGTTGAAGCCGACCGCAGTCACCGACTCGCCGGGCACGAACTGGCGCCACTGCGGCACCTTGGCGGCCTTGTGCTTGAAGAACACCACATCGCCCAGCCCTTCATGCACCACGTTGCGCAGGAATGGGGTGTGCTTGGCGGTGACGGCATAGTCTTCGTTCCACTGGATGGCGCTGGCCATCAGCAGCATCGGGAGGGGGGCACCGGAAGTGACGACAAAAGCCTGGTCGTAGACAGGGTCTGAAACGTAAGCGGTTGGCATTCCATTGCACCCACTCAGCAGCATCATTGCTGCCAGACAGGGCGCGGTTTTGTTCATGGGTCACGCAGTGTTAATGGGTAAGGGGGCGCGCAACTATGGCGAAGCGCCATCACGGTATCAATGCTTTTGGCATATAACCGACGAATGACAGCTTATGGCCATCAATGTCTTGGCGACCAATAGATTCGTTGGATACTTGCAGGGCACGTGGTTGTGGGGGTGACGTCAAAAAGCGGGGTTTATCAGGTTTAATGAGCTGAGTTGAGCTTAATTGAGCTGCATTGAGCTGCATTGAGCTGCATTGAGCTGAATTGAGCTGCATTGGGCTATATTGAGCTATATTGAGCTGTATTGAGCTACATCCGGAGATGTCATGACGTTGCCAAACCAGATCCTGGCCGCTTTGCAGGGCAATCAAGTACTCAGTTCTCGCGAGCTGGCCGAGCGCCTGGATGCGAGCTGGTCAACTGTCAAACGCCACCTGGAGGTATTGCTGCAGGGAGGCAAGGTTGAGCGCGAAAAAGATGGGCGTACCACGCGATATCGACTGAAGTTTGCTGCTCCTCTTGCCAGCGACAGTGAGCAAGCACCGAGTATCACCGCCGAATTGCCCTGGTCGTCGGAAAGTCGCGTACTTCGTGCATCGTTGCTTCGGCCATTGGCAGTACGCGAAGTAGTCACCTATCAGCGTGATCTGGTGGACAGCTACCAACCGAATCAGACGACGTGGCTGCCCAAGAATCTGGCAGCTGCACTAGAGCGTGAGGGAAGAATGAGAGGGCAGCAGCCGGCGGGCACTTATGCGCGCAAGGTGCTTGAGCCTTTGCTGATAGATCTTTCCTGGTCTTCGTCGCGCCTGGAAGGCAACCGCTATACATTGCTCGACACCGAAAGGCTCTTCGAAAGTGGTGTGACAGGCGGCGATCTGGATGCGGTCATGCTGCTCAACCACAAGGCTGCCATCGAGTTCATGGTTGATGCGGTGCCTGAATACGGGCTCAATCCGGCGGTTATCAGCAACCTGCATGCCCTGCTGATGCAGGATCTGCTGGCAGATGGTGCTGCCTTGGGCAGTGTTCGCCAGACCGTAGTGAACATCAGTGGTACCACCTATTTCCCGACCCAGGTGCCCTCCCTGCTGGGGGAAATGTTCGAACAGATATTGGACAAGGCGAGGCAAATCAAGAATCCGATCGAAGCCGCGTTCTTCCTGTGGATAAACCTGGCCTACCTGCAGCCGTTCGAGGATGGAAACAAACGCACAAGCCGGTTGGCAGCGAACATCCCGTTGATGCTCTACAACTGCTCGCCCTTGTCATTCCTGGATGTGAACCCAGAGGATTATGCGCTGGCAATGATGGGGGTTTACGAGCAGCGGGACATGTCCATGGCGGCGGATCTGTTTGTCTGGGTCTATCGCCGTTCGATCAGCAAGTATGGCGTGATACTCGAAGCCATGGGTGTGCCGGACCCTGTTCGGCTGCGCTATCGAGAGCTGCTGAACGAAGCGATCAATGCCGTGGTGCGCGAGGGCTTGACTGCGGATCAGGTGGTGGCTGGGCTGGATCTGTCAGAAGAAGAGAAAGGGCAGTTTGCACCACTGCTACGCGGCGAACTGGATATTCTGGCCTTGCACAACTGCGCCCGTTACAGGTTGGGCATGAAGCAGGTGAAGGCATGGATTGATGCTGGTCGTCACTACTGAAGCTGAGCTAGACGGGCGCTGCCTCCTGGCCCTGTCAGGGGGAAACGCCGGGCACAAAAAAACCGACCAAAAGGTCGGTTTTTTCCGGATCTTGGTGCCCCGAGGGAGACTCGAACTCCCACTCCTTTCGAAAACGGATTTTGAATCCGCCGCGTCTACCAATTCCGCCATCAGGGCGTGTGGCGCGCAGTATAGAGAGGTGCTCGTGGTCGGTCAATCGGCTTTCATGGTCAATTTTCACACATTGGGCTAAACTTCCCGGCCCTGTCGAACCCGAACATCATCATGCGCGTCGCCGATTTTTCCTTCGAACTCCCCGATTCCCTGATCGCCCGCCACCCTCTGGCCGAGCGCCATGGCAGCCGTCTGCTGGTCCTCGATGGCCCGAGCGGGGCGTTGGCGCACAAGCAATTCCCCGATCTGCTCGACTACCTGCGGCCGGGCGACCTGATGGTGTTCAACAACACCCGGGTGATTCCGGCGCGGTTGTTTGGCCAGAAAGCCTCCGGCGGCAAGCTGGAAGTCTTGGTCGAGCGTGTACTCGACAGCCACCGCGTGCTGGCCCATGTACGTGCCAGCAAGGCGCCGAAGGAAGGCGCAGTGATCCTCATCGATGGCGGTGGCGAGGCCGAGATGGTCGCCCGCCACGACACCCTGTTCGAACTGCGCTTCACCGAAGAGGTGCTGCCGCTGCTCGATCGCGTCGGGCACATGCCGTTGCCGCCCTATATCGACCGCCCCGACGAAGGCGCCGACCGTGAGCGCTACCAGACCGTGTACGCCGAACGCGCCGGTGCGGTGGCCGCGCCGACTGCCGGCCTGCACTTCGACGAGGCGCTGCTGGAGCAGATCGCCGCCAAGGGCGTCGAGCGTGCCTTCGTCACCTTGCACGTGGGTGCTGGTACTTTCCAGCCAGTGCGGGTCGACAAGATCGAAGACCACCACATGCACAAAGAGTGGCTCGAAGTGAGCCAGGACGTGGTCGACGCCATCGAGGCCTGCCGCGCCCGTGGCGGCCGGGTGATCGCAGTCGGTACCACCAGCGTGCGCTCGCTGGAGAGCGCAGCGCGCGATGGCGTGCTCAAGGCCTTCAGCGGTGATACCGACATCTTCATCTACCCGGGCCGGCCGTTCCATGTGGTCGATTGCCTGGTCACCAACTTCCACCTGCCGGAGTCCACGCTGCTGATGCTGGTCTCGGCCTTCGCCGGTTACCCCGAAACCATGGCTGCCTACGCGGCGGCGGTTGACCAGGGTTACCGCTTCTTCAGTTACGGTGATGCCATGTTCATCACCCGCAATCCGGCGCCACGCGGCCCAGAGGATCAAGCATGAGTCGCACCTGTCGAATGTCGTTCGAACTGCTGGCCACCGACGGCAAGGCCCGTCGTGGCCGGCTGACCTTCCCCCGTGGCACGGTCGAGACCCCGGCGTTCATGCCGGTGGGCACCTATGGCACGGTCAAGGGCATGCTGCCGCGTGACATCGAGGCCATCGGCGCCGAAATCATCCTCGGCAACACCTTCCACCTGTGGCTGCGCCCGGGTACCGAGGTGATCAAGAAGCACAACGGCCTGCATGACTTCATGCAATGGAAAGGCCCTATCCTCACCGATTCCGGTGGTTTCCAGGTGTTCAGCCTGGGCGCCATGCGCAAGATCAAGGAGGAAGGCGTGACCTTCGCCTCGCCCGTCGACGGCTCCAAGGTGTTCATGGGCCCGGAAGAGTCCATGCAGGTGCAGCGTGACCTGGGCTCGGACATCGTCATGATCTTCGACGAGTGCACGCCGTACCCGGCCGAGCACGACGTGGCGCGCACCTCCATGGAACTGTCGCTGCGCTGGGCCCAACGCTCGAAGAATGCCCACGCCGACAACACGGCGGCACTGTTCGGTATCGTTCAGGGTGGCATGTACCAGGACCTGCGCATGCGCTCGCTGGAAGCCCTGGAAAACATCGGCTTCGACGGCCTGGCCATTGGTGGCCTGTCGGTTGGCGAGCCGAAGCACGAAATGATCAAGGTGCTCGACTACCTGCCGGGCCAGATGCCGGCTGACAAACCTCGTTACCTTATGGGGGTAGGCAAACCGGAAGATCTGGTTGAGGGTGTGCGCCGCGGCGTCGACATGTTCGACTGCGTGATGCCCACGCGCAACGCGCGCAACGGCCATCTGTTCGTCGATACAGGGGTAATCAAGATCCGCAACGCGTTCCATCGCCATGATGATTCGCCGCTGGATCCGACCTGTGACTGCTACACCTGCACCAACTTCTCCCGCGCTTATCTCCATCATCTGGACAAGTGTGGCGAAATGCTGAGCAGCATGCTGAATACCATCCACAACTTGCGCCATTACCAGCGCTTGATGGCCGGTTTACGCGAGGCTATTCAACAGGGTAAATTGGCCGCCTTTGTCGACGCCTTCTACGCCAAACGCGGGCTGCCTGTGCCGCCTTTGGACTGACTGTTCGCATCCATTATTAGAACATTACATTAGGAGTGCCCAATGAGCTTCTTGATCCCCGCCGCTTACGCGGACGCTGCAGCACCCGCCGCTGGCCCAGCCGGCACCGGTTTCGAATGGATTTTCCTGGTCGGTTTCCTGGTCATCTTCTACTTGATGATCTGGCGCCCGCAGGCCAAGCGCGCCAAAGAGCAGAAGAACCTGCTGAGCAACTTGCAGAAAGGTGATGAAGTTGTCACCAACGGCGGTATCGCCGGCAAGATCGTCAAGGTTTCCGATGACTTCGTGGTCCTGGAAGTTTCCGACACCGTCGAACTGAAGTTCCAGAAGGGTGCCATCGCGGCCACCCTGCCAAAAGGTACGCTCAAGGCTATCTGAGTTACCGGTTTCATTTTTCCAGTCGGGGCGCGCAAAGCGCCCCGCGTCTTGAACGGGCGGCGTGATGCTGAACAAATACCCTCTGTGGAAATACGCACTGATCCTGGTGGTACTGGCGATCGGTTTCATTTATTCCGCTCCCAACCTCTACCCGGATGATCCGGCGGTGCAGATCAGCGGTGCCAGCTCGGCGCTGCGGGTCAACCAGGCCGACCTCGATCGCGTCAGCAAGGCGCTGGTCGATGCCGGTATCACCGTCAAGGGCGCGAGCCTGGGTGAGAAGGGCAGTGGGCTGATTCGCCTGACCAACCAGGAAGATCAACTGCCAGCCAAGGATGTCGTGCGCAAGGCACTGGGCGATGATTATGTCGTGGCCCTGAACCTGGCCCAGACTACCCCGCAATGGCTGCGCAACCTGGGTGCAAGCCCGATGAAGCTGGGCCTGGACCTGTCCGGTGGTGTGCACTTCCTGCTCGAAGTGGACATGGACAAGGCGATGAGCGCCCGCATGAAAGTCTACGAAGGCGAGGTCAAGACCTTGCTGCGCAAAGAGCGCATCCGCTACCGCAGCCTGCCGCAGCAGGATGGCGGCGTAATGCTGGGCTTCGCTGACGATGCTACCCGCGAGCAGGCACGCGCCCTGATCCGCAAGAATTTCAATGACTTCGACCTGACCACCACCGAGCGCAACGAGCTCGCCGTGCTGCGTCTGGCGCTGACCCAGGCGAAAGTCGCCGAGATCCGCGAGTACTCGATCAAGCAGAACCTGACCACCGTCCGCAACCGTGTGAACGAGCTGGGCGTGGCCGAGCCGCTGGTGCAGCGCCAAGGCGCCAACCGCATCGTGGTCGAGCTGCCGGGCGTGCAGGACACCGCCGAAGCCAAGCGTATCCTCGGTAAAACCGCCAACCTGGAGTTCCGCTTCGGTGCCGAGCCGGGCGCTTCCAAGGCCACTACCGAGGTCTTCGAGTTCCGTGAAGGCAACCGTTCCGCTGCTGTCGAGCGCGGCCTGATCATCACGGGTGACCAGGTGACCGATGCCCAGGCCAGCTTCGACGAGCATGGCCGGCCGCAGGTCAACATTCGCCTGGATGGCCACGGTGGCGAGCTGATGAGCCGCGCCACCCGCAGCAACGTTGGCCGTAGCATGGCGGTGATCTTCATCGAGCAGAAGCCGGTCACTCGCTACGTCAAGCAGACTGTCGATGGCGTCGAGAAGGACGTTGCCGTACAGAGCTTCCAGGAAGAGAAAAAGATCATCAGCCTGGCGACCATCCAGTCGCCACTGGGTAGCCAGTTCCGTATCACCGGCCTGAACGGCCAGGGTGAGTCGTCGGAACTGGCCCTGCTGCTGCGTGCCGGTGGTCTGGCTGCGCCGATGTACTTCGCCGAAGAACGTACCATTGGTCCAAGCCTGGGTGCCGACAACATCACCAAGGGTATCGATGCGTCGCTGTGGGGCATGCTGTTCGTCTCGCTGTTCATCATCGCCATCTACCGCGGCTTCGGCGTGATCGCCACCGTTGCCCTGGCGGGCAACATGGTCCTGCTGCTGGCGCTGATGTCGCTGCTGGGCGCGACCCTGACCCTGCCAGGCATCGCCGGTATCGTGTTGACCATGGGTATGGCGGTGGACGCCAACGTACTGATCTTCTCGCGTATCCGTGAGGAGCTGAATGCCGGTATGTCGGTGCAGCGCGCCATTCACGAAGGTTTCAACCGCGCCTATACCGCGATCATCGACGCCAACCTGACCAGCCTGCTGGTCGGCGGCATCCTGTTCGCCATGGGTACCGGCCCGGTCAAGGGCTTCGCGGTCACCATGTCCCTCGGGATTTTCACCTCGATGTTCACCGCCGTCATGGTGACCCGCGCAATGGTCAACCTGACCTGCGGCGGGCGTGACATCAAGAAGCTGTGGGTTTGAGGGAGCTGCGATGAAAACCATCAACTTCATGGGCGTGCGCAATGTCGCGTTCGCCGTCACCGTGCTCCTCACCGTGCTGGCGCTGTTCAGCTGGTGGCAGAAGGGCCTGAACTTCGGCCTGGACTTCACCGGCGGTACGCTGATCGAGCTGACCTACGAGCGCCCGGCCGACCTCAAGGCGGTACGTGCAGAGCTGGTCGACTCCGGCTTCCACGAGGCCGTGGTGCAGAGCTTTGGCGCCACCACCGACCTGCTGGTGCGCATGCCGGGTGATGACCCGCAGCTGGGCAACAAGGTTGCTGCCGCACTGCAGAAGGTCGGTGGCGACAACCCGGCCACTATCAAGCGCGTCGAGTTCGTCGGCCCGCAGGTGGGTGAAGAGCTGCGCGACCAGGGCGGCCTCGGCATGCTCCTGGCACTGGGTGGCATCCTCATCTACCTGGCCTTCCGCTTCCAGTGGAAGTTCGCTGTGGGCGCGATCGTCTCGCTGATCCACGACGTGGTGGTGACCCTGGGTATCCTGTCGTTCTTCCAGATCACCTTCGACCTCACGGTGCTGGCGGCGGTACTGGCGATCATCGGCTACTCGCTGAACGACACCATCGTCGTCTTCGACCGGGTACGTGAGAACTTCCGTGTGATGCGCAAGGCCTCGCTGATCGAGAACATCAACGTCTCGACCACCCAGACCCTGCTGCGCACCATCGCTACCTCGGTGTCGACCTTGCTGGCGATCGCTGCGCTGCTGTTCTTCGGCGGCGACAACCTGTTCGGCTTCTCGCTGGCACTGTTCATCGGTGTCATGGCCGGTACCTATTCGTCGATCTACATCGCCAACGTGGTACTGATCTGGCTGAACCTGAACAGCGAAGACCTGATTCCACCTGCGAAAAACGAAGGCGTGGATGACCGTCCTTAAGGATTAGTCCTACACCGTTCGGCGACCAAAGAGGCGCGAGTGTTGAACTCGCGCCTTTTTTTTCGCTCCAAGGCTGGGAGAAAGCAGGTTAGTCCTGCAGGTACAACAGGAGGTTCATGTGAACAAATCAATGCTCGTAGGCGCTGTGCTGGGTGCTGTCGGTGTTACTGCCGGAGGTGCTGTTGCCACCTACAGCTTGGTGAACAAGGGGCCTGAGTACGCTCAGGTCACCGACGTGCAACCGATCAAGCAACAGGTCAAGACCCCGCGCGAGGTCTGCAAGGATGTCGCCGTTACGCGTCAGGCGCCGGTCAAGGACCAGCACCAGATCGCCGGTACCGTGGTAGGTGCCATTGCCGGCGGCCTGCTGGGTAACCAGATTGGCGGCGGCACCGGCAAGAAGATCGCCACCGTGGCCGGTGCGGTCGGTGGTGGTTATGCCGGTAACAAGGTGCAGGAAGGCATGCAGCAGCGTGACACCTACACCACCACGCAAACCCGCTGCAACACGGTCAACGACATCAGCGAGAAGGTGGTAGGTTACAACGTGACCTATTCCATTGGTGATCAGGTGGGCAAGGTGAAGATGGACCGCGAGCCGGGTTCGACCATTCCGCTGGACAAGAATGGCAAGCTGATCCTCAGCGAAGCCGGGCAGTAAGTCAGGTGCAGGCTGCTGCTGTCTGTGGGAGCGGCCTTGCGTCGCGAAAGGGGTGCGCAGCGCCCCCAGGATCTGTGACCTCGCAGAGATTGCCGGGGCTGCTTTGCAGCCCTTTCGCGACACAAGGCCGCTCCCACAGAGATCGCATAGGGCCTTAGGGTTCAGCGCTGAATGTCAGGCACAAAAAAGCACCCCGAGGGGTGCTTTTTTTATGCCTGCAATCCGCGCTTAGCGCTTCATGCTCTCTGGCAGGTGTGGCTGGATAGCGGTCAGTACGGCCTTGAAGCACTTGATGTTGCCTGCAACGATGTGGCCCTTGTCGAGGAAGTCATGGCCACCGTTGAAGTCGCTCACCAGGCCACCGGCTTCCTGGATCAGCAGCACGCCTGCCGCCATGTCCCACTCGGACAGGCCCGACTCCCAGAAGGCGTCGAAACGGCCGGCGGCCACGTAGGCGAGGTCCAGGCTGGCGGAGCCGGCGCGGCGGATGCCGGCGGTCTGGCCAGTCAGGGCGCGGAACATGCCCAGGTAGTTGTCCATGTCAGCCATCTGGTTGTCACGGAACGGGAAGCCGGTGCCCAGCAGGGCGCCGTCCAGGCTGGTGCGCGAGCTGACGCGCAGGCGACGGCCATTGAGCTGGGCGCCACGGCCGCGGCTGGCGGTGAATTCTTCCTGGCGAACCGGGTCGACGATCACGGCATGCTCGAGGCGGCCACGGTATTTGCAGGCGATGCTGACAGCGAAGTGCGGGATGCCACGCAGGAAGTTGGTGGTGCCGTCCAGCGGATCGATGATCCACAGATAGTCCTTGCCTTCTTCGCCGGTGCCGGCGTGCAGGCCGGTTTCTTCACCTTGAATGGAGTGGTTCGGGTAGGCCTTGCGCAGGGCGTTGACGATGCTCTGCTCGGCGGCACGATCCACTTCGGAGACGTAGTCCTTGGCCTCTTTCTCGTCGACCTTGATGCTATCCAGGCGTTCGATGGAGCGGAAAATCAGTTCACTGGCGCTGCGAGCGGCGCGCAGGGCGATATTCAGCATAGGCTGCATGGGCGGGTCACCTGGAGATGTTAAAGAAGAAAGCCGAACATTCTAGCAGAAAAGTTTGGCGGCAGAAGTGTCACATTTGCTTTCGTGGCGTTACGCTGGTCGGTTCTGTAAGATCGTTTTCCCCCAAACCTGCATCTGAGAGCACAACACCTTGCTGCAAAATATTCGTGTTGTTCTGGTCAATACCAGCCACCCCGGCAACATCGGCGGCGCTGCGCGTGCCATGAAAAACATGGGCTTGTCGCGTCTGGTGCTGGTGCAGCCAAAAGAGTTCCCGTCCGGCGACGCCTCCGCGCGGGCTTCGGGCGCCGACGATATCCTGGCCAATGCCCAGGTGGTCGACAGCCTTGAGGACGCGCTGGTCGGGTGCAATCTGGTCATGGGCACCAGTGCTCGTGAGCGCAGCATCCCCTGGCCATTGATCGACCCGCGCGAATGCGGGGCCAAGGCCGTGGAGCACGCCAACGGTGGTGAAGAGATCGCCCTGGTGTTCGGGCGTGAGCACGCCGGCCTGACCAACGAAGAACTGCAGCGATGTCACTTCCACGTGCACATTCCCTCGAACCCCGACTTCAGCTCGCTGAACCTTGCCGCCGCAGTCCAGGTGCTCTCCTATGAGGTGCGCATGGCCTGGCTGGCAGCGGCAGGCGCGCCTACCAAGGTCGAGAAGTTCGACGCCAACTCGCTGCGCAGCAACGAGCTGGCGACCATGGACGAAATGGAGCTGTTCTACGAACACCTGGAGAAAACCCTGGTGGACATCGGCTTCCTTGACCCCGAGAAGCCCAAGCACCTGATGCCGCGCCTGCGCCGGCTGTACGGGCGCAGCTCGGTAAATCGTTCGGAAATGAGCATTTTGCGCGGCATCCTCACCGAGACCCAGAAGGTCGCCCGGGGTGAGCCGCATAAACGGAAGGACTGACAGATGTTCGAACGTCTGCGTGAAGATATCCAGAGCGTATTCCATCGTGACCCGGCGGCGCGCAACGCCTTCGAGGTGCTGACCTGCTATCCGGGCATGCACGCCATCTGGCTGCATCGCCTGGGCAATGCCTTGTGGAAGCGTGACTTCAAGTGGCTGGCGCGCCTGGTGTCGAACTTCGGTCGCTGGATGACCGGTATCGAGATCCATCCCGGCGCGACCATCGGTCGGCGCTTCTTCATCGACCACGGCATGGGTATCGTCATCGGTGAAACCGCCGAGATCGGCGACGATGTCACTCTTTATCAGGGGGTGACCCTGGGCGGCACCAGCTGGAACAAAGGCAAGCGCCACCCGACCCTGGAAAACGGTGTGGTGGTAGGGGCGGGTGCCAAGGTGCTTGGCCCGTTCACTGTCGGCGCCGGGGCCAAGATCGGCTCCAATGCCGTGGTGACCAAGGCGGTTCCGGCCGGCGCTACTGCGGTTGGCATCCCGGGGCGGATCATCGTCAGGAACAGCGAGGACACCGAACTCGAGGCCAGGCGCAAGGCCATGGCCGAGAAGATCGGCTTCGATGCCTACGGCGTCAGCGGTGACATGCCGGACCCGGTAGCCCGTGCCATCGGCCAGATGCTTGATCATCTGCAGGCGGTCGACGAGCGTCTGGAGGGTATGTGTGGAGCGCTGACCAAGATGGGCAGTGACTATTGTGCCAAGGAGCTGCCGAAGTTGCCGGAAGATGACTTCGCGGTCGAAACCCAGGCGGCCCAGCGCGACACTCAGTCGCATTGATTGCGTCGCAGTGAAGTCACTCTGACATATGGGGCGTGTGCTCGCGCCCCATTGCTGCTACACTCGCGCCCGCCTCCCTGATGCAAACCCGACTAAAGCAGTAGGTCTAATAGTTGACTTAAATGCTCGGGAATCGCATACTCGCACACATCCCGTAACTCCCGTGGTACCCATTAGCCATGCGACTGACTACCAAAGGCCGATACGCCGTCACTGCCATGCTCGACCTGGCATTGCACGCGCAGCATGGGCCGGTGTCTTTGGCCGACATTTCCGAGCGCCAGGGCATTTCCCTCTCTTATCTGGAACAGCTGTTCGCCAAGCTGCGCCGCAGCAGCCTGGTTTCCAGTGTGCGCGGTCCGGGCGGTGGCTACCAGCTGTCGCGCGGCATGGAAACCATCCAGGTGGCCCAGGTCATCGACGCGGTCAACGAGTCGGTCGATGCCACCCGTTGCCAGGGCCTCGGGGATTGCCATGCCGGTGACACCTGCCTGACCCACCACCTGTGGTGCGACCTCAGCCAGCAGATTCACGAATTCCTCAGTGGCATCAGCCTGGCTGACCTTGTCATGCGCCGTGAGGTGCAGGAAGTCGCCCAGCGCCAGGACCTGCGGCGTGTCGCAGGCCGTACCGCCCTGCTGGACAAGATTGAGACGTCCGCCGTCGACTGACCGCTTAACAGTGACGAGCGACGCCACCGCCTGATAGGAGATACCCATGAAGTTGCCGATCTACCTCGATTACTCCGCTACCACGCCGGTCGACCCACGTGTCGCCCAGAAGATGGCCGACTGCCTGCTGGTCGACGGCAACTTCGGTAACCCGGCCTCCCGTTCCCACGTGTTCGGCTGGAAGGCCGAGGAAGCGGTCGAGAACGGCCGCCGCCAGGTTGCCGAGCTGATCAACGCCGACCCGCGCGAAATCGTCTGGACCAGCGGTGCCACCGAGTCCGACAACCTCGCCCTGAAAGGTGTGGCGCACTTCTATCAGACCAAGGGCAAGCACATCATCACCTCCAAGATCGAGCACAAGGCGGTCCTGGATACCGCTCGCCAGCTCGAGCGCGAAGGTTTCGAAGTCACCTACCTGGAACCGGGCGAAGACGGCATCGTCACCCCGGCCATGGTCGAAGCCGCCCTGCGCGACGACACCATCCTGGTCTCGCTGATGCATGTGAACAACGAAGTCGGCTCGATCAACGACATCGCCGCCATCGGTGAGCTGACCCGTTCACGCGGCGTGCTGTTCCATGTCGATGCCGCCCAGTCCGCCGGCAAGGTCGAAATCGACCTGCAGAAGCTGAAGGTCGACCTGATGTCGTTCTCGGCGCACAAGGTCTACGGCCCTAAAGGCATCGGTGCGCTGTACGTCAGCCGCAAGCCGCGCGTGCGTCTGGAAGCCATCATTCACGGCGGTGGCCATGAGCGCGGCATGCGTTCGGGCACCCTGCCGACTCACCAGATCGTCGGCATGGGCGAGGCCTTCGCCATCGCCAAGCAGGAAATGGCCGCCGAGAACGTGCGCATCAAGGCCCTGAGCGACCGCTTCTTCAAGCAGGTCTCGGACCTCGAAGAGCTGTACGTCAACGGCAGCAAGACTGCCCGCGTGCCGCACAACCTGAACCTGAGCTTCAACTACGTCGAAGGCGAGTCGCTGCTGATGTCCCTGAAGGACATCGCCGTATCGTCCGGTTCGGCCTGTACCTCCGCTTCGCTCGAGCCGTCGTATGTACTGCGCGCTCTGGGCCGCAACGACGAGCTGGCGCACAGCTCGATCCGCTTCTCCTTCGGCCGTTTCACCACCGAAGAAGAAGTCGACTACGCCGCGCAGCAAGTCTGCATGGCCGTCAACAAACTGCGTGAGCTGTCGCCGCTGTGGGACATGTACAAAGACGGCGTTGACATCTCCAAGATCGAGTGGGCCGCCCACTAAGCAGTCGCCGGCAAGAGCGGCTCCCTGATGAGGAAGGAATTGCACCATGGCATACAGTGAAAAGGTCATCGACCACTACGAAAACCCACGCAACGTCGGCAAGATGAACGCCGAGGACCCGGATGTCGGTACCGGCATGGTCGGCGCTCCAGCGTGCGGTGACGTGATGCGTCTGCAGATCAAGGTCAACGAGCAAGGCATCATCGAAGACGCCAAGTTCAAGACTTACGGCTGCGGTTCGGCCATCGCTTCCAGCTCCCTCGCCACCGAGTGGATGAAGGGCAAGACCCTGGACGAAGCCGAAACCATCAAGAACACCCAGCTGGCGGAAGAACTGGCGTTGCCGCCAGTGAAGATCCACTGCTCGGTACTCGCCGAAGATGCCATCAAGGCAGCCGTTCGCGACTACAAGCAGAAGAAAGGCTTGATCTAAGCCGCCCGTTGCAAGGTAAGAGTCAAGGAGTTCCGATGGCTATCAGCATGACAGAAGCCGCCGCCAACCACATTCGCCGCTCCCTCGACGGGCGCGGCAAGGGTGAGGGCATTCGCCTGGGCGTGCGCACCACCGGCTGCTCGGGCCTGGCCTACGTGCTGGAGTTCGTCGACGAGCTGGCCGCAGAGGACCAGGTGTTCGAGAACCATGGCGTCAAGGTGATCATCGATCCCAAGAGCCTGGTCTACCTCGATGGCACCGAGCTGGACTTCGTCAAGGAAGGGTTGAACGAAGGCTTCAAGTTCAACAACCCCAACGTGCGCGGTGAGTGTGGCTGCGGCGAAAGCTTCAACGTCTGAGGCTGGCCGTGGGTACTCCTTGTCATTTCGCTCTGTTTGACCTCCAACCCAGCTTCCGCCTGGACCTCGACAAACTGGCCACTCGCTACCGCGAGCTGGCGCGCGAGGTCCATCCGGACCGCTTTGCCGACGCCTCCGAGCGCGAGCAGCGGGTAGCGCTGGAAAAGTCGGCGGCTCTCAACGACGCCTACCAGACCCTGCGCAGTGCGCCGCGCCGTGCCCGCTACCTGCTGGCTATCGGTGGCCACGAAGTGCCCCAGGAAGTCACGGTCCATGACCCTGATTTCCTGATGCAGCAGATGCAATGGCGCGAGGAGCTCGAAGAGCTGCAGGACGAAGCCGACCTCGATGGCGTGGCGGTGTTCAAGAAGCGCCTGAAGGTCGCCCAGGACACGCTCAACGAGGATTTCGCCGCCTGCTGGGACCTGCCTGCCGAGCGCGACAAGGCCGAGCGCCTGATGCGCCGCATGCAGTTCCTCGACAAGCTCGCCCAAGAAGTGCGCCAACTGGAAGAGCGCCTCGACGATTAACCCGGCGTCGCCCGTGATGACGCCTAAGGTATTCAGATAAGCATGGCCCTACTGCAGATCGCCGAACCCGGTCAAAGCCCTCAGCCGCACCAGCGCCGCCTGGCGGTGGGGATCGACCTGGGTACCACCAATTCACTGGTCGCTGCCGTGCGCAGCGGTCGCAGCGAGCCCCTGCCCGATGCGCAGGGCAACGTCATTCTGCCTTCGGCGGTGCGATACCTGGCTGGCCACAGCGAAGTCGGCCTGGCCGCGCGCGAAGCAGCTTCCAGCGACCCGCTGAACACCGTGCTGTCGGTCAAGCGCCTGATGGGCCGTGGCCTGGCAGACGTCAAGCAGCTTGGTGAGCAACTGCCGTACCGCTTTATCGGCGGTGAGTCGCACATGCCGTTCATCGACACCGTCCAAGGGCCGAAAAGCCCGGTGGAAGTGTCCGCCGACATCCTCAAGGTGCTGCGCGAGCGTGCCGAAGCCACCCTGGGTGGCGAGTTGGTGGGCGCGGTGATCACGGTGCCGGCCTATTTCGACGACGCCCAGCGCCAGGCTACCAAGGATGCCGCACGCCTGGCCGGCCTGAGCGTGCTGCGCCTGCTCAACGAGCCGACCGCCGCTGCCGTGGCCTATGGCCTGGACCAGAACGCCGAAGGCCTGGTGGCCATCTATGACCTGGGTGGCGGCACCTTCGATATTTCCATCCTGCGCCTGACTGCCGGCGTGTTCGAAGTGCTGGCCACCGGTGGCGATACCGCGCTGGGTGGCGACGACTTCGACCACGCCATTGCTGGCTGGATCATCGCGCAGGCCGGCCTGTCCGCCGATCTCGATCCGGCCACCCAGCGTCAGCTGCTGCAGGCTGCCTGCGCAGCCAAGGAAGCCCTGACCGATGCCGACACCGTCCGTGTCAGCCACGGCGCCTGGGCGGGCGAGCTGAGCCGCGCCGCCTTCGAAGCCATGATCGAGCCCCTGGTTGCCCGCAGCCTGAAAGCCTGCCGCCGCGCCGTGCGCGACAGTGGCATCGAGCTGGAGGAGGTCGGCGCAGTGGTGATGGTCGGTGGTTCGACCCGCGTTCCGCGTGTTCGGGAAGCTGTCGGTGCGTTGTTTGGTCGCACCCCGCTGACTTCGATCGACCCTGACCAGGTAGTGGCCATCGGCGCGGCCATTCAGGCTGATACCCTGGCCGGCAACCGCCGCGAAGGTGGCGAACTGCTGCTGCTCGATGTCATCCCACTGTCCCTGGGTCTCGAGACCATGGGCGGGCTGATGGAGAAGGTGATCCCGCGCAACACCACCATTCCGGTGGCCCGTGCCCAGGAATTCACCACGTACAAAGATGGCCAGTCGGCCATGATGATCCATGTTCTGCAGGGCGAGCGCGAGCTGATCAGCGATTGCCGCTCCCTGGCGCGCTTCGAGTTGCGCGGCATTCCGGCCATGGTGGCTGGCGCTGCCAAGATACGCGTGACCTTCCAGGTCGACGCCGACGGCCTGCTCAGCGTTGCTGCCCGTGAACTGGGTTCGGGCGTGGAGGCCAGCATTCAGGTCAAGCCGTCCTACGGCCTGACCGACGGCGAGATCGCCCGCATGCTCAAGGATTCCTTCGAGCACGCCGGTTCCGACAAGCAGGCGCGCCAGCTGCGTGAGCATCAGGTTGACGGCGAACGCCTGCTCGAAGCGGTGCAGGGCGCCCTGGATGCCGACGGTGACCGCCTGCTCAGCGAAGACGAGCGGGTCGCCATCGAGTATCAGATGCAAGAATTGCGTGATTTGCTCAGCGGCACCGATGGCGCAGCCATCGAGCAGCAGACCAAGCGTCTGTCGCAGGTGACCGATGCCTTTGCCGCCCGCCGCCTTGATTCGACGGTCAAAGCCGCACTGGCCGGGCGCAACCTGAATGAGATCGAGGAGTAACCGATGCCCCAGGTGATTTTCCTGCCGCACGAGAAGTTCTGCCCGGACGGGCTGGTGGTCGAGGTAGAGCCAGGAACCAACATCCTGGAGTTGGCCCACGAGCACCACATCGAGATGGAAAGCGCGTGCGGCGGCGTGTGCGCCTGCACCACCTGCCACTGCATCGTGCGCGAAGGCTTCGACTCGCTCGAGGAAGCCGACGAGCTGGAAGAGGATATGCTGGACAAGGCCTGGGGCCTGGAGGCGCAGTCGCGCCTGGCCTGCCAGGTGATCGTCGGTGAGGATGACCTCACCATCGAGATTCCTAAGTATTCGCTCAACCACGCTGCCGAAGCGCCGCACTGAGGTTTGCCCGATGAGCCTGAAATGGATTGATGTACTTGAGATCGCCATCCAGCTTGCGGAAAGCAAGCCGGACGTCGATCCTAGATATGTGAATTTCGTCGATCTGCACCGCTGGGTGCTGGCCCTGCCAGAGTTCAGCGACGATCCGTCACGTGGCGGTGAGAAAGTGCTAGAGGCCATCCAGGCGGCCTGGATCGAAGAAGCCGACTAAGCGTGACGCTGCAGGTTAGGCAATCCCCTGGAACCCGCGTATAATTCGCGGGTTTAATTTTTCGTAACACTCAATATTCTGGAGTTTTCCATGGCTGTTCAACGTACTTTCTCGATCATCAAGCCTGACGCCGTTGCCAAGAACGTCATCGGCAAGATCACTACCCGCTTCGAAGAAGCTGGCCTGAAAATCGTTGCCTCGAAAATCAAGCAACTGTCCAAAGCCGAAGCCGAAGGCTTCTACGCCGAGCACAAAGAGCGCGGCTTCTTCGCTGACCTGGTTGCCTTCATGACTTCCGGTCCGGTCGTTGTTCAGGTTCTGGAAGGCGAAAACGCCATCGCTCTGAACCGTGAGCTGATGGGCGCTACCAACCCGAAAGAAGCTGCTCCTGGCACCATCCGTGCTGACTTCGCAGAATCGATCGACGCCAACGCCGTTCACGGTTCGGACTCCGAAGCTGCTGCTGCTCGCGAAATCGCTTACTTCTTCGCTGCTACCGAGGTAACCACTCGCTAAGCGAAAGCTTACGGGTGAGGGTGAATCCATGACGACATCTACTGGCAAAATCAACCTGTTGGGGCTGACCCAGCCGGAAATGGAAAAGTTCTTCGACTCGATAGGGGAGAAGCGCTTCCGTGCCGGCCAGGTGATGAAATGGATTCACCATTTTGGCGTGTCCGACTTTGCGGCCATGACCAACGTAGGCAAGGTCTTGCGCGAAAAGCTCGAGGCCGTTGCCGAGATTCGCCCCCCGGAAGTGGTCAGTGAAGACATTTCCGCCGACGGCACCCGCAAATGGGTGATCCGCGTTGCCTCCGGCAGCTGCGTCGAGACCGTCTACATCCCTACCGACGACCGCGGTACCCTCTGCGTCTCGTCGCAAGCCGGCTGCGCCCTGGACTGCAGTTTCTGCTCCACCGGCAAGCAAGGCTTCAACAGCAACCTCACCGCCGCCGAGGTGATCGGCCAGGTGTGGCTTGCGAACAAATCCTTCGGGACCGTCCCGGCCAAGATCGACCGCGCAATTACCAACGTGGTCATGATGGGCATGGGCGAGCCCCTGCTGAACTTCGACAACGTCATTGCCGCCATGCACATCATGATGGATGACCTGGGCTATGGCATTTCCAAGCGTCGCGTCACCCTGTCCACCTCGGGCGTGGTGCCGATGATCGACGAACTGGCCAAGCACATCGACGTGTCCCTGGCGCTGTCGCTGCATGCGCCGAACGACGAACTGCGCAACCAGCTGGTGCCGATCAACAAGAAGTACCCGCTGAAGATGCTGCTGGAGTCGTGCATGGGCTACATGTCGACCTTGGGCGGCAAGCGTGTGCTGACCATCGAGTACACCCTGCTCAAGGACGTCAACGACCAGCCCGAGCATGCGGCGCAGATGATCGAGCTGCTGCGCGACGTTCCGTGCAAGATCAACCTGATCCCATTCAACCCGTTCCCGCATTCGGGTTACGAGCGGCCGAGCAACAACGCCATCCGCCGCTTCCAGGACCTGCTGCACCACGGTGGTTTCAACGTTACCACCCGTACCACCCGTGGCGACGATATCGACGCCGCCTGTGGTCAGCTGGTCGGCCAGGTCAACGACCGCACCCGCCGCAGCGAGCGCTACATCGCCGTCCGCCAGCTGTCCGCTGACGCCGAGCTGCAAGACAGCGCCGTGCGTCACTGAGTCTGGCCTTGCCATGAGCCTGCGCGCCGCGCTGTCGATCCTTGCGCTTTCGCTGCTCGCCGGCTGCGTGTCGGGCGGCGCGAGCGATCCCCTGGCCAACCGTCAGGGGCGGGCAGAGGCAGCGCATGCCTATACGCAGCTTGGCCTGGGTTATTTGCAACAAGGTTTGACCCAGCAGGCCAAGGCCCCCTTGGCCAAGGCCTTGGCGCTGGATGCTGCGGATGCCGACGCTCACGCCGCCATGTCCCTGGTGTTCCAGGCCGAAGGCGAGCCAGCTCTTGCCCAGGCGCACTTCGAGAAAGCCCTTGCAGCCCGCCCGGGTGATACGCGAATTCGCAACAACTACGGCAGTTTCCTATATGCTCAGCAACGTTTCGCCGAAGCCGAGCAGATGTTTCGCCTGGCCAGTGCCGATACCCTGTATCCTGAGCGTTCGCGGGTGTACGAGAACCTTGGCCTGACGGCCCTGGAGCTCGACAAGCGCGATCAGGCACATGCGTATCTGACCAAGGCCCTGCAACTCAACCGACGCCAGCCCAGAGCGCTGCTGGAAATGGCTGAGTTGTCCTTCGAAAACAGGCATTATGTGCCGGCCCGGGATTACTACGATCGTTTCAGCCAATTGAGCGATCACAACGCCCGTAGCCTTTTGCTGGGCAGCCGCCTTGCCCGGGTATTCGGCGAGCAGGGCACCCTGGCCGATCTGGGCCAGCAATTACAACGACTTTATCCCGGTACGCCGGAATATCAGCAATACCTGTCGGAGCAACGATGAAAGCCGCGCATCCCGAAGTAGCAGCAGCGACTGGCCAGAACCCCGGTGAGCTGTTGCGCCAGGCCCGCGAGAAACGGGAGTGGTCGCAAGCCGAGGTGGCCCGCAAGCTCAACCTCACCGTAAGTTCGCTGAACCACGTGGAAACCGGTGCCTTCGACAAGCTGCCAGGGCATACCTTCGCGCGTGGTTACATCCGCGCCTACGCCAAGTTGATGGACATGGACCAAGCGCCGCTGGTCGAGGCCTTCGACCAGTACACCGGTACTCATGCCAAGGGCAGTGATGTGCACTCCCTGGGCCGTATCGAAGAGCCGGTGCGGCTTTCCCACAACATCATGCGTGGCGTCACCTTGCTGCTTCTGGTTGCAGTGGTCGGCGGCAGCTTCATCTGGTGGCAGGATCAGGGCAGCTTGAAAGGCAAGGACCTGGCCAAGATGGCGCTGGAGCACGTGGAAGTCGAAAGTGCCGACGGCACCACCCAGATTCATCCGCTGGACGAACCTGAAGACCAGGCAGTGACCGCGGGCCAGCAGCCTGAAAGCGCACCGCTGGCGCTGGAGCAGGCCCCCGCCGAGGCGGCAGCCGAAACCACCAGCGAGGCCGCCCCGGCTGCGACTGCTACGCCTGCACCCGCGCCTGCTCCTGTTCAGGTGCAGCAGGCACCGGTCCATGCTGCCGCGCCCGCACCGGCCCCTGCGGCTCCGGTGGCACCGTTAACGTCGGCCGCGCCAGTCGCCAGCGTGCCGGCCACCGCCGCTGAGCCTGCCGCGCCTGTGGCCGTGCCGGCCGGCAGCGCCAAGGTTGCAATCCAGTTCACCGCCGATTGCTGGACCCAGGTGTCCGATGGCAACGGCAAGGTGCTGTTCAGCGCCATCAAGCGCAAGGGGGACAACCTCGAGCTGACCGGCAAGCCGCCGTTCGCGGTCCGCCTGGGCTTTGCCCGTGGCGCCCAGGTCAGCTACAACGGCCAGGCCGTCGATGTTGCCCCGTTCACCAGTGGCGAGACCGCTCGCCTGAAGTTGGGACAGTAAGTCATGCACGGCGAATCTCCGATCAAACGTCGCGAATCCCGCAAAATCTGGGTCGGCAATGTGCCGGTGGGTGGTGATGCCCCCATCGCGGTGCAGAGCATGACCAACACCGACACCAACGATGTGTTGGCTACCGTGGCGCAGATCCAGCGCCTGGTCGATGCCGGCGTCGACATCGTTCGCGTCTCGGTACCCGACATGGACGCCGCAGAGGCGTTCGGCAAGATCAAGCAGCTGGTCAGCGTGCCGCTGGTTGCCGATATCCATTTCGACTACAAGATCGCCCTGCGCGTGGCCGAGCTTGGCGTCGACTGCCTGCGCATCAACCCGGGCAACATCGGCCGTGAAGACCGCGTGCGCGCGGTGGTCGACGCTGCCCGCGACCGTGGTATCCCGATCCGCATCGGCGTCAACGCCGGTTCTTTGGAGAAGGACCTTCAGAAGAAGTACGGTGAGCCGACCCCGGCCGCGCTGGTCGAGTCGGCCCTGCGTCACGTCGAGCACCTCGATCGCCTGGACTTCCAGGACTTCAAGGTCAGCGTCAAGGCCTCCGACGTGTTCATGGCCGTCGAGGCCTATCGCCTGTTGGCCAAGCAGATCATCCAGCCGCTGCACCTGGGGATCACCGAAGCCGGAGGCCTGCGCTCGGGGACAGTGAAATCTGCCGTCGGCCTCGGTATGCTGCTGGCCGAAGGCATCGGCGATACCATTCGTATCTCGCTGGCGGCCGACCCGGTCGAGGAAGTGAAGGTCGGCTACGACATCCTCAAGTCGCTGCACCTGCGTTCGCGGGGCATCAACTTCATCGCCTGCCCGAGCTGCTCGCGGCAGAACTTCGACGTGGTCAAGACCATGAACGAGCTCGAAGGGCGCCTGGAAGACCTGCTGGTGCCGCTGGACGTGGCGGTGATCGGTTGCGTGGTCAACGGCCCTGGCGAAGCCAAGGAGTCCCACGTGGGGTTGACCGGTGGTACGCCGAACCTGGTCTACATCGACGGCAAGCCGGCGCAGAAGCTGACCAATGACAACCTGGTCGATGAGCTGGAAAAGCTCATCCGCCAGAAAGCGGCCGAAAAGGTCGAGGCTGACGCGGCGCTGATCGCCCGCAGCTGACACACAGATTCGTAAGGACTTTTCGTGAGCAAATCGCTGCAAGCCATCCGTGGCATGAACGACATCCTGCCAGAGCAGTCGCCACTCTGGCGCTACTTCGAAGGCACCGTCGCCGGCCTGCTGGACACCTATGGGTACAGCCAGATCCGCACGCCGATCGTCGAGTTCACCGAGCTGTTCAAGCGCTCCATTGGTGAAGTCACCGACATCGTCGAAAAAGAGATGTACACCTTCGAGGACCGCAACGGCGATTCGCTCACCCTGCGCCCAGAAGGCACCGCCGCCTGTGTGCGGGCTGTGCTGGAACATGGCATCACCGGCAACGGCCAGGTGCAGAAGCTCTGGTACATCGGCCAGATGTTCCGCCACGAGCGCCCGCAGAAGGGCCGCTATCGGCAGTTCCACCAGATCGGTGTGGAAGTGTTCAACCTGGACGGCCCGGACATCGACGCCGAGCTGATCATGCTGACCTGGCGCCTGTGGGGCCTGCTGGGCATCCAGGATGCGGTCAAGCTCGAACTCAACAGCCTGGGCACCAGCGAAGCCCGAGCCCGTTACCGTGACGCGCTGGTCGAGTTCCTCTCGGCGCGCCTGGAGCAGCTCGACGAAGACAGCCAGCGTCGCCTCAAGAGCAACCCGCTGCGTATCCTCGACAGCAAGGACCAGGGTACCCAGGCGGTGCTGGTCGGCGCACCGAAGCTGGAAGATTATCTGGACGAAGATTCCCGCGTGCACTTCGAGGGCCTCAAGGCACGCCTCGATGCCGCTGGCATTCCGTTCGTGATCAACACCAAGCTGGTCCGTGGCCTGGACTACTACAGCAAGACCGTGTTCGAGTGGGTCACCGACAAGCTCGGTGCCCAGGGCACCGTCTGCGCCGGTGGCCGTTACGACGGCCTGGTCGAGCAGATGGGCGGCAAGCCGACCCCTGGCGTTGGTTTCGCCATGGGCATCGAGCGCCTGATCCTGCTGCTGGAAACCCTTGGCAAGGTCCCCGAGTCGATCAACCGCACCATCGACGTCTACCTGTGCGCCTTCGGCGAGCAGGCGGAGCTGGCCGGCCTGCGCCTGTCCGAAGGCCTGCGCGATCGCTTGCCGGCCCTGCGCCTGGCGGTCAACGCCGGCGGAGGCAGCTTCAAGAGCCAGTTCAAGAAAGCCGACAAGAGCGGCGCACTGTTCGCCCTGATCCTCGGCGACGACGAACTGGCCAAGCAAGAGATCGGCTTGAAGCCCCTGCGTGGGCAGGGCGAACAACAGAACATTGCCTGGGATGCTCTGGCTGAGCACCTGGAAACCGCGATCGCTCAGGCGTAACGCGGTTCAACAAGCGAATAGGCGAAAAGGAGTATTGGGGTGTCGAGTACCGATGATGAACTGGCAGGGGTCAAGGACTGGTGGAACCGCAACGGCAAGCCGCTGCTGACCGGTGCCCTGCTGGCTGGCGTGGTGGTGTTGGGCTGGAATACCTGGCACAAGTACCAGAGCAACCAGTCGCAAGGTGCCTCGCAGCTGTATCAGGCCCTGCTTGAGACCAGCCTGACGCCGAATGGCCAGCCAGACGCAACCAAGGTCGCGGAGCTGGCCGGCAAACTCAAGAGCGAGTTCGGCGGTACTGCGTACGCCCAGTACGGCAGCCTGTTCGTGGCCAAGGTCGCGGTCGAGAGCGGCAAGCTCGACGACGCTGCTGCCGAGTTGAAAAGCGTGCTGGACAAACCGGCCGACGTCACCCTGGGCGAAATCTCGCGCCAGCGCCTGGCACGCGTGCTCGCCGCCCAGAACAAGGCCGAAGAAGCCCTCAAGCTGCTCGACGGTGATGCCGACAAGGCATTCCTGGCCAGCCGTGAGGAACTGAAAGGTGATCTGCTGGTGCAACTGGGTCGTGGCGACGATGCCCACAGTGCCTACGAGAAAGCCAAGGCCGCGCTGTCTGATGAAGCAGCAGTCGGTGGCCTGCAACTGAAGCTGGATGACCTGGCCAAAGGGGACGCGTAAGTGATCGGTTGGAAACAAGCAGCAGTGCTGACCCTGGCCGTGCTGGCCGCAGGTTGCAGCAGCAACAGCAAGAAGGAACTGCCTCCGGCCGAGCTGACCAAGTTCACCGAGGAAGTGGTGCTGAAGAAGCAGTGGAGCCGTTCGATCGGTGACGGCCAGGGTGAAACCTACAACACCCTGGTTCCGGCAATCGAGAACGACCGTATCTACGCCTCCGACGTCAATGGCGAAGTCTTCGCCCTCGACCGCATCACCGGTGACGTGGTGTGGAAGAAGGACCTCGAGCTGCCGGTCTCCGGCGCTGTCGGCGTAGGCTACGGCCTGGTGATGCTCGGCACCCTCAAGGGTGAAGTCATCGCGCTGGATTCCAGCACGGGCGAAGAGCGCTGGCGCTCGCGTGTTACCAGTGAAGTGCTGGCGCCACCGGCCAACAACGGCGACGTTGTGGTGGTACAGACCCAGGACGACCGCCTGATCGGCCTGGATGCCGCCACTGGCGACCGCCGCTGGATCTATGAAAACACCCCGGCCGTGCTGACCCTGCGTGGTACCGGCGCGCCGATCGCCACCAACCGTCTGGCCGTGGCCGGCCTGTCCACAGGCAAGGTGGTGGCGGTGGACATCAACAACGGCGTGCCGGTGTGGGAAAGCCGCGTGGCCATCCCGCAGGGCCGTTCCGAGCTGGACCGCGTGGTCGACATCGACGGCGGCCTGCTGCTGTCCGGTGGTACCCTGTACGTCAGCACTTACCAGGGCCGCGTGGCGGGCCTGGACCTGGAAAGCGGCCGTGTGCTGTGGCAGCGCGATGCTTCCAGCTACGTGGGTGTCGCCCAGGGTTACGGCAACGTCTATGTCAGCGAAGCCAGCGGTACCGTTGAAAGTGTCGACGAGCGCTCCTCCAGCGCGCTGTGGACCAACGATTCGATGGCCCGCCGTCAGCTGACCGCGCCTGAAGTGTTCTCCAGCTACGTGGCTGTGGGTGACTTCGAGGGTTACTTGCACCTGCTGAGCCAGGTCGATGGCCGCTTTGTCGGCCGTGAGCGTATCGACAGCGATGGCCTGCGCGCCCGCCCACTTGTGGTCGGCGACACCATCTACGTCTTCGGCAACAGCGGCAAGCTCGAGGCACTGACCGTCCGCTGAAGCTATGCTTGGAGCCTTGGCGGCTTCAGGCCGCGGCGTAGGACACGCCGCCCGAACTCCGGCCGCTGCCTTGCAGCGGCCTTTGCATTTTCAAGAATTCAAGAGTGGAGAGCCGCATGGTTCCCGTAATCGCCCTGGTGGGCCGCCCGAACGTCGGCAAATCCACCATGTTCAACCGCCTGACCAAGACCCGCGATGCCATCGTCGGTGACTTGTCGGGCCTGACCCGTGATCGCCAGTACGGTGATGCCACCTGGCAGGGTCGTTCCTTCATCCTCATCGACACCGGCGGTATCACCGGGGACGAAGTGGGCATGGACGAGAAGATGGCCGAGCAGTCGCTGATGGCCATCGAGGAAGCCGACTACGTGCTGTTCCTGGTCGATGCTCGCGCCGGCATGACCGCCGCCGACCAGATGATTGCCGAGCACCTGCGCAAGCGCAACAAGTCGGCCATCCTGGTCGCCAACAAGATCGACAACATCGACGCCGACGTCGCTCGCGCCGAGTTCTCGCCGTTGGGCATGGGCAATGCCATTCCGGTAGCCGGCTCCCAGGGCCGTGGCATCAACGCGCTGATGGAGGCTGTGCTCGGCCACATCCCGCGTGACCAGGTCGAGGAAGCGCTGGACGCTGAAGTGGCCGAAGGCGAGGAAGCGGTACGTATCCCGGGCCCAAGCGAGAAAGATGGCATCAAGATCGCCATCATCGGCCGCCCGAACGTGGGCAAGTCGACCCTGGTCAACCGCATGCTCGGCGAAGAGCGTGTGGTGGTGTACGACCAGCCGGGCACGACCCGCGACAGTATCTACATCCCGTTCGAGCGTGATGACGAGAAGTACACCTTCATCGACACCGCTGGCGTGCGCAAGCGCGGCAAGATCCACGAGGAAGTCGAAAAGTTCTCGGTGGTGAAGACCCTGCAGGCGATCAAGGACGCCAACGTGGTGATCTTTGTCATGGACGCCCGCGAAGGTGTGGTCGACCATGATCTCAACCTGCTGGGCTTCGCCCTGGAAGCCGGCCGCGCCATTGTCATCGCCCTCAACAAGTGGGATGGCATGGAGTCGGGTGAACGCGACTACGTGAAGACTGAGCTGGAGCGCCGGCTGTTCTTCGTCGACTTCGCCGACATCCACTTCATCTCGGCCCTGCACGGCACGGGCGTCGGCCACTTGTACAAGTCGGTACAGGCCGCGTTCAAGTCGGCGGTCACCCGCTGGCCGACCAGCCGCCTGACGCAGATCCTCGAAGATGCCGTGAGCGAGCACCAGCCACCGCTGGTCAACGGTCGCCGCATCAAGCTGCGCTATGCCCACCTCGGTGGTGCCAACCCGCCGCTTATCGTGATCCATGGCAACCAGACCGACAAGATTCCGAAGTCGTACTCGCGTTACCTGGAGAACACCTACCGTCGCGTGCTGAAGCTGGTCGGTACGCCGATCCGCATCGAGTACAAGGGCGGTGAGAACCCGTACGAGGGCAAGAAGAACACCCTCACCGATCGCCAGGTCAACAAGAAGCGCCGCTTGATGTCACACCACAAGAAGGCCGAGAAGAAGCGCCGCGACAAGCGCTGATTCCGCGTCTGCTTCTTCGCGGGCGAGCCCGCGAAGAGGCCCGTTGATCCAGCGCAATCCCTGGGTTGTTTGAACCTTTTTCCTGACCGCTCGATCCGCTATGCTCGGACTCCACCCCGTGCCGGATACACCCCAGGAAAGAGGGCTCCATGATCCGCAGCAAACTGCCGAATGTCGGCACGACCATCTTCACCACCATGTCCCAGCTCGCCATGCAGACCGGCGCGCTGAACCTGTCCCAAGGCTTCCCCGACTTCAATGGCCCGCAGGCGTTGCTCGATGCAGTCGGCCGCCATGTCGCCGCCGGGCATAACCAGTATTCGCCGATGACCGGCCTGCCGGCCCTGCGCCAGCAGGTGGCGGCCAAGGTTGCGCGGCTGTACGGCGCGCAGGTGGATGCCGATCAGGAGGTGACCATCACCCCGGGCGCCACCGAGGCGATTTTCTGCGCCATCCAGGCGTTGATCCACGCTGGTGACGAGGTGATCGTCTTCGACCCTTGCTACGACAGCTACGAGCCGTCGGTGGAACTGGCGGGCGGGCGCTGCGTGCATGTGCAACTGAGCGACGGTGACTTCCGCATCGACTGGCAGAAGTTCAGCGATGCCTTGAGCCCACGCACGCGCATGGTCATTCTCAATTCGCCGCACAACCCCAGTGGCGCGCTGATCAGTCGCGAAGACCTTGACCAACTGGCCGGTCTGATCGCCGATCGCGACATCTATCTGGTCAGCGACGAAGTCTATGAGCACCTGGTCTACGACGGTGTGCGCCATGCCAGCGTGCTGGCCCACGAGCAGCTGTATTCACGGGCGTTCGTGGTCAGCTCGTTTGGCAAGACCTACCACGTCACCGGCTGGAAGACCGGCTACGTGATTGCGCCGCCGGCCTTGAGCGCCGAACTGCGCAAGGTGCATCAATACGTCAATTTCTGCGGCGTGACACCGCTGCAATGCGCACTGGCCGACTTCATGGCCGAGCACCCGGAGCACATCGACGAATTGCCGGCCTTCTACCAGGCCAAACGCGACCTGTTCTGCGACCTGCTCGAAGGCTCGCGTTTCAGCTTTACCCGCACGGCAGGCACCTATTTCCAGCTGGTGGACTATTCGCAGATCCGCCCGGACCTGAACGATGTCGACATGGCCCTGTGGCTCACCCGTGAGCACGGCGTGGCGACCATTCCGGTGTCGGTGTTCTACCAGCAACCCATCCCCGAGCAACGCCTGGTGCGCCTGTGCTTTGCCAAACGTGAGGAGACGCTGCGTCAGGCAGCGGAAAAACTATGCGCGATCTGAGTGCACTGCCCAACCTGAAAGTCGCCCTGGTCCAGACCACGCTGGCCTGGCATGACCGTGAGGCCAACTACGCGCATTTCGAGGTGCTGCTGGAGCAGGCCCGCGGCAGCGATCTGGTGGTCTTGCCCGAGATGTTTACCACGGGTTTTTCCATGCAGTCGGAAACCCTGTGCGAGCCTGAGAACGGCCCGACCTACAAGTGGCTCAAGGCACAGGCCAAACGCATCGACGCGGTGATCACCGGCAGCGTGATCATCCAGGCCGCCGACGGCAGCCACCGCAACCGCTTGCTGTGGGCGCGGCCGGATGGCGAAATCCTGCATTACGACAAGCGTCACCTGTTCCGCATGGCGGGCGAGCACAAGCACTACACACCAGGTGAGCGCCAAGTGCAGTTCGAGGTCAAGGGCTGGCGGGTGCGCCCGCTGATCTGCTACGACCTGCGCTTCCCGGTGTGGAGCTGTGATGCCCAGGACACTGACCTGCTGCTGTATACCGCCAACTGGCCGGCAGCGCGGCGCCAGCACTGGAACCGCCTGCTGCCGGCGCGGGGCATCGAGAACCTGTGCTACGTGGCGGCGGTGAACCGGGTGGGGACCGACGGCAAGGGCTTTGCCTACTCCGGGGACAGCCAGGTGCTGGACTTCCAGGGTGAGAGCCTGCTCAGCGCAGGGGAGGCGGACGGGGTATTCACTGCGGTGTTGAGTGCTGCAGAGCTGGGCGCGTACCGCACCAAGTTCCCGGCCAACCTGGATGCCGATACCTTCGAGTTGCACTAAAGCCAGACTGGCCCGTTGTGGGAGCGGCCTTGTGTCGCGAAAGGGCTGCGAAGCAGCCCCAGGATTTCAGCATAACTGCAGATATTGATGGGGCCGCTTTGCGGCCCTTTCGCGACACAAGGCCGCTCCCACACAGATCAGTGCTGCTGTTTAGTACACATCCCGCCGATAGCGCCCATCCTCGATCAACTGCTGTACTGCTTCTTCTCCCAGCAAGCCGTTGAGCGCCGCATCAACCCCGGCAGCCATGCCTTGCAGGCTACCGCAGACATACACGCAGGCCCCGTCAGCCACCCAGCGCTTGAATTCCTCGGCGTGCTGCAGCAACACATCCTGCACATACACTTTCTCGGCCTGATCCCGCGAAAACGCCAGGTCCAGCCGCGCCAGGTCGCCACTCTCGACCCAGCCCTGCAGCTCTGCGCCACACAGCAGGTCGTGTGCCCGGTTGCGCTCGCCGAACAGCAGCCAGTTGCGTTGCTCGCCAGCATTGATCCGCGCGCGCATCAGGCTGCGCAGGCCGGCCAGGCCGGTGCCGTTGCCGATCAGGATCATCGGTGCTGGCATCTCGGGTAGATGGAAGCCACTGTTGCGGCGCAGGCGCAGGCTCAAGCTGCCGCCCAGCGGCAAGTACTCGGTCAGCCAGCCGGAGCCCAGGCCGAGGTTGCCGTCGGCATGGCGCTCCTGGCGCACGATCAGCTCCAGCACGCCATCGCTGGCGATCGACGCGATCGAGTACTCGCGGCTACCGATCGGCACCAGCGCATCGACCAGTGCCTGCGGATGCAGGCCAAGCAGGTGATCGCGACGGCTCGGTAGCTGACGGCCAGCCAATGCCTGGCTCAAGG
This sequence comes from Pseudomonas sp. 382, assembly GCF_002759075.1. Lineage (NCBI taxonomy): Bacteria > Pseudomonadati > Pseudomonadota > Gammaproteobacteria > Pseudomonadales > Pseudomonadaceae > Pseudomonas > Pseudomonas sp. 382. The sequence goes on from NZ_PEMX01000005.1 coordinate 126,021, forward strand.
TCTGCTGCAGGCCCTCGACCTGTACGCTGGCCATGGCGTCCAATGCCATGCCGTGAAGGAACGCGTCGATCCGTGGCTGGCCATTGAGCGGCAGGATCTCCACCAGGTCACCGGCTTCCCAGCGGGCGGGCTCTTCAGGTTGCAAGCCCAGCAGGTAGACCGGCTGGCCTTGGCTGCCCGGGTTGAGCAGATCGCGCTGCACCAGGGTCCAGTTGCCGAAGCTTGGCGGTTGCCAGGCGCTTACCGGTTGAGCACCGGTCAGTTGCGCCAGTTCCTGCTGCCACTGTTGCAGTGCGGCCTGGTCGGCGTTGTCCACTTCGACCGGGCTGAATGCGCTGCTGGCACCGCGCTCGCCAAGCCACGCCTGCAGGCGCCGGGCGAAGCCACAGAAGTGCGGATACTGGCGGTCGCCAAGGGCGAGCAGGGCATAGCTGAGATTGTTCAGTGCCCACGGCTGGCCGAGGATCTTGCGTTCGAAACCACGGGCACTGTCGGGCGCCTCGCCATCACCGAAGGTACTGACCACGAACAGCGCACGGCGGGACTGACGCAGGTCTTCTTCGCGCAGGTCGCCAAGGGCTCGAACCTGAACCGGCAAACCTGCTGCCTGCAACTGCCCGGCACTTTGCCAGGCCAGTTGCTCGGCGAAGCCGCTCTGGCTGGCGAAGCCGATCAGCCAGCTGTCGCCGCTGGCCTGGTTGCCATCGACGATGCTGCGGGCGGCGCGCACCTGGCGCTTCTTGCGGCGGCGGTCGAGGTACAGCAGCCAGCCGGTGACGAAGAACAGCGGCATGGTCAGGCTGGCCAGGGTGACGATGATGCGACCCGGCAGGCCGAAGTATTCACCAACGTGCAAGGCGTAGACGCTCTGCAGCAGCTGGGCCTTGAATGACTTGTCGCTGTAGCGGTCGTGGCTTTTCACCTGGCCAGTGGCCGGGTCGAGCACCAGGGTGTTGAACGCGCGCGGGTGGGCGGCGCCTTCGAGCAGGTAGAACAGGTTGGCCGGCTGGCCACCTGCCGGCGGCAGGCGCAGGTTGTACATGGCCAGGCCTGGGCCGGCGGCGTCCTTCAGGTTGGCCCAGATGGCGTCGTAGTCGACCACCAGTGGCGGCGCGTTCTTGTCGACCTTGGGCTGCCCATGGCGGCCACGGCCTTCGCCACGCTTTTGTTGCTGCCCGGCAGCGGGTTGGTCAGCCAGCAGTTTGTTCAGGCCAGAGCGGTACCATTCGTAGGACCAGAACAGCCCGGTCAACGCGAACAGCAGGTAGAACAGCAGGCACCAGGTACCGGCCACGGCGTGCAGGTCCCAATTGAAGGCACGGCCTTTCTTGGCCCAATCGAGGGCCAGCCAGGTGCGCCAGTTCAGCGCCTTGCGCGGCCAGCGCAGGTACAGGCCGGACAGGCAGAAGAACACCAGCATCAGGGTACAGGCCCCGGTAATCTGCCGGCCAGTGTCGCCCATGGCGAGGAAGCGGTGCAGGGTCAGCATCAGGTTGAAGAAGCCTTGCCCGGCCGCATCACCCTTGAGTTCGCCGGTATACGGGTCGGCATAGCGCAGCGCGCCGCGGCGCTCGCCCGGTGGCGGGGTGAAGAACACCCGCGCGGCGTTGCCTTCGCGCACGTCGACCGACAGCATCGACACCTTGTCGCCTTGCTCGGCCTCGACGCGGCGCACCAGTTCGCCCATTGGCAGCACGCCTTCGGCGCGTACCTCGACCTTGAGCACATCGGCGTTGAAGGTGCGCAACAGCTCCTCCTGGAACGAGTACAGCGCACCGGTGATGCCCATCAATGCCAGCACCAGCCCGGCGGTGATGCCAAACAACCAGTGCAGTTGGAACAGCGTTTTCTTCACCACATCCATCACCTTGTGTTGCTTGATGCCGCGGACCGCAGCGCGGGCATTATGCCTTGATACGCAAAAGCCCCGCTCACAGGTATGAACGGGGCTCGGCGGTGTTTCGTCAGAAGTGGACGCTGGTGGTCAACAGTGCAGTCCGCCCGGCCGCCTGGTTGGCGAAGTGGGTGGAGAAGGCCTTGTCGTAGTACACCTTGTCCGTCAGGTTCTGCACGTTCAGCTGCAGGTCGACGTTCTTGGTCAACTTGTAAGCGGCCATGGCGTCGTAGCGGACATAGCTGTCGACCATGGTGGTGTTGGCCACGCTGCCGTACACGTCATCCACATAGAACGCACCGCCACCGACGGTCAGCTTCGGCGTGATGGAATAAGTTGTCCACAGGCTGGCGCTGTTGTTCGGCGTGTTCGGCAGCTGGTTGCCGTCGTTGGCCGCGCCCAGCGGGCCGCCGTCGATCTGGCGCGCTTCCATGTAGGTGTAGCCGGCGAACACTTGCCACTTGTCGGTGATCTTGCCGCTGGCGGACAGCTCGATACCCTGCACGCGGGTTTCGCCGACGTTTTCGTAGGTGGTGGTGTTCACCTGCACGCGCGCGTTTTCTTTCTCGGTACGGAACAGTGCCGCAGCCAGGGACAGGCGCTCGTTGAACAGGTCCCACTTGGTACCGATTTCGTAGTTGGTGGTTTCTTCCGGCTCCATGTCGCTGGAGAGCAGGTTGCCGCTGCGGTCGGTGGTGTTGCCCAGCGGGTTGCCTTCCATGCCTTCGCCGAGGTAGGCGCCTGGCGGGGTGGCCGAGGTAGCGTAGGACACGTAGATGCTGCCGTTGTCGGCCGGCTTCCACACCAGGCCCAGCTGGCCGGTGACGAACTCACTGGTGTCCTTGCCCTTGGAGACGATGCCCTTGGAACTTACCGCAGTACTGCCGTCGGCGTTGTAGCCACGGTACTGGGTGTCGAAGTGGTCGTAGCGCAGGCCCATGTTCAGCAGCCACTGTGGCGACAGTTCGAGGGTATCGAACACGTAGATGGCCCGGGTGTTGCTCTTGGTGTTGGTACCGGCGTAGTTGCGCGAGATTGCACCGTTCCACGGATCATCCGGGTTCGGATTGCTCAGCGAAGTACAGTTGTAGCCGCTGGTAGCACCGATCATGCCCGGGGTGCAATTGGTGTTTGCGGCGCCACCTGGGACGGTGTCAGTGTCGACGTTGTAGGTTTCACGCTCGCTTTCTTCACGGCTCAGCTCGATACCGGTGGAGAAGCTGTTCTTCAGGCCACCCAGGTAGAACTCACCGAACAGGTCGGTCTGGTTGGTGGTCGTGGAGGTGTTGCCAACACGGGTATTGGCGCGTCGCCAGACGCTGCCGTTGTTGACGTTGCCCTTGCTGTCGTCGGGCTGGGTCAGGATGTAGTCCTGCATGCTGTTGCCGTGACGGAAGGTGTTCTTGATGGTCAGCGCATCGGTCAGGTCGTGCTCGATGGAGAAGGTGGCGATGTCGACACGGGTCTTGCGGAAGTCGCGGTCGGTCAGGCCGTAGAAATTGTCGCTGTCGCCACCGTCGTTCGGCTTGCTCGGGTGAGCCGAGGTACGCGCGGCGCTGCCAGCGGTCGGGATGCTGTACGGAATACCCGAGTCCGGCAGGTCGTCGCTTTCCAGGTGGTAGTAATCGAGGTTGACGCGGGTCGCGGTGCCCAGGCCGAAGGCCAGCGACGGGGCGATACCCCAGCGGTCGTAATTGACCTTGTCACGGCCGGCGACGTTGCTTTCGTGGGTCATCAGGTTCAGGCGGCCGGCAACGGTATCGCTGAACTGGTAGTTGCCATCGAAGGTGTAGCGCTGGGTCTGGTCGCTGCCCCAGGTCCAGGCGCCGTCGAGCGAGTTGCCCAAGTGTGCGCGCTTGCTCACCAGGTTGATGGTGCCGCCGGCAGCGCCGCGGCCGCCAACGGCCGAGTTCGGGCCCTTGGCCACTTCGACCGATTCGATGGCAAAGATTTCGCGGGTCTGGGCGCCGGTGTCACGCACGCCGTCCAGGTAGGTGTCACCCTGGGCGTCGAAGCCGCGGATGAACGGCCGGTCGCCTTGCGGGTTGCCGCCTTCGCCGGCACCGAAGGTGATGCCGGGCACGGTGCGCAGGGCGTCCTGCAAGGTCAGGGCGTTGGTGTCCTTGATCACTTGCTGCGGGATCACGGTGACCGAGCGCGGGGTGTCTACCAGCGGGGCGGTGTACTTCTGCGAGGAGGCCTTTTCCACCTTGTAATCGGTGCTGGCTGGCTCAGCCTTGCCATCGACGCTGGTGGCGTCGAGGGTGATGGCGGTGCTGGCGGCCGGATCGGCGGCATAGGCGCCGCAAGCGCTGAAGGCGACACCGATGGCTGTGACGATCAGGCGTGGTGAACTCACTGCAGATGGTACGTGACGCATTGTTGTAGGCCTTCCCCAAGGTGTGAAGGCCGCGGATGTTAATGTAAGGGATTGTAAGGCACAATTGAGACTCGTTACCATTCGCTATAAATTTACAATCTTTACATATTCTCTTTACGATTTATGGACACTGAATCGTCTAAGGCACAGTCAGGCCTTGTGCTGCGTAAAAGGGAATCAATATCATTGAGCCTTTACAGATCTTGACGGTGCTGCCGCATGCTGCTTCATATCCCAGGGTTGTTCGACGCCGATGAACTGGCCCGTATCCGCGAGGCACTGGCGCAAACCGACTGGGCCGATGGCAAGGTCACGGCCGGTTACCAGTCGGCTAAAGCCAAGCACAACCTGCAACTGCCGGAAGGGCACCCGCTGGCCAAGGAAATCGGCAGCGCCCTGATCGACCGCTTGTGGCAGACCCCGCGTTTCATGTCGGCGGCCTTGCCGCACAAGGTGTTTCCGCCGCTGATCAACTGCTACCGCGAAGGCGGCAACTTCGGGTTCCACATCGACAACGCCCTGCGCCAGCCCAAGGGCAGCCCGGAACGGGTGCGCACCGATCTGTCCTCGACCTTGTTCCTCAGCGAACCGGACAGCTACGACGGCGGTGAACTGGTGATACAGGACACCTATGGCGTGCAGCAGGTGAAGCTGGCGGCCGGCGACCTTGTGCTGTACCCGGGCACCAGCCTGCACAAGGTCAACCCGGTAACCCGTGGCGTGCGCTACGCGGCGTTCTTCTGGACCCAGAGCCTGGTGCGCGAGGACAGCCAGCGGGCGTTGCTGTTCGAGATGGACAATGCCATCCAGCAACTGACCGCCGATGTGCCGGACCACCCGTCCTTGCTGCAACTGACCGGCACCTACCACAACCTGCTGCGCCGCTGGGCCGAGGTCTGAGCCGTGTCCTATCAGCTGCGTCGTGAAGAAGTGGTGGATGCTGCCGGCCTGCAGGCCATGCTCGAACACAGCCCCGGCAAGGCGGCCCAGGCAATCCTGGCGGCAGCGGGGGAGGGCATGGTCGAGGCGCAGTTGCTGCTCGGGCAGATTCTGCTCGACGGGCGTGGCATCGAGCAGGATGCCGGTGTTGCCCGGCGCTGGTTCGGCATTGCCGCGCAGGGCGGCAGCGCCATGGCGCACAACATGCTCGGTCGTTGCCTGGAGCATGGCTGGGGTGGCGAGGTGGACCTGGCACAGTCGGCCATTCACTATGCACGGGCGGCCGATGCCGGGCTGGATTGGGGGCTGTACAACCTGGGCAACCTGCTGGCCACCGGGCGTGGCCTGCCGGCCAACCAGGCCCAGGCGCTGACCTGTTACGAAAAGGCGGCGCAGATGGGCCATGCCAAGTCGATGAACCTGTATGGGCGTTACCTGGAGCATGGTATCGCCACGGCGCCGAGCCCGGTGCGGGCGGTGCGCTGGTATCGGCGTTCGGCCGAGGCGGGGGATTTTCGTGGGATGTTCAGCCTGGCGATGGTGCTGATCGAGCGAGGTGAGCTGGCCGAGGCCGGGACCTGGCTGGAGCGGGCGCGAGTCGAGGGGAATGAGAACTTCCTGCGCAGTGCCCTGGTGACCTTGCAGGGGGCGGGACCCATGTTGATGGCCTTTGCCGGGAGCTATGCCGAAGAGCTGCAGCGGCGCCAGGCCTGATTTCGCCTGTACCGGCCTCTTCGCGGGCAAGCCCGCTCCCACAGGTACGGTGACCGACCTGAGGCAAACACTAATCCTGTGGGAGCGGGCTTGCCCGCGAAGGGGCCGGCACAGGAGAGCACAAAATGAAAACGGGGCCTTTCGGCCCCGTTCTGCATTACAGGTAGTAAGCCTTCAGCGGCGGAAAGCCGTTGAATTCCACTGCGCTGTAGCTGGTGGTGTAGGCACCCGTCGACAGCCAGTACAGACGGTCACCAATGGCCAGGTTCAGCGGCAGGCCGTACTTGTAGTTCTCGTACATGATGTCGGCGCTGTCGCAGGTCGGACCGGCGATGACCACTTCTTCGGCTTCGCCTTTCTTTTCGGTCCAGATCGGGAATTTGATGGCTTCGTCCATGGTTTCGATCAGGCCGGAGAACTTGCCCACGTCGGTATAGATCCAGCGCTCGACGGCGGTGCGCGACTTGCGAGCGACCAGCACCACTTCGCTGACCAGGATACCGGCGTTGGCAATCAGCGAACGGCCTGGCTCGAGGATGATCTCTGGCAGGTCGTCACCGAAGTCTTCCTTCAGGAAGCGGATGATCTCTTCGGCGTAGGTCTCGAGGCTGTTGGTACGGGTGATGTAGTTGGCCGGGAAGCCGCCACCCATGTTGATCAGCTTCAGCTCGATGCCGTCTTCTTCTTTCAGGCGCTCGAAGATGACCTTGACCTTGGCAATGGCCGCGTCCCACACGCTGATGTCGCGCTGTTGCGAACCGACGTGGAAGGAGATGCCGTAAGGCACCAGGCCCAGGTCACGGGCAAGGATCAGCAGGTCCATGGCCATGTCGGTCTGGCAGCCGAATTTGCGCGACAGTGGCCAGTCGGCCGTGGTCGAGCCCTCGGTGAGGATACGCACGTACACTTTCGAGCCCGGTGCGGCCTTGGCGATGTTGCGCAGGTCGGCTTCCGAGTCGGTGGCGTACAGGCGCACGCCCTTCTCGTAGAAGTAGCGGATGTCCTTGGATTTTTTGATGGTGTTGCCGTAGCTGATGCGGTCGGCGCTGACACCACGGCCCATGACCTTGTCCAGCTCGTAGATCGAGGCGATGTCGAAGCTCGAACCTTTCTCCTTGAGCAGGTCGATGATCTCGACGGCCGGGTTGGCCTTGACCGCGTAGTACACCTTGGCGAATTCGAAACCAGCACGCAGGTCGTCATAGGCCTGGCTGATCATCTGGGTGTCGATGAGTACGAACGGGGTTTCCTGCTTGTCGGCGAACGCCTTCATTTTCTGGAAGGTGTCACGCGCGAAATAGTCTTCGACCTGGATCGACATGCTCAGGGACTCCATGGGCAAACTGAATGATTAAGTGGCTGCAAACTGAACGTCCTCCGTATCCCCACTTTGGTTCGCCTACTCAGTACTTGAGCCGGATGGATCGTTTCCAGCATGGACGTTCGGCGCGCACTTTAGGGCGTGAAGAATGCAGAATCAACAGGCAATCCGGGGGCGATCGTCGTGGAACGGCGCCCTACCCGATGAATAACCGACTCGCATGACCACCTGATGTTCCCCTGGGTGTTTCAAGCGTAAAAAATTGTGGAATGGATCGCGTTGACCCCTTCGCGGGTAAACCCGCTCCTACAGGGTTTTCGCAATTCCTGTGGGAGCGGGTTCACCCGCGATGGGGCCTGTGGTGTTCATATTTATGGCCACATTTTCCTGGCACTGCCGTACATGAAAAACACGATAAATTTTTTGTTACCGTCGGGCAGATTTGCCGTTATGGATGAGAAACATTACTATTCGCACCCTTATCCGCCTCCCTGACGACCCCGACCGTGTCCGGACACAAAGGCTTCCTCGACCACTACCATGAGCTGATCGGCACCTGGACGCGCAAATTGCGCAGTCGTCAGCAGGCCGAGGACCTCACCCACGATGCCTTTGTCCGGGTACTGGAAAACCCGCGCGAACAGGTCGGGCAGCCCCGTGCCTACCTGCACCAGACCGCCCGCAACATCGCCGTGGATGGTTTCCGTCGCGAAGACCGGCGCCAGAGCCTGGCGCTGGAGGCCTTCGATGAAGGCGTGGCTACCAGCGACGATCCGGAAGCCTACGTCCATGCCCTGGAACTGGCCGACAGCGTCGAGCGGGCGTTGGCCGAGTTGCCGCTGAACTGCCGCCGGGTGTTCATCTGGCAGAAGCTTGAAGGCCTGAGCCAGGCCGAGATTGCCGAGCGCATGGGTTTGACCAAGAACATGGTCGAAAAGTATATGATTCGCACGCTCCGACATCTGCGTGAGCACCTGGATGTGTCAGCACGATGAGTCAGGAGACCTTTCCCATGAATCAGCACGGTTCCGAGACCGTCCGTGAGCAGGCGGCCGAGTGGTTCGTGCGCATGCAGGACGCGCCGCGCGATGCCGCGCTGCAAAGGCAGCTACGTGCCTGGCTGGCTGCCGACCCCAGCCACCGTGCCGAGTACGATGCCCTGGCCACGGTCTGGAGCGCGGCGCAGCTGATCCCGCGCCAGCGCCTCGAAGCGCTGTGCGAGCCGGACCCGGTACGCCAGCTGCCAGAGCGGCGCTTGTTGCGCCTGGCGCTGGCGGCGAGTGTGGCGGTGGTAGCGTTGGGGCTGGGCTGGACGGGCTGGCACTACCAGCAGCTCAATCACCAGGATCGGTTGCAGACGGCCTTTGGCGAGCGCCGCCAGGTCGAGTTGCCCGATGGTTCGCACCTCGAACTCAACGGCGCCACCCAGCTGCGCGTCGATTTCAGTCCAGGCCGTCGGCACATCCAGTTGAACGCAGGTGAGGCGATGTTCATTGTCGCCCACGACAGCAGCCGCCCGTTCGTGGTCGACACCGCCCAGGGCAGCGTGACCGTGACCGGCACCCGCTTCGATGTGCGCCTGGACCCGGCCGCTACCCGGGTGGCGGTCGAGCAGGGCTCGGTGCGTGTGCAGGGCAGCGATGCCTCGCTGGCGCAACTGAGTGCTGGCCAAGGTTCCCACATCGACACGCACGGCAAGGTCGCCGCTCCTTATGCAGTCAACGCCAGCGCACTGACCGCCTGGCGCCAGGGTAAGCTGGTGTTCGACAACGCTACCCTCGCCGAGGTCGTGGCCGAAGTATCGCGCTACCGTGCCCAACCGCTGCGCGTGGCACCTGGCAAGGTCGCCCAGTTGCGCCTCTCCAGCACCTTCAGCACCGATGACACGGACGCGCTGCTGCGCGCCTTGCCGAGCATCCTGCCGGTGGCGATCAAGGCCCATGAAGACGGCTCTCGCGAAATAATCGCGAAATAGATTCAGGTTTTTTTCCGCTCGTTCGTCTTCCCCGCCAGCTGCAACTGCCAAGCATTTACATTCGCACGCGGTTGGCGTTTATTCCTTCTTCAGGATGTTTCGACGACGTGAACAACAACAAACCGTTTCCACGCCTGAGCGCTCTGGCGCTGGCCTTGGCGGTCAGCGCCGTGACCGTGAACGTTCAGGCCGAACAGGCCGAGCGCACAATCCAGATCCAGGCGCAGCCGTTGGCCTCGGCGCTGAGCCAGTTGGGCCAGCAGACTGACCTGCAGCTGTTCTTCAGCCCCGAACTGGTAGCCGGCAAGCAGGCCCCGGCGGTGTCCGGCAACCTGGCGCCCGAGCAGGCCCTGCAGCAACTGCTGCAGGGTAGCGGCCTGACCTACGAGAAGTCCGAAGACACGGTAGTGGTGAAACCGGCCCAGGCTGCCGGCACGCTCACCACCGGCAGCCTGGAGCTGGCGCCTACCGATGTGAAGGTGGTCGGTGACTGGCTGGGTGATGCCGACCAGGCCGTGGTGCAGAACCACCCTGGCGCACGTACCGTGGTTCGCCGCGAGGCGATGGAAGAGAAGGGCGCGATGAACGTGCGTGACGTGCTGCGCGGCATCCCGGGGGTGCAGGTGCAGGACAGCAACGGCACCGGTGGCAGTGACCTGTCGCTGAACGTGGGTGTGCGTGGCCTGACCTCGCGCCTGTCGCCGCGCTCGACCGTACTGATCGACGGCATTCCGGCAGCCTTTGCGCCCTATGGCCAGCCGCAGCTGTCGATGGCACCGATCTCCTCGGGCAACCTCGACAGCATCGACGTGGTACGCGGTGCGGGTTCTGTTCGTTATGGCCCGCAGAACGTCGGCGGGGTGATCAACTTCGTGACCCGGGCGATTCCCGAAAAGGCCTCGGCTGAGCTTTCCACCACGTTGGAAACCTCTCAGCATGGCGGTTGGAAGCACACCGAGTCGGCGTTCGTTGGCGGCACCGCCGACAATGGCATGGGTGTGGCTTTGCTCTATACCGGTGTGAACGGCAACGGCTATCGGGAAAGCAACAACGGCAACGACATCGACGACGTCATCCTCAAGACCCACTGGGCACCGACCGACGTCGACGAGTTCTGGCTCAACTTCCACTACTACGATGGCCGTGCCGACATGCCCGGTGGTCTGACCCAGGCCCAGTACGACAGCAACCCGTATCAGTCGCTGCGCGACTACGATTACTTCGCCGGCCGGCGCAAGGACGTGTCGTTCAAGTGGCAGCGCCAGCTCGACGATGCCACCCAGTTCGAAGTGCTGACCTACTACACCGACAGCTTCCGTGGCAGCGCCATCGCCGCTCGTGACATGAAGACCCTGTCGTCTTACCCGCGCAACTACCACACCTTCGCCATCGAGCCACGGGTGTCGCGGATCTTCTTCGCCGGCCCTACCACCCAGGAAGTCAGTGTCGGCTATCGCTACCTGAAAGAAGCCATGCGCGAGCAGTCGACCCGCCTGGCGCTGATCGATAATGTGCCGACGCCCACGCCGACCTCCGACGGTCACGTGTTCCAGGACCGCAGCGGTGGCACCGAAGCCAGTGCCTACTATATCGATGACAAGATCGATGTCGGCAACTGGACCATTACCCCTGGCATCCGCTTCGAACACATCAATACCGACTGGCGCGACCGCCCGGTGCTCGGTGCCAACGGCCAGCCGGTAGCGGAAAGGAACCGCAGCATCACCAGCAACGAGCCATTGCCGGCGCTGAGCGTGATGTACCACATCTCCGATGCGTGGAAAGTGTTCGCCAACTACGAGACCTCGTTCGGCAGCCTGCAGTACTTCCAGCTGGGCCAGGGCGGCACCGGCAACAGCACGGCCAACGGCCTGGAGCCGGAAAAAGCCAAGACCTACGAGTTGGGGACCCGTTATGACAACGGCGGCTTCGCCGGTGAGCTGACTGCGTTCTACATCGACTTCGACGACGAACTGCAGTACATCAGCAACGACGTGGGATGGACCAACCTCGGCGCGACCAAGCACCAGGGTATCGAGGCGTCGGTGCGCTATGACCTGGCCGGGTTGGACCCGCGTCTGGACGGCCTGTCGGTGAGCGGTGGCTACACCTATACCCGCGCGACGTATGAAGGGGATATTCCGGGCTTCAAGGGCCGAGACCTGCCGTTCTATTCACGTCAGGTGGCCACGGCCGGGGTGCGCTATGCGATCAACCGCTGGACCTGGAATCTGGATGCCTATGCCCAGTCCAAACAGCGTGCGCCGGGGACCGGGATCAATGCCGATGGCAGCTTCACGGGTGATTACATCACCGAGCCGAGTGCCGATGGGCAGTATGGTGATATTCCGGGGTATGTGACCTGGCATGCCCGTGGTGGATACGCGTTCGGGCCGCAGATGTCCAACCTGAAGCTGGCGGCGGGGGTGAAGAACCTGTTCGACAAGCAGTACTTCACCCGCTCCAGTGACAACAATGCCGGCATCTATGTGGGTGAGCCGCGGACCTTCTATGTGCAGGCCAGTGTAGGGTTCTGAGCCAAGATCGCCGGGGCCGCTATGCGGCCCTTTCGCGACACAAGGCCGCTCCTACAGAGGAACGCGATTTCCTGTAGGAGCGGCCTTGTGTCGCGAAAGGGGCGCCAAGCGCCCCCAGCGATTACGAAGCCACCGCCTCGGCCGGCGAAACAATGCTGGTCTTCGCCCCACGCGAGCGCCCCGAGCTCAGGTAAGCCGCAATCGACTCCTGCGTCACCTCACCCAGGAACACCTGCTCGGCATCCAGCACCGGCAACCACGCCCGGTTAAATTCGTACATCCGCGACAACAGGATGCGCAGGTGCTCGTCATGCGACGCCGTGGCATTGAACGGCCGCAGGAAGTCGCCACAGGTGCCTTGCTGGCGGTGCATGTCACGCCGGCGCACATAACCCAGCGCCTTGTTCTGCCCGTCGGTCACCACCACGTAGCGGCGGTCGTGCTCATCGAGCAGCTCCAGCGCATCGCTCACCGGCGTCTGCGGGCTTACCGAAGGCGCGTTGTCCGCTGCATCCTCGGCACGTACCAGCAACAGGCGCTTGAGCGTGCTGTCCTGGCCGACGAAGTTGCTCACGAAGTCATCCACCGGGTGCGCCAGCAAGGTATCCGGATGGTCCAGCTGCAGCAGCTTGCCAGCGCGGAAGATGGCGATCTTGTCACCCAGCTTGATCGCCTCGTCGATGTCATGGCTGACCATGATCACGGTCTTGTTCAGCGCCCGCTGCATCTCGAAGAACTCGTTCTGGATCATCTCGCGGTTGATCGGGTCGACCGCGCCGAACGGCTCGTCCATCAGCAGCACCGGCGCTTCTGCGGCCAGCGCCCGGATCACGCCGATGCGCTGCTGCTGGCCACCGGACAGCTCGCGGGGGTAGCGCTGCAGGTACTGCTTGGGTTCGAGCTTGATCATGTGCATCAGCTCGCGGGCGCGCTCGTGGCACTTCTGCTTGTCCCAGCCGAGCAGACGCGGGACCACGGTGATGTTCTCTTCGATGGTCATGTTGGGGAACAGGCCAATCTGCTGGATCACGTAGCCGATGTGCCGGCGCAGGGTCACTTCGTCGAGGGCGCTGGTGTCTTCGCCGTTGATCAGCACCCGGCCCGATGTGGGTGCGATCAGGCGGTTGATCATCTTCAGCGTGGTGCTTTTGCCGCAGCCCGATGGGCCGAGAAATACGCAGATTTCACCTTCGTTGACGGTGAGGCTTACAGAGTCGACGGCTTTGACGTCCTTGCCGTTGACGTTGAAGGTTTTGCTGAGGTTCTTGAGTTCGATCATGAGCGCAGTCCTTCTGGAGTCAGGGCACGTTGCAGGGTTTGCAGGAGCAGGTCGGCGATGATCGCCAGCAGGCTGACCAAAACGGCACCGACCAGCAGCATCGACATGTCGCTGCGGCTGATGGAGGTGAGGATGAGCACGCCCAGGCCGCCAGCGCCGATGGTGGCGGCGATGGTCATGACGCCGATGTTCATCACCACGGCGGTGCGCACGCCGGCGAGAATCACCGGCACCGCGATCGGCAGCTCGACCATGCGCAGGCGCTGGCCGAAGGTCATGCCGATGCCCCGCGCTGCTTCACGGATGCCGGGCTCGACGTTGGTCAGCGCCAGGTAGGTGTTGCGCAGGATCGGTAGCAGCGAATAGAGGAACACCGCGGTGATCGCCGGCAGCGGCCCGAGGCCTTGGCCGAACTTCGAGTAGAACGGCAGCAGCAGGCCGAACAGGGCGATCGACGGGATGGTCAGCAGCACTGTGGCACTGGCCTGTAGCGGGCCGGCGACGGCCGGGAAGCGCGTCATCAGGATACCCAGCGGCACGCCGACGATGATCGCCAGGCCCACGGCGATGCCAACCAGCATGATGTGTTGCCAGGTCAGCTGCAGCACCTGGGCCCAATCGAGGTGGGCGAATGTGTCGAGCAGGCTCATGGCTGTACCTCGCTTTGCAGTGGGTGCTCACGCAGGAAGGCGGCGGCCACCGTGGTCGGGCTCTGATGCGCGACATCGACCTTGGCATTGAGCTGGCGCATGGTTTCGTCATCCAGTCGCTCGGCCAGCGGCTTGAGCAGGCCGGCCAGTTTCGGGTTGGCGTCGAGCACCTGTTTGCGCACCACCGGGGCGGCGGTGTAGTCGGGGAAGTAGTGCTTGTCGTCTTCCAGCAGCTTGAGGTTGAACGCGCTCAGGCGGCCGTCGGTGGTGTACACGAGGCCCGCGAACACCTGGTTGTTGTGCATGGCGGTGTAGACCAGCCCGGCATCCATCTGGCGGATGTTGGCGCGGCCCACTTGCAAGTCGTACATCGCCTTGAGGCCGACCAGCCCGTCCGGACGGTTGGCGAACTCGGTGTCCAGCGCCACCAGGTGCTTGCGCTGGCTTTCGTCACGCAGCACCTGGTTGAGATCGCTGATCGTGTTGACCTGTGGATAAGCCTCGGCCACCTGCTTGGGCAAGCCCAGGGCGTAGGTGTTGCTGAACTTAGATGGGGTCAGCCAGATCAGGTCCTTCTTCGCGTCCAGTTCCTTGACCTTGGCGTAGGTGGCTTCGGCACTGGGCATGCGCTCGTCGATGTGGTTGTACGAGACTAGCGACACGCCGGTGTATTCCCACATCAGGTCGAGCTGGCCGGTTTCCTGGGCCTGGCGTGCGATGCTGCTGCCCAGGCCGGAGGTGACACGTACGTCGAAGCCATTGGCGCGCAGGTACTGCGCGGTAATTTCGGCAAGTACGGTCTGTTCGGTGAACACCCGCGCGCCGATGCGGATCAGTGGTTTTTCCGCTGCCTGGGCAAATCCTGCAAACAACAGGGCCGCGCCCAGCAGCAAGGCGATTCTCTTGGTCATGGGTTCCCTCGTGTTATCCAGCCAGGCCACGTTCCAGCCAGCGCTTGCTGGAGAAACTCACCGCAGCGTCCAGCACCAGCGCCAGCAAGGCGGTGCAGGCGGCGCCGAGCAGCAGTTGTGGCTGGTTGTTCAGGGCGATGCCGGGGAAAATCAGGCTGCCCAGGCTGTTGGCGCCGATCAGGAACGCCAGCGGTGCGGTGCCGACGTTCAGCGCCAGGGCCACACGCACGCCACCGACGATGATCGGCACGGCGTTGGGTAGTTCCACCTGCCAGAGTTGTTGGCGTGGGGTCATGCCGATGCCGGTGGCGGCTTCCTTGAGCGAGGCGGGCACGTTTTTCAGGCCCTCGTAGGTGTTGCGCACGATAGGCAGGAGAGAGGCGAGGAACAGCGCGAAGATCGCAGGCCCGGCGCCGATGCCCAGGATACTCAGGGCGATGGCCAGAACGGCCAGGGGGGGGATGGTGTTGCCAACGTTGAAGAACTGCATGAAGCGCTCGGCTTTGTCGACCCGGTGCGGTCGACTCAGCGCAATGCCGGCGGGGATGCCCACGGCCAGCGCCGCCGCCATCGAAGCCAGCACCAGGACCAGGTGCGCTTGCAGGTAGAACCCAAGATCGTCGCGATAACGCGCGATCGTGTCGATACCGATCCAGTGGATCAGCAGGGCCAGGATGACGAGCACGGCGGCCCATCCCAACAGCCCTTTTCCGTAGCGTGTAGCCACAGGCGGACTCCTTGTGTTGTCGGCGAGCACACTTCTTTTATTGCCGCCCTTGGTTGGCGGCGGTGGGTGTGTTCGCGAGTAGCAGCGTGAAGCAGCCGCAGGCTGCGCTCAGGCCATGAGCCGAACCCCGTCGGGCCCGAAAAAGCTGATGACACTAGCCCCCCAACCGAAGCGGGTTGCAGGGGGATGGACGTCTCCGTGGCGGTAAAGGTTCCCATCTGAGGCGGCATTTGGCCAGCGTTAATCACTGGGGTCTTGGCAAATATGGCGAGAAAAAACAGTGCATTAATGCGCTGTAGGCGTTGAAATAACTGCCCTGCGGCCTTTTGTCGTGATAAAGCGATTGTTTGTTGAATTTGTGGCGTCTGTTCCGGCCTCTTCGCGGGTTTACCCGCGAAAGGGCCGGCACAGGTGCCACTCATTCCTCAGGTTTTGGTCCCCGCCCAACTTCAGGTATGATATCGCCCCTTTTAAATCCCCCAGTCAGGCGATTTCCCATGACCAACCAGGCCGCCGAAGTCGCGAAGCGCCGCACTTTCGCAATCATTTCCCACCCCGACGCCGGTAAGACCACCATCACCGAGAAGCTGCTGCTGATGGGCAAGGCCATTGCCGTCGCCGGTACCGTGAAGTCGCGCAAGTCCGACCGCCACGCCACCTCCGACTGGATGGAAATGGAGAAACAGCGCGGCATCTCCATCACTACCTCGGTGATGCAGTTCCCGTACCGCGAGCACATGATCAACCTGCTCGACACCCCCGGCCACGAAGACTTCTCGGAAGACACCTACCGCACCCTGACCGCGGTGGACTCGGCGCTGATGGTGCTCGACGGCGGTAAAGGCGTAGAGCCGCGGACCATCGCCCTGATGGACGTCTGCCGCCTGCGCGACACGCCGATCGTCAGCTTCATCAACAAACTCGACCGTGACATCCGTGACCCGATCGAGCTGCTCGACGAGATCGAAGCCGTCCTGAAGATCAAGGCCGCGCCGATCACCTGGCCGATCGGTTGCTACCGCGACTTCAAGGGTGTGTATCACCTGACCGGCGACTACATCGTGGTCTACACCCCGGGCCATGGCCACGAGCGCACCGAAGCCAAGATCATCCAGAAGCTGGACTCCGACGAGGCCCGCGCACACCTGGGCGACCAGTACGACTCGTTCGTGGAACAACTGGAGCTTGTGCAGGGTGCCTGCCATGAATTCAACCAGGAAGAGTTCATCAACGGTCAGCTGACCCCGGTGTTCTTCGGTACCGCGCTGGGCAACTTCGGTGTCGACCACGTGCTCGACGCCGTCGTCGACTGGGCGCCGCGCCCGCTGGGTCGCGTGGCCCATGAGCGAACCGTCGAGCCTGTGGAAGAGAAATTCACCGGCTTCGTGTTCAAGATCCAGGCGAACATGGACCCGAAGCACCGCGACCGTATTGCCTTCATGCGCATCTGCTCGGGCAAGTACGAGAAGGGTATGAAGATGCGCCACGTGCGTATCAACAAGGACCTGCGTATCGGCGACGCGCTGACCTTCTTCTCCTCCGAGCGTGAGCAACTGGAAGAGGCCTATGCCGGCGACATCATCGGCCTGCACAACCACGGCACCATCCAGATCGGCGACACCTTCACCGAAGGCGAGGCGCTGGGCTTCACCGGTATCCCGCACTTCGCGCCGGAGCTGTTCCGCCGCGTGCGCCTGAAGGATCCGCTGAAATCCAAGCAGCTGCGCCAAGGCCTGCAGCAGTTGGCCGAAGAGGGCGCGACCCAGGTGTTCTTCCCTGAGCGCAGCAACGACATCATCCTTGGTGCGGTCGGTGTGCTGCAGTTCGACGTGGTCGCCAGCCGCCTGAAGGAAGAGTACAAGGTCGAGTGCGCCTACGAACCGATCACCGTCTGGTCGGCCCGCTGGATCGGCTGCGACGACAAGAAGAAGCTCGAGGAATTCCAGAACAAGGCCATGGAAAACCTGGCTATCGACGGTGGCGGTCACCTGACCTACCTGGCGCCGACCCGGGTCAACCTGGCGCTGATGGAAGAGCGCTGGCCGGACATCAAGTTCCGCGCTACCCGCGAGCACCACTAAGTATTGAATTGGGGCTGCTTTGCAGCCCTTCGCGGGCACGCCCGCTCCCACAGGACTATGCGATTTCCTGTGGGAGCAGGCGCGCCCGCGAAGGGCCGTAAAGCGGCCCCATTCAGTTACCGGCCTTGATACTGGTCCAGATCCGGGTCCTGATGCGGTCGATCTTGGCCGGCATCGCCTCCAGGGCATACAGCTTGCCCATCACATCCTCGCTCGGGTAAATCATCGTATTGGCCTTCATCGCCGGCTCTACCAGGCCGTCCGCCTTGAGGTTGCCGTTGGCGTACTGCACATGGTTGCTGATGTTGGCCATCACCTCTGGCTGCAGCAGGTAATTCATGTAGGCGTATCCGGCCTTCTCATCCGGTGCATCGGCTGGCATGGCCACCATGTCGAACCACATCGGCGCACCTTCCTTGGGGATCGAATACCCCACCTTCACCCCGTTCTTCGCCTCTTCGGCGCGGTTCTTCGCCTGCAGCACATCCCCCGAGAAACCCACCACCACGCAGATATCGCCATTGGCAAGGTCACCGGTGTACTTCGATGAGTGGAAGTAGCTGATGTACGGCCGCACCTGCATCAGCAGCGCCTTGGCCTTGTCGTAGTCGGCCGGGTTCTGGCTGTGGTGCGGCAGGCCCAGGTAGTGCAGGGCGATCGGCAGCAGTTCGGGGCCGTTGTCCAGTACCGCGACGCCGCAGCTCTTCAGCTTGCTCATGTACTCGGGCTTGAAGATCAGGTCCCAGGAATCAACGGGTGCATTGTCGCCGAGCACCGCCTTGACCTTGTCGATGTTGTAGCCGATGCCGGTGCTGCCCCACAGGTACGGGAAGCCGTACTGGTTACCCGGGTCGTTGACCTCCAGCGCCTTCATCAGCACCGGGTTGAGGTTGTGCCAGTTGGGCAGCTGCGACTTGTCCAGCGGCTTCAGGGCCTTGCCCTGGATCTGCCGGGCCATGAAGTGGTTGGACGGGAACACCACATCGTAGCCGGAGTTGCCGGTCATCAGCTTGCCGTCGAGGGTCTCGTTGCTGTCGTACACGTCGTATGTCGGCACGATGCCGCTGGCTTGCTGGAAGTTTTTCAGCGTGTCGGGCGCGACGTAGCTGGACCAGTTGTAGATCTTCACCGTTTCGGCGGCGCTGGCCACGCTGGCGGCCAGCATCAGGGGGGCGAACAGGAACATGCGCATATCGGGATACCTTGCTTTGTCTGTTGTTATCGAAGGCAGGCGATCAGCGGATCAGAAGATGAGAACGTAGGTCTTGCGCACGGTCTCCTGGATGTCCCAGGTGCCGGTGCTGTTGGCCGGTAGCATGAGTGCGTCTCCGGCTTCTATGACCAGGGTTTCGCCACCGTCGGGGGTGAAGGTGCAGCGGCCCTTGATGAAATGGCAGAACTCCTGCTGCACGATCTGCCGGCGCCAGCGTCCGGGGGTGCACTCCCAGATGCCGGTTTCGACGCCATCATTGCGCTCCACGCAGGTGACCGAAGCCACTGCAACGGGTTCGCCAAGCGGCACCGCGACCGGGTTGGAGCTATCGAGCACGGCGCTGTCTGTGTGTTTGAAGTGGGTGATGCTCATGACCGGTGGATCCTGTGTCGGGGAAAGGGAAGTCAGTGCATGAAGCCTTCCATGAAGTCCGCTAACGAGCTGGCCAGGCGCCGCCTCCAGGGCGCGCTGGAGGGGTTGGCGAGGGTCCGGTCCTCGTGGACGAAGCTTTGGATGATTGCGTTGTAACCGAGCCAGCGGCAGGGCTCCGGCGGCCAGCTGGCCAGGCTCGCAAGCGGGCGGTTGTCGAGTACCCAGGGTTGCGCGGTCAGCGCGTTGTGCTGGTTGAGGATCAGCGCCGCCAAGGTGCGCCCGCCAAGGTTGGTGGCGCCGACACCTTCGCCGCCGTAGCCGCCGGCCAGGGCGATGCCGCGCTGGCGGTCGCAGAGCATGTGCGGGCGGAAGCGCCGCGCCATGCCCAGGTTGCCGCCCCAGGTGTGGGTGATGCGTGCGTGCCTGAGCTGCGGGAACAGTTCGCTGAACAGATAGCGACGCAGTTCGATCTCGTGCTGGTCAAGGTTGAAGTTTTCGCGCAGCCGGCCGCCGAAGCGGTAGCCGCCGCGGGCGCCGAACACCAGGCGGTTGTCGGCGGTGCGCTGGCCGTAGGTGACCTGGCGGCTGCTCTCGCTGAAGGCCTGGCCCTGGCTCAGGCCGATCTGCTCCCAAGTCGACTCCGGCAGCGGCTCGGTGGCCACCAGCAGGCTCTGCACCGGCAACTGATGCCTGCCCAGTGGCGGCAGGCTGGCGGCGTAGCCTTCAACCGCCGGAACCATCCACTGGCAGCGGATGCGCGCCAGGGGCGAGCGCACTTCGCCGGGCTGCCAGTCGATGGCCGGGGTGTTCTCGTAGATGGTCACGCCCAGCGCTTCCACCGCCCGGGCCAGGCCACGGGCCAGCTTGGCCGGGTGGATGGTCGCGGTGTGCGGGCTGTAGATCGCGCCATAGGCATTGCTGACCCGCAATTGCGCGTCCAGCTGCTCGGGGCGCAGCCAGCGGTAGTCGTCCTCGGTCATGCCCTGGCGATAGAGGTCGTCGAGATAGGCGCGCAGGCTGCGTTCCTGCTCTGGATAACGCGCAGCGCAATACAGCACGCCGCCTTTGCGGTAATCACAATCGATGCCTTCGCGCTGCAGCACGTTTTGCACTTCATCAGGGATGCCATGCAGCAAATCGATGCTGGCGCGGCGCTGTTGCGGCGACAGGGTGGCCAGCAGGCGGTCTTCGCCGAGCATGTTGCCCATCAGCCAGCCACCGTTGCGCCCCGAGGCGCCGAAGCCGGCAATGTTCGCCTCGATCAGCGCAATGTTCAGTTGCGGCGCCTGGCGCTTGAGGTAATAGGCCGTCCACAGCCCGGTGTAGCCGGCACCGATGATGCACACATCGACTTCAAGGTCTTGGCGCAAGGCCGGGCGCGCGCACAGCGGCTCGTCGAGCTGGTCCATCCACAGGCTGAGCGTGCGCAGGGGTTGCATCGGGTTTTGCTCCACATCCATCAAGGTCTGTGGGCGATGCTAGTGGTGTCGACCAGCGCCTGTCTTACGTGCGTGCACGCAGGGAAATTTGCTTGAGATAGGCCTTGGGGGTGAGGCCGGTGTGCTCGCGGAAGCACTTGTAGAACGCCGAAAGCGAATTGAAACCGGCATTGAACGCCAGGTCGTCGATCGATGCTTCCACACTGTCGTCGTCAAGGCTGGCCATCAGGTGTTGCAGGCGTGCCTGGTTGACGTAGCGGTAGAAGCTTTGCCCGAGCACCTGGTTGAGCAGGTAGGAAATCTGGTTGCGGCTGTAGCCGCTGGCATCAGCCACTTGCTGCAGGCCCAGTTCCGGGTCGAGGTACGGGCGCTGGCGCTGGAAGTAGTGTTCCAGGTCCTGGGCCATGGTCGACAGCTGCCGAGGTGACAGGCCCAGCCGGCTGGTGGCCGGGCGTGGGCCGCTGCTGGCCCGGGCGACGCTGTTCTGTCTGACCAGGGTGGCGTACTCGTTGACCCGCCAGATCAGGCCGTCCTTGACGGTGATCGCTTCGCTGGACTGGAACGCCACCAGGCCTTCGCCGCCTTGCACCGTGACCTGATACTGGATGAACGCGGTGCAGCCGTCGACGCGGATGCGGTCGCTGTGGACGATTTCCTCGCCGGCTTCATGGGGCAGGCAGGCGCGCACGTAGTCGCGCAGCTCGACATAGCCGAGCACGCGGTTCTGGAAAAAGTCGTGATACTGGATATCGGGGTGGTAGAGCGCGATCACGCCGTCGAGGTCACGGTGCTTCCAGCAGAGGTGGTAGCGCAGCACGGTGTCGGCGGTGAGCGGGGCCTGCTCGGGGCCGTCGGGGATAGTGAGGGCGGTCATGGGCTCGATAGTGCATTGCAGAACACCCACGTGCAAGGGGCGTCATCTGGCAATTTGCACGGTTTCGTCAAGCGGCTACGCGCATAAGTCATTGTTTTTAAATGAAGTAACTTTTTGATACGAGTGGCATGGCGGGTGCACGGAATTGTTCACCCTCGAACAAGGAGAAACGCCATGCGCTCGATACTGCTTTGGATGATTGGGGTGCCGATTCCGGTGATTATCCTGATCTGGTTCTTCATGCATTGAGATCGTTGGGGCCGCTTTGCGGCCCTTCGCGGGCCAGCCCGCTCCCACAGGTCCTGCACAAGTCTCAAGCCTCGTGCAGTACCTGTGGGAGCGGGCTGGCCCGCGAAAAAGCTCACACCGATCTAGAGAAACTGCTCCGCATAGTGACAGGCCACTTGTCGCGTACTCACTTGCCGCAACGCCGGCACTTCCTTGGCACAGCGCTCGGTCGCATACGGGCACCGCTTGTGGAACGCACACCCGTCCGGCGGATTGAGCGGGTTGGGCAGCTCCCCGGCAATGCGGATCTTCGGCCTCAGCGGATCCGGGTGAATCGCCGGTGTCGCCGACAGCAGTGCCTGGGTATACGGATGCAGCGGCTTCTCGTAGATGTCCTCCTTCGGCCCCATCTCTGCCGGGCGCCCCAAGTACATCACCAGGACCTGATCGGCCACGTGCCGCACCACCGCCAGGTTGTGCGAGATGAACACGTAGGCGGTGTTGAACTCTTTCTGCAGGTCCATGAACAGGTTCAGCACCTGGGCCTGGATCGACACGTCCAGCGCCGAAGTCGGCTCATCCGCCACCAGCACCTTCGGTTGCAGCATCATCGCCCGGGCCAGGGCAATGCGCTGGCGCTGACCACCGGAGAACATGTGTGGGTAGCGCTGGTAATGCTCCGGACGCAGGCCGACCTGTTCCATCATCTTCTGCACTTTCTCCCGCCGCTCGGCTTTGCTCAGCGAGGTGTTGATCAACAGCGGCTCGGCCAGCTGATCACCGATCTTCTGCCGCGGGTTCAGCGAGGCGTAGGGGCTCTGGAACACCATCTGCACGTCGCGGCGCAGTTGCTTGCGCTCGGACTTGCTGGCGCCCTTCACCTCGGTGCCGGCGATCTGCAGCGAGCCGGAGGAGGGTTCTTCGATCAGTGTCAGGGCGCGGGCCAGGGTCGACTTGCCGCAGCCGGACTCACCGACCACGGCCAGGGTCTTGCCGGCCTCCAGCTCGAACGACACGCCATTGAGCGCGCGTACCAGGGCGTGGCCCTTGAACAGCCCGCGGGAAACTTCGTAATGCCGGGTCAGCTCCCGGGCAGTGAGAACGACGGCCATCACGCCACCTCCTGGTTCAGCGGGTAGAAGCAACGCACCAGGCTGTGGGCCTGCGGGTCGAGAGGTGGGCGCTGATGGCGGCAGTTGTCCTGCACGTAAGGGCAGCGCGGCGACAACAGGCAGCCAACCGGGCGGTCATAGCGGCCGGGAACTATGCCGGGCAGGGTGGCCAGGCGCTCGGCGCCGACGCTGTGCTCGGGGATCGCCGCCAGCAGCGCTTCGCTGTACGGGTGGGCGGGCACGTCGAACAGCTCCGGTACCTGGCCCACTTCCACGGCCTGGCCGGCGTACATCACGCATACGCGCCTGGCAGTTTCGGCAACCACGGCCAGGTCGTGGGTGATCAGGATGAGCGCCATGTTGCGCTCCTTCTGCAGGTTGACCAGCAGCTCCATGATCTGCGCCTGGATGGTCACGTCCAGCGCGGTGGTCGGTTCGTCAGCGATCAGCAGTTTGGGTTCGCCGGCAATCGCCATGGCGATGGCCACGCGCTGGCTCATGCCGCCGGAGAGCTGGTGCGGGTAGGCGTCCAGGCGGCTTTCCGCAGCCGGGATTTCCACTTTCTTCAACAGCTCCAGGGCCCGCTGGCGTGCAGCCTTGCCCTTCAGGCCGAGGTGCTGGCGCAGGACTTCCTCGATCTGGTAGCCCACGGTATAGCTGGGGTTGAGCGCGGTCATCGGGTCCTGGAAGACCATGGCGATGTCCTTGCCCACCACCTTGCGCCGCTGGCGGCCGCTGAGCTTGAGCATATCGGTGCCGTCGAAGGTCAGCGAATCGGCGGTGATGCGCCCAGGGGCGTCGATCAGGCCCATCAGGGCCATCATGGTGACCGATTTGCCCGAGCCGGACTCACCGACAATGGCCAGGATCTCACCGGCGTCCACCGCCAGGTCCAGGCCATCGACCACGGGGACGGCATCGGTGTCGCCGAAGCGCACGTTCAGGTTGTTGATCTGCAACAGTGACATGGCGTTCTCCTCAGGCGGCGTTCTTGAGTTTCGGGTCCAGCGCATCGCGCAGGCCGTCGCCCATCAGGTTGATTGCCAGCACACTGAGCAGAATGGTCAGACCCGGCAGGCTCACCACCCACCAGGCGCGCTCGATGTAGTCACGGGCCGAGGCCAGCATGGTGCCCCACTCGGGCGTTGGCGGTTGCACGCCAAGGCCAAGGAAACCCAGCGCGGCGGCGTCGAGGATTGCCGAGGAGAAGCTCAGGGTCGCCTGCACGATCAGCGGTGCCATGCAGTTGGGCAGCACGGTGACGAACATCAACCGTGGCAGCCCGGCACCGGCCAGGCGAGCGGCAGTAACGTAGTCGCGGTTCAGTTCGCCCATCACCGCAGCGCGGGTCAGGCGCACGTAGGACGGCAAGGACACGATGGCGATGGCGATTACCGTGTTGATCAGGCCTGGGCCGAGAATGGCGACGATGGCCACCGCCAGCAGCAGCGACGGCAGGGCCAGCATCACGTCCATCAGGCGCATGATCGACGGGCCGAGGACCTGCGGGAAGAACCCGGCCAGCAGGCCCAGCAGGATCCCCGGGATCAGCGACATCACCACCGACGACAGGCCGATCAGCAGCGACAGCCGCGCGCCCTGGATCAGCCGTGACAGCAGGTCGCGGCCGAGTTCGTCGGTGCCGAGGATGAACTGCCAGCTGCCGCCCTCCAGCCACACCGGCGGGGTCAGCAGGAAGTCGCGGTACTGCTCGCTCGGGTCATGGGGGGCGACCCACGGTGCGAACAACGCGCAGAACACCACCAGGCACATGAAGGCCAGGCCCATTACCGCGCCCTTGTTGCGCGAGAAGGCCTGCCAGAATTCTTTGTACGGTGAAGGGTAGAGCAGGCTCTGGTCCACCGGGCTGGCCGGTGCGACGGATTTCGGAATCGGGCTAGTCATGGAAGGCCTCAGCGCTGATGACGGATGCGTGGGTTGGCCAGGCCGTAGAGGATATCCACGACGAAGTTGACCAGGATCACCAGGCAGGCAATCAACAGGATGCCGTTCTGGACCACGGGGTAGTCACGGGCGCCGATGGCTTCGATCAGCCATTTGCCGATGCCCGGCCAGGAGAAGATGGTTTCGGTCAGCACGGCGCCGGCCAGCAGCGTGCCGACCTGCAGGCCGAACACGGTCAGCACCGGGATCAGCGCGTTGCGCAGGCCATGCACGAACACCACGCGGGCCGGCGACAGGCCCTTGGCGCGGGCGGTGCGGATGTAGTCCTCGCGCAGCACTTCGAGCATCGACGAGCGGGTCATGCGGGCGATCACCGCCAAGGGGATGGTGCCGAGCACGATGGCCGGCAGGATCAGGTGCATCACCGCGTCCTTGAACGCGCCTTCCTCGTCGCTGAGCAGCGTGTCGATGAGCATGAAGCCGGTCTTCGGCTCGATGTCGTAAAGCAGGTCGATACGCCCCGACACCGGGGTCCAGCCCAGGCTCACCGAGAAGAACATGATCAGGATCAGGCCCCACCAGAAGATCGGCATGGAATAGCCGGCCAGGGAGATCCCCATCACCCCGTGGTCGAACAGCGAACCGCGCTTGAGCGCGGCGATCACCCCGGCCAGCAGGCCGACGATGCCGGCGAACAGCAGGGCGGCCATGGCCAGCTCCAGGGTGGCGGGGAACAGGGTGAGGAACTCGGTCCACACGCTCTCGCGGGTGCGCAGCGATTCACCGAGGTCGCCCTGGGCCAGCTTGCCGACATAGTCCAGATACTGGACCGGCAGTGGCTTGTTCAGGCCCAGGCGCTCCATGGCCAGGGCGTGCATTTCGGGGTCGACCCTGCGCTCGCCCATCATGACTTCCACCGGGTCGCCGGGGATCAGGCGTATGAGCGCGAAGGTCAGCAAGGTGATACCGAAGAAGGTCGGTATCAGCAGGCCCAGGCGCCGGGCAATAAAACTCAACATTGTCGGGGTTACCTCATCAGCCGGTCAGGGCAGTGCCGCCGGTGCCCGTGTGGGGCCCCGGCGGTCGTTGTTGTTCTACTTCACCCGGGTGGTGGCGAAGTTGTTGTTGGTCAGAGGGTTGATCACATAGCCCTCCACGTTGTCACGCATGGCGGTGAACATCTTCGGATGGGCCATGCTGATCCAGGGTTGATCGTCATCGTACACCTTCAAAGCCTCGGCATAGAGCCTGGCGCGTTGGTCGCTGTCGATCACCTCGCGGGCGCGGGTGATCAGTTCCTGGAACTTAGGGTTGCACCAGCGTGCATAGTTCTCGCCGCTTTTGGCGGCATCGCAACTGAGCAGCGGGCTGAGGAAATTGTCCGGGTCGCCGTTGTCGCCGGCCCAGCCGGTGGAGACCAGGTCCGCCTCACCCTTCTTGGCGCGGCGCAGCATCTCGGCCCATTCCATCACGCGGATGTCCAGCTTCAGGCCGATCTGTTTGAGGTCTGCCTGGAGCATTTCCGCGGAAAGCCGCGGGTTGGGGTTGGTCGGGCCGCCGCCGTTGCGGGTGAACAGGGTGATCACCGTGCCCTCCGGCACGCCAGCCTCCTTGAGCAGCTGGCGGGCCTTGGCCAGGTCGCGGGGCGGGTTCTTGTTCTCGGTGTTGTAGCCGATCATGGTGGGGGGGTAGGGGTTCACGCCGACCAGTGCGTTGCCCTTGCCGAACAGCTGATCGACGTGGGTCTGGCGGTCGAAGGCCATGTTGATGGCTTTGCGCACACGCACGTCGCTCAGGTACTTGTGTTCGGTGTTCATCGAAATGTAGCCGGTGACCAAAGCTTCGATTTCGTCGACCTTGAGTGTCGGGTCGTCCTTGATCAGCGGTACGTCATCGGGCTTGGGATACAGCGCCACCTGGCATTCGTTGGCACGCAGCTTCTGCAGGCGCACGTTGCTGTCGGTGGCGATGGCGAACACCAGCGCATCGGCCGGCGGCTTGCCGCGGAAATAGTCCGGGTTGGGCTTGTAGCGGACCTGGGCGTCCTTGTTGTAACGCTGGAAAATGAATGGGCCGGTGCCGATCGGCTTGCTGTTGAGGTCGCCGGTCTTGCCAGCCTTGAGCAACTGGTCACCGTATTCGGCGGAATAGATCGAGGTGAAGGCCATGGCCATGTCGCGCAGGAAGGGGGCTTCCGGGCGGGTCAGGGTGATCACCACGGTGTGGTCGTCGGTCTTGGTCACCGACTTGAGCAATTCCTTGAAGGCCATGCTCTCGAAGTACGGGTAGCCGACGCTGGTCTTGTCGTGCCACGGATGGCTTGGGTCGAGCTGTCGATTCAGGCTCCACAGCACGTCATCGGCGTTGAACTCGCGGGTTGGCTTGAAATAGTCGGTGCTGTGGAACTTCACCCCTTCACGCAGGTGGAAGGTGTAGGTCAGCCCGTCCGCTGAAATGTCCCAGCGTTCGGCCAGGGCCGGCTGAATGTCGGTGGTGCCAGGCTTGAAGTCGACCAGACGGTTGAACACCGTCTCGGCCGAGGCATCGGCGGTGACTGCCGTGGTGTACTGGACGATGTCGAAGCCTTCCGGGCTGGCTTCGGTGCACACCACCAGCGGCTTGGCCGCGAGGTTGCCGGCGGCGCCCAGGATGACCGCTGCCAGGGCAGCGCGGAGCGGTAGCGATGTCATGGAAACTCCCTGCTTGCAATGATTCCAGCGTAGCCGCCACGGCCCGGGTTGAAGCGGGCCATGGCGCCATCGGTCAAAGAATGTTGAATGGAATGGTGGTCACCAAGCGGAACTCGTCGAGGCTGCCATCGGCCTGCGCCTTGCTGGCGCGGTGGGCGGTGTAGGTGGCGCGGATGCTGGTGTCCTTGAACGGCCCGCTCTGCACGGCATAGCTGGTGCCGATGCCCCACTCGTAGTGGGTTTCGCCATCCAGGCCGTTGACGTCATAGGCGGTGCCCCGGTAATGGGTGCCGTCGATGCCCCAGCCACGGGCGTTGTACAGGTTGAACTTGAGGCCCGGTACGCCGTACGGCGCCATGTTCAGCACGTAGGAGATCTGCAGGGATTTCTCGTTGGGGCCGTTGAAGTCCGACAGCAGCGAGTTGGCCAGGTAGATGCCGTTGGTTTCGTGCAGGTAGTCGAAATACTCGTTGCCGTTGACTTGCTGCCACGACGCGGTGAGGGTGTGCGCCTGGTGGGTCAGGCCGAACGACAGGCTGTAGGTGTCGTTGTCGATCTCTCCCATCTTCTTGCTGCCTTCGTCCACCGTCTTGTAGTAGTTCAGGCCGGTGGTCAGGGCGAGCACGGCGTTGTCGCCGAGTACATGGCTGGCGCCGAAGTAGTACTGGTTCCAGAAGTCGTCGACCTTGGTGGCGTACAGGCTGGTGGTCAGGCTCTTGAACGGCTGGTAATTGACCCCGGCGGTGCTGGCGCGGTCGGTCTCGACGCCGGTGGCGCCATATTCGCTGCGGAACTTGCTCAGGCTCTGTTCGGTGCGTGGCGAAACGCGGTCGAAGGTACCCAGGTCGAGCGACAGGTTGTCGAATTCGGCGCTGTGCAGGAATGCGCCCTGGAAGCTCGACGGCAACGCACGGTTGCCGATGTAGGCGATCATCGGCGTGTCCACTGACTGGCGGCCGACGGTGAGGGTGGTATTGGAGACACGCGCCTTGACGTTGGCCAGGCCCATCTTGCTCCACTGGCCGACCGGGTCGCCGTCGCTGTGGGTGAGCGTCCGGTTGTTCGGGCCGGCGATCGCGGCGCGGCCCTGTTGCAGGGCGATTGCGTTGTAGCCGGCGGCCTCGACGGCAAAGCCGACAGTGCCCTGGGTGAAGCCCGAGCTGTAGTTGAGGATGGTGCCCTGCACCCAGTTGTCGCGGCTATGGGTGTCGTGGCGGGTGCCGTCGCCCTTGTAGTACTTCCAAAGCGGTGCGCGGGTGGCACGTTCGTGGGCATACCAGTTGCGGGTGCTGCCGGACAGGCTCTGGCCGTCGATGAAGCCGTTGGCCTGGTCCTGTTCGCTGCTGGATTTCAGGCTGAACGGGATGTAGTCCTGGCTCTGGGTGTCGGCCTCTGTCACGGCGGAAAAGGTGCCGATGGATAAGGCCAAAGCGGTCAAGGTGAATAGTCTCAAAGTTAAAGCTCCCTTTCTGTTCTTTTAGTTATCACCTGGCCTTGTGGGCCGGGTTGCTTGCTGCGGTGTTGCCAGGGTTGCCCGGGGTTGCCGGGCAAAATCGGGGGATTTTTGTTGGCTATGCCGGCCTCTTCGCGGGCACGCCCGCTCCCACAGGTACGGCGCTAATTCCGAACCTAAGGAGCTCCTGTGGGAGCGGGCGAGCCCGCGAAGAGGCCGGCCCTGGTTAACGCCTAATCAACACTCACACCGGAAAAGTCATTGCGCCCGAACGGGCTGACCTTGAAATCGGCCACCTTGATGCTCAACGGCTGGTTCACCGTGGAATGCGCTACCGGGGTGATCGGCACCTGCTGTTTGAGGCGCTGCTGGGCCTGCTGATAAAGCGCCGTGCGTTGCTCGCGGTCGGTCACCTGCTTGGCCTGCTTGACCAGGCGGTCGTATTGCGGGTCGCACCACAGCGAATAGTTGTTGCTGCCGATGGCGTCGCAGTTGTAGAGGGTGCCGAGCCAGTTGTCCGGGTCTCCGTTGTCGCCCGTCCAGCCGATCAGGGCGATGTCGTGTTCGCCACTCTTCATGCGCTTGAGGTATTCGCCCCATTCGTAACTGACGATGCGCACCTTGAAGCCGAGCTTGTCCCAGTCGGCCTGGAGCATCTCGGCCATCAGCTTGGCGTTGGGGTTGTAAGGGCGCTGTACCGGCATGGCCCACAGGGTGATCTCGGTGCCGGGCTTGACCCCTGCCTGCTGCAGTAACCGCTTGGCTTTTTCCGGGTCGTACGGCGCGTCCTTGAGGCTGTTGTCGTAGGACCACTGGGTTGGCGGCATGGCGTTGACTGCCAACTGGCCGGAGTCCTGGTACACCGCCTGGATGATGGCCTGCTTGTTCACCGCCATGTCCATGGCCTGGCGCACTTCGAGGCGGTCGAACGGTGGGTGCTGGGTGTTATAGGCTATATAGCCGAGGTTGAAGCCGGGCTGTTGCATGACCTGCAGCTTGCCGTCGGCCTTGAGCGCCGGCAGGTCGGCCGGGCGCGGGTGCAGGGTGACCTGGCATTCGTTGCGGCGCAGCTTCTGGATGCGCACCGATGGGTCGGTATTGATCGAGAACACCAGGTTGTCGATCTTCACTTCATCAGGCGCCCAGTACTCCTGGTTGCCCTTGAAGCGGATCTGCGAATCCTTCTGGTAACGCTGGAACACGAACGGCCCGGTGCCGATCGGTTGCTGGTTGATGTCGCTGGGGCGCCCGCTGGCCAGCAACGTTTCGGCGTACTCGGCCGAGAGTATCGAGGCGAAGCTCATCGCCAGGTTCTGGATGAACGCGGCATCGACCTTGTTCAGGGTGAACACCACGGTCATGGGGTCGGTCTTCTCGACCCGGGTGATGTTCTTGTCCAGTCCCATGCTGACGAAATATGGGAATTCGGTGGGGTAGGCCTTACGGAACGGCTGGTCCCTGTCGAGCATGCGGTTGAAGGTGAACAGCACGTCATCGGCATTGAAATCACGGCTCGGCGTGAAGGCCTTGTTGGCATGGAACTTCACGCCGGGGCGCAAGTGGAAGGTGTAGCGCAGGCCGTCTTCGGAAACTTCCCACTGGGTCGCCAGCGCCGGGTGCACGGCGGTGCCGCCACGTTCGAACTCCACCAGGCGATTGTAGATCGGCTCGGCGGCGTCGTTGTCGGTGGCGCTGGTGTACTGGGCGGTGTCGAAGCCGGCCGGGCTGCCTTCGGAGCAGAACACCAGGTTCTTGGCCTGAAGGGCAGGGGCCTGGCTCAGCAGGCCAAGGGCGAGCAGGGTCGAAAGGCGAGTGACGTGGCGCATGGCGATTCCTTTTCCAGCTGTTCAAGCCGCTTCGGGGTACGAATGACGGCAACAGTTTCCCGACTCCGTCGCGGGTAGCGTCGGAGGGGGCACGAAATGCTTGGTGGTGAGGCGCACCCGCCGTCGAGGGCGGGTGCGGGGAGCTACCCTATTTATCCACGCTGACGCCGTAGAAACTGTTCAACCCGAACGGGCTGATCTTGAAGTCCTTCACCTTGGCGCTCATCGGTTGGTAGACCGTGGAGTGGGCGATCGGAGTGATCGGCACCTGTTCCTTGAGGATGTGCTGGGCCTTCTGGTACAGCTCGGTGCGCTTGGCCTGGTCGGACGTGGCCTTGGCCTGCTTGATCAGGTCGTCGTAGGGCTTGTAGCACCACTTGGAGAAGTTGTTGCCGTCGACGGCGTCGCAGCCGTACAGGGTGCCGAGCCAGTTGTCCGGGTCACCGTTGTCACCGCTCCAGCCGATCAGCATGGCGCCCTGTTCGCCGCCTTTGGAGCGCTTGATGTACTCGCCCCACTCGTAGCTGACGATCTTCGCTTTGATACCGATCTTGGCCCAGTCGGACTGCAGCATCTCGGCCATCAGCTTGGCGTTGGGGTTGTAGGGGCGCTGCACGGGCATGGCCCACAGGGTGATCTCGGTGCCTTCCTTGATGCCGGCTTCCTTGAGCAGTTGTTTGGCCTTCTCGGGGTCGTACGGTGCGTCCTTGATGCTGGTGTCATACGACCACTGGGTGGGCGGCATGGCGTTGACTGCCAGCTGGCCCGCGCCCTGGTAGACCGATTCGATGATCTTCTTCTTGTCCACGGCCATGTCCAGTGCCTGGCGGACTTGCAGCCGGGCCATCGGGTTAGGCTCGTTGCTGCCCTTGATCTTGTCCATCACGTTGTAGGCGATGTAGCCGAGGTTGAAGCCGGCCTGCTGGGGCATCTGCAGGTTCTTGTCGGCCTTCAGCGGCTCGATGTCGGCCGGCCGCGGGAACAGGGTAACCTGGCACTCGTTCTTCTTCAGCTTCTGCATGCGCACGGAGGCGTCGGTGGAGATGGCGAAGATCAGGTTGTCGATCTTCACATCTTCGGGCTTCCAGTAGTCCTTGTTGCCCTTGAAGCGGATCTGCGCGTCCTTCTGGTACTTGCTGAACACGAACGGGCCGGTGCCGATCGGCTTCTGGTTGATGTCGGCGGCCTTGCCGTCCTTGAGCAATTGCCCGGCGTACTCGGCGGACTGGATGGAGGCGAAGCTCATGGCCAGGTTCTGGATGAACGCGGCGTCCACTTCATTGAGGGTGAACTTCACCGTGTGATCGTCAAGCTTCTCCACCTTGGCGATGTTCTTGTCCATGCCCATGTCGGTGAAGTAAGGGAACTCGGTGGGGTAGGCCTTACGGAACGGGTGATTCTTGTCGAGCATGCGGTTGAAGGTGAACAGCACGTCGTCGGCGTTGAATTCGCGGGTCGGCTTGAAGTAGTCGGTGGTGTGGAACTTCACCCCTTCGCGCAGGTGGAAGGTATAAGTCTTGCCCTCGTCGGCCACGTCCCAACTGGTCGCCAGGCCCGGGATTACCGCGGTACCGCCGCGTTCGAACTGGGACAGGCGGTTGAACACGGTCTCGGCCGAGGCGTCGAAGTCGGTTCCTGTGGTGTATTGCCCCGGGTCGAAGCCGGCCGGGCTGCCTTCGGAGCAGAACACCAGGCTGGACGCGGCCTGGGCCAGTGGAGCACCGGCGAGCAAGCCTGCACCTAGCAGGAACGGAATGACTGCGTGTTTGAGCATGGTGGCCTCATTGTTGTCATTTTTGGGGTTGAGGTGGCCTCGTGAGCCGACCTGCGGATACTTATGCAGGGGGTATTCCCAATGCAACAGGGAGAAGGATAGTTGGCGTCAGAAAAGTAGTACGAGCGTACATGGATGTCGCATTCGTATAACTTTCAGCGAAGTTGAACGTTTGCGCGGGCGAAATGATGGCTTTTTGCTGGATGTTTCAGGGGCGTAAAGTATGTAGGACGCACTTATATAGTGCGTAGGAAAATTCCCAAATTCATGATTTGACGCGATCACTGTGGGGCGGGCTTGCCCGCGAACACGGGCGAAGCCCGTGCCATCCACCGCGGTGGCTTCTTCGCGGGCACTCCCGCTCCCACAGGGTCTTGCCAGTCTCTTACTGCATCTGCACTTCGATCAGGCCATCGGCATTCATGCTGACTTCACTGGTACCCGCCTCGATATCCGGCGCAGGCGCCGCCTCGTCCGCACCTTTGGCCATCATCGCCATTGGCGCGCTACGCAGGTAAGGGCGCGGGTAACCGGAGCTGTTCAGATTCAGGCTGACCACTTTATAGCCCTTGCCGCCCAGTGCCTCGGTGGCCAGCTGTGCGCGGGCCTTGAATGCATTGACCGCATCCTTGAGCAGCTCGTCTTCGCTGGCCTTGCGCGTGGCCGGGGCGATGGAGAAGTCCATGCTGCCCATCTTCAGGTCCTGCAGCAGGTCGGCGGTGAGCTGGGACAGGGCCGGGAAATCGGCACCTTCCAGGCGCAGCTCGGCGCGCTCACGCCAGCCGGTGATCTTCTGCCCCTTGCTGTCATACACCGGGTAGCTGTTGCGGCTGCCCTGGCTGATTTTCACGTCCTTGACCTGGCGCGCCTGCTGCACGGCCTTGTTCATGGTTTCGGTGATTTGCTTGGCGAGCTTGCCGGGGTCGGTATTCTGCGCTTCGCTGTAGAGGGTCACGACCATCAGGTCGCGCGCCACTTCCTTGCTGACTTCGGCGCGCAGCGATACCTGGTTGTAGCGCGGTTCGTCGGCCGCCAGGGCCGGCAGGCTGGCGAGCAGGCCACAGGACAGGATCAGGGCCGCGCCGCGACGTGGAATGTGCATGTGTTACTCCTTGGCAATGATAGGCGTGGGTTGAGGTCATCCTTTCCACGCATGGCCCTTCAGACCGGAACCCGTGTAGCTGGTTCAAAAGTGCCACCATGAACATGTGACAAAGTGTGGCGCTTTGCCGCATCGCTGCAGTGGGGCGCCCGGCTTCGGTATACTCCAGCCGATTTTACTGGAGCACACATCGGGAGAGCGCATGCTCGCCGCCGCACAACCGTTGTCCGCAACACGCCAGAACCTCTGGCGCCTGACTGTCATTCGCGTTCTGGTCCTGGCCGCCCAGGCAGGCTCCGTGGGCGTCGCCTACTGGACCGACCTGCTGCCGCTGCCGTGGCTTTCGCTGGCTGCTACCCTGGCCCTGTCGTCGCTGCTCTGCGCCTTCACCGCCCTGCGCCTGCGCCTGTCGCTGCCGGTCACCGAGACCGAATATGCCTTGCAGCTGGCCTGCGACCTGCTGATCCACAGTGCCTTGCTGTACTACTCGGGTGGCTCGACCAACCCGTTCGTGTCCTATTACCTGGTGCCGCTGGCCATCGCTGCGGTGACCTTGCCGTGGCTGTATTCGCTGATCCTATCGGGCATCGCCCTGACCGCCTACAGCCTGCTGCTGGTGCAGTTCTACCCGCTCGAGGGGCTGCCGATGGCGCGGGACAAGATGCAGGTCTACGGCATGTGGCTGAGTATCGCCCTGGCCGCCGCCGTGATCACCTTCTTTGCCGCGCGCATGGCCGAAGAGCTGCGCCGTCAGGAGCAACTGCGCTCCGAGCGCCGCGAAGAAAGCCTGCGTGACGAACAGTTGCTGGCCGTGGCCACCCAGGCTGCCGGCGCGGCCCACGAACTGGGCACACCCTTGGCGACCATGAGCGTGCTGCTCAATGAAATGCGCCAGGACCACACCGACCCACTGCTTCAGGAAGACCTGCAGATCCTTCAGGACCAGGTCAAGCTGTGCAAGGAAACCCTGCAGCAACTGGTGCGCGCCGCCGAGGCCAACCGCCGTCTGGCGGTGGTCGAACAGGACGTCACCGCCTGGCTCGACGAAGCGTTGAACCGCTGGCACCTGATGCGCCCGGAGGCCAGCTACCGCTTCCAGCGCCTGCGCGACGGCCTGGTACCGCGCCTGACGCCGCCACCGGACCTGACCCAGGCGCTGCTGAACCTGTTGAACAATGCCGCCGATGCCTGCCCCGATGACCTGCAGGTCACCCTGGACTGGGACGCCCAGGACATCCTGATCAGCATCCGCGACCATGGCCCCGGTGTACCGCCGGCCATCGCCGAAGCAATCGGCAAACCCTTCATTACCACCAAAGGCAAAGGCTTCGGCCTGGGCCTGTTCTTGAGCAAGGCCAGCGTGACCCGTGCGGGCGGTTCGGTGAAACTCTATAGTCATGAACAGGGTGGCACCCTGACCGAACTGCGCCTGCCCCATGGCAAGCGAGGAGATGAATGATGAGCGAAGAAAACCAGGTCGAAGGCGAAGAGCTGCCGCACCTGTTGCTGGTGGACGATGACGCCACCTTTACCCGGGTCATGGCCCGGGCCATGAGCCGCCGCGGTTTCCGTGTGAGCACTGCCAGCTCTGCCGAGGAAGGCCTGCTTCTGGCCCAGCAGGACCTGCCGGACTACGCCACGCTGGACCTCAAGATGGAAGGCGACTCGGGCCTGGTGCTGCTGCCCAAGCTGCTGCAGCTGGACCCGGAGATGCGCGTGGTGATCCTGACCGGTTACTCGAGCATCGCCACCGCCGTCGAGGCGGTCAAGCGCGGCGCCTGCAACTACCTGTGCAAGCCGGCCGACGCCGACGACGTACTGGCGGCACTGCTGTCGGAACATGCCGACCTGGACTCGCTGGTGCCGGAAAACCCGATGTCGGTGGACCGCCTGCAGTGGGAGCACATCCAGCGCGTGCTGAATGAGCACGAGGGCAATATCTCCGCTACTGCGCGGGCGCTGGGCATGCACCGTCGCACCCTGCAGCGCAAACTGCAGAAGCGCCCCGTTCGGCGCTGATCCGACGTTGGCTTCTTCGCGGGCATGCACGCTCCCACAAGGGTCGCATATCCCCTGTGGGAGCGGGCGTGCCCGCGAAGAGTCAGAAACATGTTTAAAGTCCTGCTCGATCCCCGCAATTCCTGACGCGTTGGCGTATCATTAGCCGCCTAACGGCAACCCCATCAGGACCGCTTGCGCATGCTCGCCCTTCTTATCCAGACGTTGAACATCACGGCCCCCGTCTTCGCCATGCTGTTCATGGGCGTGCTGCTCAAACGTATCCACCTGATCGACGACAACTTCAACCGCGTCGCCTCGCAGCTGGTGTTCAACGTCTGCATGCCAGCGTTGCTGTTCCTGGGCATCTACCACGCCGACCTGGCCACCGCGGTACAGCCCAGGGTCATCCTCTACTTCGTGGTCGCCACCCTGGTCGGCTTTGCCGTGGCCTGGGGCATGGCCATCTGGCGCAGCCCTCTGGCCGACCGTGGCATCTACACCCAGGGTGCGTTCCGCGGCAACAACGGCGTGATCGGCCTGGCCCTGGCTGCGAGCCTCTATGGCGATTACGGCATCTCCCTGGGGGCGGTGCTCGCCGGGCTGGTGATCCTCATGTACAACTCCCTGTCGGCGGTGGTGCTGGCGGTGTACAGCCCGGACCTCAAGTCCGACCCGTGGAGCATCTGCAAGAGCATCCTGAGCAATCCGCTGATCATCAGTGTGCTGGTGGCCACGCCCTTGGCCTACGGCCAGGTGCCGCTGCCGAACTGGCTGCTGACGTCTGGCGACTACCTGGCGCAGATGACCCTGCCGCTGGCGCTGATCTGCATCGGTGGCACCCTGTCATTGGCGGCCCTGCGCGACAGCGGCAGGCTGGCCATCGATGCGAGCCTGGTGAAGATGGTCCTGCTGCCGCTGATCGGCACCTTGGGTGCCTGGTTGTGCGGCTTCCGGGGGGCCGAGCTGGGCATCCTGTTCCTCTACATCGGCAGCCCGACGGCGGCGGCCAGCTACGTCATGGCTCGCGCCGCCAACGGCAACCATGAACTGGCGGCCTCGATCATCGTGATAACCACGTTAATGGCGGCGATCACCACCAATATTGGTATTTTCATCTTGCAGTGGGGCGGATGGATCTAGATCCTTGACTGCAAAACAACAGCAACAACACTGCCTCACTGAGCCAAAGGACACTTCATGCAAGACCAGAGCACGCCCGAGCCGCTGAAGCGCGGGCTGAAGAATCGCCATATCCAGCTGATTGCGCTGGGTGGCGCCGTCGGTACCGGGCTGTTTCTGGGCATCGCCCAGACCATCCAGCTGGCGGGTCCCGCCGTTTTGCTGGGCTACGCCATCGCCGGTCTGATGGCTTTCTTCATCATGCGCCAATTGGGAGAGATGGTGGTCGAGGAGCCTGTCGCCGGCAGCTTCAGCCACTTCGCCCACCAATACTGGAGCGAGTTCGCCGGGTTCGTTTCCGGTTGGAACTATTGGGTGGTTTACGTGCTGGTCGGCATGGCCGAGCTCACGGCCGTGGGTATCTATGTGCAGTACTGGTGGCCGGCGTTCCCGACCTGGGCCACGGCGGCGATCTTCTTCGTGGTGATCAACCTGATCAACCTCACCCAGGTGAAGGTCTATGGCGAAATGGAGTTCTGGTTCGCCTTGGTCAAGGTGGTAGCGATCGTCAGCATGATCGGTTTCGGCGCCTGGATGCTCGCCAGCGGCCACGGCGGCCCGGATGCCAGCGTGGCCAACCTGTGGCAGTACGGCGGGTTCTTCCCCAATGGTGTGACCGGGCTGGTGATGGCGCTGGCGGTGATCATGTTCTCCTTCGGTGGCCTGGAGCTGGTCGGCATTACCGCCGCCGAGGCCGACAACCCGCGCCAGAGCATCCCCAAGGCAACCAACCAGGTGGTCTACCGCATCCTGATCTTCTACATCGGTGCCCTGGCCGTGCTGCTGTCGCTGTACCCTTGGCAGAAGGTGGTGCAAGGCGGCAGCCCGTTCGTGATGATCTTCCACGAACTGGACAGCGACCTGGTGGCGACCATCCTCAACATCGTGGTGTTGACCGCTGCGTTGTCGGTGTACAACAGCTGTGTGTACGCCAACAGTCGCATGCTGTTCGGCCTGGCCAGCCAAGGTGATGCGCCGCGCCAGTTGCTCAAGGTCAGCCGCAGCGGCGTGCCCCTGACGGCGTTGGCTGTTTCAGCCTTTGCGACCGGCATGTGCGTGCTGATCAACTACCTGATGCCTGGCGAGGCGTTCGGCCTGCTGATGGCGTTGGCGGTGTCGGCGCTGGTGATCAACTGGGCCAGCATCAGCATCACCCACCTGAAGTTCCGCAAGGCCAAGTTGGCGGCCGGGGTCAACCCGTTCTACCAGAGCTGGGGGCACCCGCTGACCAACTACCTGTGCCTGGCGTTCATCGTGCTGATTCTGGTGGTGATGTACCTGACCCCGCCGATCCGCATCTCGGTGATGCTGATCCCTGCGTGGATTGCAGTGCTGTGGGTGGCCTTCAAGTTGAAGAAGGCTCGGCAGGGAAGATAGTCAAAGCAGGCCTGGCCTGTCAGTGCTGCCTGCGCCAGGCTCGGGCGGTGGTGTACAGCAACACCGTGCCCAGCACCGGCAGCACATAGAACAGCATCAACCGCTCCAGCCGCCCGGCCAGTGGCATGCCCATGGTGAAGGCTGCCACATGCAGGCCATAGACCAGGTACAGGCAGAGGAATACCAGCCCCTCGCTGCGGGTGATCCGGTAGCCCGAATAGAACACCGGCAGGCTCAGGGCCGCGACACCCAGCATCACCGGCAGGTCGAATGCCAGCGCATTGGGCGAGATGGTCAGCGGCTCGGGTGTTATCAGTGCGGTCAGGCCGAGCACACCCAGCAAGTTCAACAGATTACTGCCGATCACCGTGCCGACGGCAATCTCCCGCTCGCCGCGAATGGCGGCAATCAGCGCGGCGGCAAGCTCGGGCAGGGATGTACACACGGCGACCACCGTCAGGCCGATGACCCGCTCGGACAGTCCGAGATCGGTGGCCACTTCAATGGCCGCCTCCAGCAGCAGGTGGCCGGCCAGGCTCAACAGGCCAAGGCCGAACAGCACCTGTAGCAGCGCCCCGGACCAGAAGCGCCCAGCGCGCGCTGCGCTGGCATCCTGGGCCGGATAGGTGCGGGCATAATGGCGCGATTGGTGCCAGAGCATGGCCAGGTAGCCCGCCAGGGCGAGCAGCAACAGCAACCCTTCGGCCCGGCCCAGGTGGCCATTGCCACAGAGCGCATAGACCAGGGCGCTGGCGGCAATCATCAGCGGGATGTCCAGGCGCACCAGCTGGCGCGATACCCGCAGTGGAATGATCAGCGCGGCCAGGCCGAGGATGACCAGTACGTTGAAGATGTTGCTGCCGATCACGCTGCCCACGGCCACGTCGGGCGCACCTTGATAGGCGGCTTGCAGGCTCACGGTCAACTGCGGTGCGGTACTGCCGAAGGCCACCAGGCTAAGGCCGATGATCAAGGGGCGCACGCGCAGGCGTTCGGCCAGGCGCAGCGCCGCACGCACCAGCAGTTCGGCACCGGCGATCAGCAGCAGCAGGGCAGCGCCCATTTGCAGCAGGCTGAAGGTGGGGAGGGTGGCCAGGTCGAAAATGATGGGGCTCCAGTCAGGGCAGGTGGCAGGTCAATCGCTCAGACCTTGTACCCGGACGCGCGCCGTTCCGCTACGGAGCATGCCGATTTTTTCTGCTGCAGCACGTGACAGGTCGATCAGTCGGCCTCGGGTATGCGGGCCGCGGTCGTTGATGCGGACCACCACGCTGCGATCGTTGGCCAGGTTGGTGACCAGCACGCGGCTGCCGAATGGCAGGCTGCGGTGGGCGGCAGTGAGGCCGTGCTGGTTGAACGGTTCGCCGCTGGCAGTGCGTTTGCCGTGGTGGCGCGAGCCGTAGTAGGACGCGGTGCCGGTTTCGTTGTAACCGCGGGGGTCGATGTCGTGGCTGGCGCAGCCGGCCAGGAAGGAGAACAGGGCCAGGGTGCCGAGGGAACGTTTTAGCAAGTCAGGTGCTCTCCTATATGGCCATTCGCGGGCGCGCCCGCTCCCACAGGTATATCGCCGCATGTGATAGCGGCGCTGCACCTGTGGGAGCGGGCGTGCCCGCGAACGAGGGCGAAGCCCTCGCAAGATTCAGAGGGGTAAAACAATCACCCTTCGAGCTTGGCCTTGAGCAATTGGTTCACCTGCCCCGGGTTGGCCTTGCCTTTGGAGGCCTTCATCGCCTGGCCGACGAAGAAGCCGAACATCTTGCCGCGCTTGGCCTCGTCAGCGGCACGATATTGTTCGACCTGTTCGGCGTTGGCAGCGAGCACTTCGTCGAGCATCTTGTCGATCGCACCGGTGTCGGTCACCTGCTTGAGGCCCTTGCTTTCGATGATGCTGTCGGCATCGCCTTCGCCCGCTGCCATTACCTCGAACACAGTCTTGGCAATCTTGCCGCTGATGGTGTTGTCGCGAATGCGCAGCAGCATGCCACCCAGGTGTGCGGCGCTGACCGGCGCCTGGTCGATCTCGATGCCCAGCTTGTTCAGCAGGCTGCCCAGCTCGACCATGACCCAGTTGGCGGCCAGCTTGGCGTCGCCACCGATCTTCGCCACTTCTTCGAAGTAATCCGCCTGTTCGC
This sequence comes from Pseudomonas sp. 382, assembly GCF_002759075.1. Taxonomy (NCBI): domain Bacteria; kingdom Pseudomonadati; phylum Pseudomonadota; class Gammaproteobacteria; order Pseudomonadales; family Pseudomonadaceae; genus Pseudomonas; species Pseudomonas sp. 382. The sequence continues at coordinate 166,106 of NZ_PEMX01000005.1, forward strand.
GGCTGGAAGCCAGCACGTTTGCGTCGTAGGCCGACAGGCCGTACTGGCTCTGGAAGCGTTCGACCTTTTGCGGTGGCAGCTCCGGCAGGCCGGCGCGGACGGTTTCGAGGAAGCTGTCCTCGATCACCACCGGCAGCAGGTCCGGGTCGGGGAAGTAACGGTAGTCGTTGGCCTCCTCCTTGCTGCGCATGGAGCGGGTCTCATCCTTGTTCGGGTCGTACAGGCGGGTTTCCTGCACCACTTTGCCGCCGTCCTCGATCAGGTCGATCTGGCGCTGGATCTCGCTGTTGATCGCGCGCTCGATGAAGCGGAACGAGTTGACGTTCTTGATCTCGCAGCGGGTGCCGAATTCGGCCTGGCCTTTCGGGCGGATCGACACGTTGCAGTCACAGCGCAGCGAGCCTTCGGCCATGTTGCCGTCGCAGATACCCAGGTAGCGCACCAGCGCGTGGATAGCCTTGACGTAGGCCACGGCTTCCTTGGCGCTGCGCATGTCCGGCTCGGAGACGATTTCCAGCAGTGGCGTGCCGGCGCGGTTCAGGTCGATGCCGGTAGAGCCGCTGAAGTCTTCGTGCAGGCTCTTGCCGGCATCTTCCTCAAGGTGGGCACGGGTGACGCCGATGCGCTTGATGGTGCCGTCTTCCAGGGCGATGTCCAGGTGGCCCTTGCCGACGATCGGCAGGTCCATCTGGCTGATCTGGTAGCCCTTGGGCAGGTCCGGGTAGAAGTAGTTCTTGCGCGCGAATACGTTGCGCTTGCCGATTTCGGCATCGATCGCCAGGCCGAACATGCAGGCCATGCGCACGGCTTCCTGGTTCAGCACCGGCAGTGCGCCTGGCATCCCCAGGTCAACCAGGCTGGCCTGGGTGTTCGGCTCGGAGCCGAAGGTGGTGGCGCTGCCGGAGAAGATCTTCGACTGGGTGGACAGCTGGGTATGAATCTCCAGCCCGATCACAACTTCCCATTGCATGTGTGAATTCCTCAGAAGCCGTTAGGGGCGCGGGTGTGCCAGTCGGTGACTTGCTGGTAACGGTGCGCGACGTTGAGCAAGCGGCCTTCCTGGAAGTACGGTGCCAGCAGCTGCACGCCGACCGGCAGGCCATCGACGAAGCCGGCTGGCATCGACAGGCCTGGCAGGCCCGCCAGGTTGGCGGTGATGGTGTAGACGTCTTCCAGGTAGGCGGCGACCGGGTCGCTGCTCTTGGCGCCAAGCTTCCAGGCCGGGTTCGGCGTGGTCGGGCCGAGGATCAGGTCGACCTCGGCGAAGGCGGCCATGAAGTCGTTCTTGATCAGGCGGCGGATCTGCTGCGCCTTGATGTAGTAAGCGTCGTAGTAGCCGGCCGACAGGGCGTAGGTGCCGACCATGATGCGGCGCTGCACTTCGGTACCGAAGCCTTCGCCACGGGAACGCTTGTACAGGTCGGTCAGGTCTTTCGGCTCTTCGCAGCGGTAGCCGAAGCGCACACCGTCGAAGCGCGACAGGTTGGAGGAGGCTTCTGCTGGTGCGATCACGTAGTACGCCGGAATGGCATGCTGCATGTTCGGCAGGCTGATTTCCTTGACCACCGCACCGAGCTTTTCCAGCTCCTTGACGCTGGCCTGGACCAGCTCGGCAATGCGCGGGTCGAGGCCGGCACCGAAGTACTCCTTCGGCAGGCCGATGCGCAGGCCCTGCAGCGAGCCGTTGAGGGCGGCGCTGTAGTCCGGCACCGGCTCGTCGATGCTGGTGGAATCCTTGGCATCGAAGCCGGCCATGCCTTGCAGCAGCAGGGCGCAGTCTTCGGCGGTACGTGCCAGCGGGCCACCCTGGTCGAGGCTCGAGGCGTAGGCGATCATGCCCCAGCGCGATACACGACCGTACGTCGGCTTGAGGCCGGTGAGGTTGGTCAGTGCCGCCGGCTGGCGGATCGAGCCGCCGGTGTCGGTGCCGGTGGTGGCCGGCAGCAGGCGTGCGGCCACGGCAGCGGCCGAGCCCCCCGACGAACCGCCGGGTACGTGCTCGAGGTTCCACGGGTTCTTCACCGCGCCGTAGTGGCTGGATTCGTTGGCCGAACCCATGGCGAACTCGTCCATGTTGGTCTTGCCCAGGGTGACCATGCCGGCTTCGGCCAGCTTGGCGACCACGGTCGCGTCGTACGGTGCCTTGAAGTTGTCGAGCATCTTCGAGCCGCAGCTGGTGCGCACGCCGAGGGTGCAGAACAGGTCCTTGTGGGCAATCGGTGCGCCGAGCAGTGCACCGTTCTCGCCAGCGGCGCGACGGGCGTCGGCAGCACGCGCCTGGCCCAGGGCCAGCTCTTCGGTGACGCTGATGAAACTGTTGATCTGTGGGTCGATCTGCTTGACGCGCGCCAGCAGGGCGCCGGTCAGCTCTTCGGAGGAAAACGACTTGTCGGCGAGTCCGCGGGCGATCTCGGCCAGGGTCAATTCATGCATGGCAGGCTCTATCCCTTACTCGATGACTTTCGGAACCAGGTACAGACCGCTTTCGGTCATTGGCGCGATGGCCTGGTAGGCGTCGCGCTGGTTGCTTTCGGTGACCTGGTCGGGACGCAGGCGCTGGCTGGCCTCCAGGGGGTGGGCCAGGGGCTCGATGCCGTTGGTGTCGACCGCTTGCATCTGGTCGACCAGGCCGAGAATGCTGTTCAGGGCGTCAGTAATGCGTGGCAGTTCGCCTTCATTCAGGCCCAGACGGGCCAGATGGGCAATCTTTTCCACGTCGCTGCGTTCAAGCGCCATGGTGATCTCCAGGGGAAACAAAGAACCGAATAGGGTCCGCGGTGAGGAACATGTCAGCATTTTGGCGGTCCAACGGCCGCGATCATCTGCTGGCGTGCTCGGAAAAACAGCCAATTTAACATATTGGCTCCTTGCCCAAAATCCCTGCCATTGTTAGAGTTTGCCGCACTTTTTTACCCACGCTTTCCCCAGGGTCACTTTCCCATGTTCAAGAAACTGCGTGGCATGTTTTCCAGCGATCTTTCCATCGACCTGGGTACTGCCAACACCCTTATTTACGTGCGTGAGCGCGGTATCGTCCTGAATGAGCCCTCGGTTGTTGCCATCCGTACCCACGGCAACCAGAAAAGCGTCGTCGCCGTCGGTACCGAAGCCAAGCGCATGCTGGGCCGCACGCCTGGCAACATTGCTGCCATTCGTCCGATGAAGGACGGCGTCATCGCCGACTTCAGCGTTTGTGAAAAAATGCTGCAGTACTTCATCAACAAGGTTCACGAGAACAGCTTCCTGCAGCCGAGCCCACGCGTGCTCATCTGCGTACCGTGCAAATCGACCCAGGTAGAGCGCCGCGCCATTCGCGAGTCGGCCCTGGGTGCCGGTGCCCGTGAAGTGTTCCTGATCGAAGAGCCAATGGCCGCTGCCATCGGTGCCGGCCTGCCGGTCGAAGAAGCCCGTGGCTCGATGGTCGTCGATATCGGTGGCGGCACCACCGAAATCGCACTGATCTCGCTGAACGGCGTGGTCTATGCCGAGTCCGTCCGGGTTGGCGGCGACCGCTTCGACGAAGCCATCGTCACCTATGTGCGCCGCAACTACGGCAGCCTGATCGGCGAATCCACCGCCGAGCGTATCAAGCAGGAAATCGGCACCGCCTACCCGGGCGGCGAGGTGCGCGAAGTCGACGTGCGCGGCCGTAACCTGGCCGAGGGCGTACCACGCGCCTTCACCCTGAACTCCAACGAAGTCCTGGAAGCCCTGCAGGAATCCCTGGCGACCATCGTCCAGGCGGTCAAGAGCGCCCTGGAGCAATCGCCGCCGGAGCTGGCCTCCGACATCGCCGAGCGCGGCCTGGTGCTGACCGGTGGTGGCGCGCTGCTGCGTGACCTCGACAAACTGCTGGCGCAGGAAACCGGCCTGCCGGTGATCGTCGCCGAAGACCCGCTGACCTGTGTCGCCCGTGGCGGTGGTCGCGCCCTGGAGATGATGGACAAGCACGCGATGGACCTGCTCTCCAGCGAGTGATCCCCCGCTGCTTTCGAAAGCCCGGTTTACAGGTAGCACGCGCAGTGCTACCTGTATGCGCTGGCTGGCGTCCATCGCGGCGTCGTTTCCGTCAACCCGCAACCAGGCTGGTGCGTTGTCCCATGTCCAATGACCTCCTGAGTCGTCCACGAGGAACGGCCCATTAAACCGCTTTTCTCCAAGGGCCCTTCGCTGGGCGTTCGCCTGCTGGTACTGGTAGTGCTGTCGGTCGCGCTGATGGTTGTCGACGCGCGTTTCGACGTGCTCAAGCCGGTGCGCAGCCAGATGGGCCTGGTGCTCATGGAATCGTACTGGATCACCGACCTGCCGCAGCGGATGTGGCAAGGCGTGGCCGGCCAGTTCGGCAGCCGCACCGAGCTGATCGCTGAAAACGAAAAACTCAAGACCGAAGCCCTGCTGCTTCAAGGGCGCCTGCAGAAGCTGGCGGCCCTGACGGAGCAGAACGTGCGCTTGCGTGAGTTGCTCAACTCCTCGGCGCTGGTCAACGAAAAGGTCGAAGTGGCCGAGCTGATCGGCGTCGACCCCAATCCGTTCACCCACCGCATTCTGATCAACAAGGGTGAGCGCGATGGTGTGTTCCTGGGGCAGCCGGTACTCGATGCCCGTGGCCTGATGGGCCAGGTGGTCGAGCTGATGCCGTATACCTCGCGGGTCCTGCTGTTGACCGACACGACCCACAGCATTCCGGTGCAGGTCAACCGCAACGGCCTGCGCGCCATCGCCAGCGGCACCGGCAACCCGGAGCGTCTCGAGTTGCGCCATGTCGCCGACACCGCCGACATCAAGGAAGGTGACCTGCTGGTGAGCTCTGGCATGGGCCAGCGTTTCCCGGCCGGCTACCCGGTGGCCACGGTCAACGAAGTGATCCACGATTCCGGCCAGCCGTTTGCCATCGTCCGCGCCATTCCAACCGCCGCGCTCAACCGCAGCCGCTACATGTTGCTGGTGTTCAGTGACCGCCGTACACCGGAGCAGCGTGCCACCGAAGCAGCCATCGCCCAGGAAGAGGCCGATCGCAAGGGCACTGGCCAACCTGCTGCCAATGCCGAGCAGCCGGCAGTTGCCCCAGCCCCGGCACAGCCAGCCGGGCCGGCCGCTACGGGTCAGGCGCCTGCGGCCCCGGCTGCAGCGCCCCCGGCTGCAGCGCCCGGCAGCCCTGCCGCCGCGCCTGCGGCCCCCGCCCATCCCCGGAGACAATGATGGCCAAGTCGCGCCGTAATCACGGTTGGGTCATCTGGCTGACGTTCGCCATCGGCCTGCTGCTCAGCGTTTCACCCATGCCGCAGTTCCTTGAAGTGTTCCGGCCCATGTGGCTGGCGATGCTGGTGTCGTTCTGGACCTTGAACGTGCCAGGCAAGGTTGGCATGACCACCGCTTTCATTCTGGGGCTGGCCGAGGACGTACTGTACGGCACCTTGCTGGGGCAGAACGCGCTCATCCTCACGCTCATCACGTTCCTCGTGCTGTCGCTGCAGCAGCGCCTGCGCATGTTCCCGCTGTGGCAGCAGAGCCTGGTGATCCTGGTGATCTTCGGTATCGCCCAGCTGATCCAGCTGTGGCTCAGTGCGCTCACCGGCAATCGCCTGCCAACCCTGGCGCTGGTCTGGCCGGCCGTGATCAGTGCCTTGCTCTGGCCATGGATCAGCTTCGCCCTGCGCGACCTGCGCCGACGTTTGCGCATCAACTGACGGCGCTGCCACTGACAGGGAGATGTCCAGATGAAACCACTCTACCTCGCCTCCGGCTCACCGCGCCGGCGTGAACTGCTCGGCCAGATCGGCGTGCCGTTCACTGTTGTCAGTGCGCCCATCGATGAAACGCCACTGCCCGGCGAAGGCATTCCAGACTATGCCTTGCGCTTGGCGCGTGCCAAGGCTGCCGCCGGTTTCGCCAGGCTGGACGGACCAGGCGTGGTGTTGGGGGCTGACACGGTGGTGTCTTCTCTCGGAGAAATCCTCGGTAAACCGCGTGACCGTGACGACGCCTTGGCCATGCTCGCCAAGCTTTCCGGCGACCGCCATCAGGTGATCACGGCCGTGGCCGTGACCGATGGAACGCGTTGGGAAGAAGCATGCGTCGGTACCCATGTGTATTTTCGCGAAATCAGCCCTGAAGAAGCGCAGCGCTACTGGGAAACCGGCGAGCCACTGGACAAGGCAGGCGGCTACGCGATTCAGGGGTTGGGTGCAGTCTTCGTGCAGCAGCTTGAGGGCAGCTACTCGGCCGTGGTCGGCCTTCCGCTGTTCGAAACTGCCCGCTTGCTCGCGGCGTTTTCGATCCCATGCTGGCAGCAACATGGGGTATCGGCACAGCGCTAGCCAGACATCCGATAGCGATCCATCATTACCCGAGACCTTTGACGAGAGCCTGCCATGAGTGAAGAGATCCTGATCAACATCACCCCGATGGAATCACGCGTGGCGGTGGTGGAAAACGGGGTGCTGCAGGAAGTGCATGTCGAGCGCACCCAGCGTCGCGGCATCGTCGGCAATATCTACAAGGGCAAGGTCGTGCGGGTGCTGCCGGGCATGCAGGCGGCATTCGTCGACATCGGCCTGGAGCGCGCGGCGTTCATCCATGCGTCGGAAATATCCCAGCGCGAAGGCTCGGCGGTGGAGAACATCACCGCACTGGTGCACGAGGGCCAGGCCCTGGTGGTGCAGGTGACCAAAGATCCGATCGGCACCAAGGGTGCGCGCCTGACCACGCAGCTGTCGATCCCCTCGCGTTACCTGGTGTACATGCCACGCAGCAGCCATGTCGGCATTTCGCTGAAGATCGAAGACGAAGCCGAACGCGAGCGCCTCAAGCAGGTGGTCAGCGACTGTATGGACAGCGAGAACATCAAGGACGCAGGGGGCTTCATCCTGCGCACCGCTGCCGAGGGGGCGCGGGCTGAAGAAATCCTCCAGGACATCCGTTACCTGCGCCGCCTGTGGGAGCAGATCGGCAGCCAGATCCAGACCTGCGGCGCGCCCACGGTCATTTATGAAGACCTCGGCCTGGCCTTGCGCACGCTGCGTGACCTGGTCAACCCGAAGATCGAGAAGATTCGTATCGATTCGCGGGAAACCTTCCAGAAAACCACGCAGTTCGTCGCCGAGCTGATGCCGGAGATCGCTGATCGGCTGGAGCATTATCCAGGCGAGCGGCCAATCTTCGACCTGTACGGGGTCGAGGACGAAATCCAGCGCGCCCTGGAGCGCAAGGTGCCGCTCAAGTCCGGCGGCTACCTGGTGGTCGACCCGGCCGAAGCGATGACTACCATTGACGTCAATACCGGTGCGTTCGTCGGCCACCGCAACCTGGAAGAAACCATCTTCAAGACCAACCTCGAAGCCGCCACGGCCATCGCTCGGCAGCTGCGCCTGCGCAACATCGGCGGGATCATCATCATCGACTTCATCGACATGGAAGACGAAGAGCACCAGCGCCAGGTGCTGCGCACCCTGGAAAAGCAGCTGGAGCGGGATCATGCCAAGACCAACATCATCGGCATCACCGAGCTGGGCCTGGTGCAGATGACCCGCAAGCGCACCCGTGAAAGCCTCGAACAGGTTCTCTGCGAGCCATGCATCGCCTGTCAGGGGCGCGGCAAGCTGAAGACTCCCGAGACCATCTGTTACGAGATCTTCCGCGAGATCCTCCGCGAAGCCCGTGCATACCAGGCTGAGGGTTATCGTGTGCTGGCCAATCAGAAGGTGGTCGATCGCCTGCTGGACGAAGAGTCCGGCAACGTTGCCGAACTGGAGACCTTCATTGGCCGAACCATTCGCTTTCAGGTCGAGTCGATGTATTCGCAGGAACAATACGATGTGGTGCTGCTCTGAGGCTTTCTGATACCCGCCCCGGATGGCGCTGGCTGGCAAGCCCGGCACGTCGGGCCATCATGGATAAACGACCTGGAGGGCCATGGCCATGGGACGTCTGAACCGCGTTCTTGTCGCCTTGACCCGTTGGGGGCTGGGCATCTGTGCCTTGCTCGCGGTGCTGGTGGCATTGTATGTCAGCCTCGGTCGCGAGCTGGTGCCGCTGGTGGCCGAATACCGTGGCGATGTCGAGAGCAAGGCTGAACAGGCGCTTGGTCTACCCGTGCATGTCGGGGCGCTGGAAGGGCGCTGGAGCGGCCTGGCGCCGGTGTTGCGCGTGCGTGACCTGCAACTGGGCGAGGGCGCATCGGCCCTGCGCCTGGATGACGTCAAGGTGGTACCGGACCTGTGGGCCAGCCTGACCTCCCGCGAAGTGCGCCTGGCGCGCATCGAACTCGGTGGCCTGCAACTGATTCTGCGCGAGGACGAGCAGGGTGGCTGGGCCCTTGAAGGGTTGCCAAAAAAGGATGACGCGCCGCTGGATCCTGCCGAGTTGCTGCAGCGCTTGCGTCAATTGGGCCGCATCGATGTGTTCGACAGCCAGGTCACCTTGCAGCCCTGGCAGCGTGACCCGTTGACCCTTACCTATGTCAGCGTCGGCCTGCAAGCCGGGGCTTCACGCCAGGCCCTCGACCTGCGGGCGACCTTGCCCGACGGCCAGCCGCTGGCGCTCAATCTGCGCAGCCGGGCAAATGCCAAAGCCTGGCGCGATGGCGCGGTCGAGGCTTACCTGAGCCTGCCGCAAAGCGACTGGGCGCGGTGGTTGCCTCCCGCTTTGCTGGGCCAGTGGCGGGCGGAAGCGCTGAAGGCCGGTGGCGAGTTCTGGGTCGACTGGAGCAAGGGCCAGTTGCAGCAGGCAGTGGTGCGCCTCAATGCACCGCAACTGCGCGGTGCCTACGCCGAGCGCAAGGCGGTGGCCCTGGACAACCTCGCGTTGACCGCCTGGTTCCAGCGCCGGGATCAGGGTTTCGATGTGCTGGTGGATTCACTCGCGGCGAGCATCGGCAAGAGCCGCTGGGAATCGCACCTGCAAGTGAACCAGCGCCTGGGCGACGACCCGGCCGACGAAACCTGGCAGGTGCAGGCCGACCGCCTTGACCTCACCCCGTTGACCCCGCTGATCGATGCCCTGGCACCCTTGTCGGACAAGCTCATGGCCGTGGTCGATGGGCTGAACGTCACCGGGGCGCTGCGCAACGTTCGGCTGGAAGCACGGCCAAACGCCGAGGGCGACCAGCGGCTGCAGTTCGCAGCCAACCTGGAGAGGGTCGGTTTCGATGCCTATCATGGCGCACCGGCAGCTGGCAATGTCAGCGGCAGCATCAGCGGCGACCTCGGGCATGGCGAGCTGCGGCTGGATACTGACGCATTCATGCTGCACCTGTACCCGATCTTCGCCAAACCCTGGCAATACCAGAAGGCCAATGCGCGCCTGACCTGGGCGCTCGACAAGCATGGTTTCACCCTCATCGCCCCCTACCTCAAGGTGCTGGGCGAGGAGGGCAAGATCGCTGGCGATTTCCTGATTCGCCTGCTGTTCGACGAAGGCACCGAAAGCTACATGGACCTGCGGGTCGGCCTGACCGAAGGCGATGGCCGCTATACCGCCAAGTACCTGCCCGAAGTGCTGAGCCCGGCCCTCGACGAATGGCTGCGCAGCGCCATCGTCAAGGGCAACGTCGATGAGGGCTACTTCCAGTACCAGGGTTCGTTGAACCACGGCGCCACCCCGGAGGCTCGCAGCATCAGCCTGTTCTTCAAGGTTCACGACGCCGCACTCGACTTCCAGCCAGGCTGGCCGCAGGTGCAGCAGGTGGACGGCGATGTGCTGATCGAAGACAGCGGCGTGCGCATCAAGGCCAGCAAGGGCTTGCTGCTCGACACCAAGGTCAGCGACGTCAGCGTGAATATTCCCCATGTCGACAGCGGCCAGCACAGCCATCTGTACCTCGACGGCAATTTCGACGGCAGCCTTGGCGATGGTCTGAAAATCCTCAAGGAAGCCCCGATCGGGACTGGCGAGATCTTCGCCGGCTGGGAAGGCGAGGGCCCTCTCAAGGGCAATGTGAAGCTCGACGTACCCTTGGCCCATGGCGAGCGGCCAAAAGTGCTGGTGGACTTCGCCACTGCCGATGCACGTCTGAAGGTGACCCCGCCCAGCCTGGACCTGACGCGCCTCAAGGGTGACTTCAGCTTTGACTTCGACAAGGGGCTGAGCGGCAAGAACATCAGCTTGCAGGTGTTCGGCAAGCCGGTCACTGCGCAGATCAGCGCCGAGGGCCAGCCCGAGCAGATGCAGACGCGCATCAGCGCCAGCGGCCAGGCTTCGCTGAAGTCCCTGACCGACTGGTTGCAGTTCAGGCAGACCTTGCCCGCTTCAGGCGACCTGCCGTACCAGTTGCAAGTCAATTTGGGCAGTCGTGATAACAGCTTGAGCGTCAGCTCTTCGCTCAAGGGCTTGGCCATCGACCTGCCGGCTCCGTTCGGCAAGGCGGCGGCGGAGACCCGCGACAGTCGTTTCAGCATGAACCTGCAAGGGCCTGAGCGGCGATTCGATGCGGCTTACGCCGACCTGGCCCGTTTCGCCTACGCCGCACCGGCCGACAAGCTGGGCCAGGGCCGTGGCGAACTGTTGCTTGGCTCCGGGCAGGCGCAGCTGCCAGCGGCTCAGGGGCTGCGGGTCAAGGGGCGGCTGGAAAGCCTGGACCTGGGCCCTTGGCAGGAACAGGCCGCTCGCTTTGCTGGTGACGACCCCGGTGGCAATGCCCGGCAGAACTTGCAGAGCGTCGACCTGAGCATCGGCCAGCTGAAGGCCTTCGGCATGAACCTGAACCAGGCCGTCGTGCGCCTGACCCGGGGGGGCGCAGCCTGGGACCTGCGCCTGGACAGCAAGGAAGTCATCGGTAACGCGCGCCTGCCAGATGCCAAGGCTGCACCGATGGTGGTGCGCCTGCAGACACTGCGCCTACCGCCCGCCGACCCCGCTGAAACCCAATCGGAAGAAGGCCCCGACCCGTTGGCCTCGTTCGACCCACGCAAGGTGCCGGCGCTGGACCTGAGCATCGACAAGCTGTACCGCGGCGACGACCTGTTCGGCAATGTCGCGCTGAAGTTGCGCCCCACCGCTCGGGGCGTGGCTGCGCAAGACATCGACCTTGACTTCAAAGGCTTGCATGTCGATGGCAGTGGCGGTTGGGAAGGCGAAACGGGGGCTACCAGCAGCTGGTACAAAGGCCGGCTCGATGGCAAGAACCTCGCCGATGTGCTCAAGGCCTGGGGGTTCGCCCCGACCGTGACCAGTCGCGATTTCCGCCTGGATGTGGATGGCCGTTGGCCGGGTTCGCCCGCCTGGGTCGGCCTCAAGCGCTTCTCTGGCAGCATGGATGCGGCCTTGCGCAGCGGTCAGTTCGTCGAGGTGGAGGGTGGCGCACAGGCCCTGCGCGTGTTCGGCCTGCTTAACTTCAACTCGATTGGCCGGCGCCTGCGCCTGGACTTCTCCGACCTGTTCGACAAGGGCCTGGCCTATGACCGGGTCAAGGGCCTGCTGGTGGCCAGTAGCGGCGTCTACGTGACCCGCGAGCCAATCAGCGTGACCGGGCCGTCGAGCAACTTTGAGCTCGATGGCACCCTCGACCTGGTGCGCGATCGGGTCGCTGCCAACCTGCAGGTGACCCTGCCGGTGACCAACAACCTGCCACTGGCCGCGTTGATTGTCGGTGCGCCTGCGGTCGGGGGCGCGCTGTTCCTGGTCGACCGGCTGATCGGCGACCGTGTGTCGCGTTTTGCCAGTGTGCACTATCGCGTCGAAGGGCCGGTGAAAGAGCCTAAAATCACGTTTGTGAAACCGTTCGATAAATAATTGCAGGAGTGCCCATGAAGGCAGCGGTCATCCAGATGGTCAGCCAGGACGATGTGCTGGCCAACCTGCAGCGTGCAGGCGCCTTGCTCGAACAGGCAGCCCTGGGCGGCGCTCGGTTGGCGGTGCTGCCGGAAAACTTCGCGGCAATGGGCCGCAAGGATGCCGCCGCCATCGGCCGCGCCGAAGCCATGGGCGAAGGCCCGATCCTGCCGTGGTTGAAACGTACCGCACGTGACCTCAGATTATGGATTGTCGCCGGTACCTTGCCGCTGCCACCACAAGGCCAGCCTGAAGCCAAGGCCCATGCCTGTTCGCTGCTCATCGACGAACACGGCGAAGTGGTGGCGCGCTATGACAAGCTGCATCTGTTCGACGTGGATGTGGCTGACAACCGTGGTCGCTACCGCGAGTCGGATGACTATGCCCATGGTGCGCAGGTGGTGGTGGCCGATACGCCGCTAGGCCGATTGGGGCTCAGCGTGTGTTACGACCTGCGCTTCCCCGAGCTGTACAGCGCCTTGCGCAGCGCAGGCGCGGAGTTGATCACGGCACCGGCTGCCTTTACTGCGGTCACAGGCGCAGCGCATTGGGAAGTTCTGATCCGCGCCCGGGCCATTGAAACCCAGTGCTATGTTTTGGCGGCAGCTCAAGGCGGTACCCATCCAGGCCCGCGGGAAACCCACGGCCACGCCGCGATCGTCGACCCTTGGGGGCGGATCGTCGCAGAACAGGCGCAAGGCGAAGCGGTTTTGCTCGCCGAGCGTGACATTGATGAACAGGCGTCCATTCGGGCGCGCATGCCGGTAACCACGCACCGGCGCTTTTTCTCGCAGGACGCCTTGCGGCCTGCGCACACCTCGGAGTGACTATGAGCCAGATGTTATCCACCGTCAGCGAGCAACTCCTGGCCCCGGGCGGACTCACCCTCGACAGCCTGCAGAGCGTGCTGGGCGAGCTGGCAGGCCCCGGCATCGATGCGGCGGACCTGTATTTCCAGGGGCAGATCTCGGAAACCTGGGCACTGGAGGACGGCATCGTCAAAGAAGGCAGCTTCAATCTGGACCAGGGTGTCGGTGTGCGTGCCCAGTCCGGTGAGAAGACCGGCTTCGCCTACAGCAATGCCATCAACCTCGAAGCGCTGACCTCGGCGGCCCGTGCGGCCCGCTCGATTTCCCGCGCCGGCCAGAACGGCACGGTCCAGGCGTTCCGCAGCCAGGACGTGACGGCGCTGTATGCGCCGGACAATCCGCTGGATGTGCTCAGCCGTGCCGAGAAGGTCGAGCTGCTCAAGCGTGTGGATGCGGCCACCCGTGCCCTCGATCCGCGAATCCAGCAGGTCAGCGTAAGCATGGCCGGCGTCTGGGAGCGCATCCTGATTGCCGCCGCCGACGGTAGCCTGGCCGCTGATGTGCGCCCGCTGGTGCGTTTCAACGTCAGCGTCATCGTCGAGCAGAATGGCCGCCGCGAGCGTGGCGGGCAGGGGGGCGGTGGGCGTACCGACTACCGCTTCTTCACTGAAGACCGCGTCATGGGCTATGCCCGCGAAGCGCTGCGCCAGGCACTGGTGAACCTCGAAGCCATCCCGGCCCCGGCCGGTACCTTGCCAGTGGTACTGGGGTCCGGCTGGTCGGGCGTGCTGCTGCATGAAGCGGTCGGCCATGGCCTGGAAGGCGACTTCAACCGCAAAGGCAGCTCGGCATTCAGTGGGCGGATCGGCGAGAAGGTGGCTTCGCCCCTGTGCACCATCGTCGACGACGGCACCCTCGAGGGGCGCCGCGGCTCATTGAGTGTCGATGACGAAGGCACGCCGACCGAATGCACCACGTTGATCGAGAACGGCATCCTCAAGGGCTACATGCAGGACAAGCTCAATGCACGCCTGATGGGCATGGCGGTTACCGGCAACGGTCGCCGCGAGTCTTATGCGCACCTGCCGATGCCGCGCATGACCAACACCTACATGCGGGCCGGCAAGAGCGATCCACAAGAAATCATTGCTTCGGTGAAGAAGGGTATCTACTGCGCCAACCTCGGTGGTGGCCAGGTCGATATCACCAGTGGCAAGTTCGTATTCTCGACCAGCGAAGCCTACCTGATCGAAGACGGCAAGATCACCGCCCCGGTGAAAGGCGCGACCCTGATCGGCAACGGGCCGGAGGCCATGAGCCGGGTGTCGATGGTCGGTAACGACCTGGCGCTGGACAGTGGGGTGGGGACGTGTGGCAAAGACGGCCAATCGGTGCCGGTAGGCGTCGGGCAGCCGACCTTGAAGCTCGATGCGATTACCGTGGGCGGTACTGGCGCTTGAGGATGCGGGCTGCCTGCAGGAGCGGTCTCGTGTCGCGAAAGGGCCGCAGAGCGGCCCCGGGATTCAGCGATACAGCAGAAATGGCTGGGGCTGCTCCGCAACCCTTTCGCGACGCAAGGCCGCTCCTACAGGAGCCCGCTGTCGGCAGTCAGCGCAGCCCGCGCTGCATCTCGTCGAGATCGCGGATGTATTTGAACACCTTGCGCGCAGCGGCAGGCGGTTTGTTCCGCGCCTTTTCGTGCTGGGCATGACGAATCAGCGAGCGCAGTTGCTGGCGATCGGTCTCGGGGTATTCGTTGACGAAACGCTCGAGGTCTTCATCGTTACCGTCGATCAGGCGGTCGCGCCAGCGTTCCAGGTTGTGGAAGCGCTCGTTGTACTGGCGGCTGGAGCTGTCGATCTGCTCGAGCACGGCGTGGATGGCGTCCAGGTCCTGGTCGCGCATCAGCTTGCCGACGAACGACATGTGGCGTTTGCGTGCGCCGTGGGCGGTGTGCTTGCTGGCGTCGGCCAGGGCCTTGCGCAGCTCGTCGGTGAGCGGCAGGCGCGCCAGGGTGTCGGCCTTGACCGTGGTCAGGCGTTCGCCGAGTTCGACCAGCGCATGCAGTTCGCGCTTGATCTGGGTTTTGCTTTTTTCGCCGTCGAAGGCGTCGTCGTATGAATCAACCATGGTGGCAGTCCGCTAGAAATCGCCGCCATGATAACCAGTCGGGGGCCGCTTGTCCGTGCCCGGTCGTAGAATGACCCTCGCCGAACGCAGAATTTGAGTGGAGAAAACCATGAGTGCAGTCCAGAGCGTAGGCCCCAAGGACCTGCCAGCGTTGCAAGAGCAGGTCGAGGCGATCATTGCAGAAGCACGCAAGCAAGGCGCCAGTGCCTGCGAAGTGGCGGTGTCGCTGGAGCAGGGCCTGTCCACCACGGTGCGTCAGCGCGAGGTCGAGACGGTCGAATTCAACCGCGACCAGGGCTTCGGCATCACCCTCTATGTAGGCCAGCGCAAGGGCTCGGCCAGCACTTCGGCCAGTGGCCCGGATGCCATCCGGGAAACCGTGGCCGCTGCTCTGGCGATTGCCAAACACACCTCCGAGGACGAGTGCTCAGGGCTGGCTGATGCCGCGCTGATGGCCCGCGAAATCCCCGACCTCGACCTCTATCACGACTGGGACATCGAGCCGGAGAAGGCCATCGAGATGGCGCAGGCCTGCGAGGCGGCGGCATTCGACGCTGACACGCGGATCCTCAATGCCGATGGCACCACCCTGAACACTCACCAGGGTTGCCGCGTGTACGGCAACAGCCACGGCTTCATCGGTGGCTACGCCTCGACCCGGCACAGCCTGAGCTGCGTGATGATCGCTGAAGGCGAAGGCCAGATGCAGCGTGACTACTGGTATGACGTGAACCGCCAGGGCCACATGCTGGCCGACCCGCGCAGCATCGGCGCTCGCGCCGCGCAGCGCGCAGCCAGCCGACTTGGTGCGCGGCCGGTGCCGACCTGTGAAGTGCCCGTGCTGTTTTCCGCCGAGCTGGCGGGTGGCCTGTTCGGCAGTTTCCTGTCGGCCATCTCGGGCGGCAACCTGTACCGCAAGTCGTCGTTCCTCGATGGCGCTATCGGACAGCGCCTGTTCCCGTCCTGGCTGACACTCGACGAGCGCCCCCACATTCCTCGCGCGCTGGGCAGCGCCGCATTCGACGGTGACGGCCTGGCGACCTACGCGAAGCCGTTCGTCGATAAAGGCGAGCTGGTGTCGTACCTGCTGGGTACCTACTCCGGACGTAAGCTCGGCTTGCCAAGCACTGCCAACGCCGGGGGCGTGCACAACCTGTATGTCACTCACGGCGTCGAAGACCAGGCGGCGCTGATCCGGCGCATGGGCCGTGGCCTGCTGGTGACCGAGCTGATGGGCCATGGGCTGAACATGGTGACTGGCGACTACTCGCGGGGTGCGGCGGGCTTCTGGATCGAGAACGGCGAGATTCAACATGCCGTACAGGAAGTGACGATCGCCGGCAATATGAAAGACATGTTCCAGCAAATTGTTGCAGTTGGCTGTGATCTCGAAACCCGTAGCAATATTCACACGGGGTCGGTCCTGATCGAGCGAATGACGGTCGCTGGTAGCTGACATCGGGGCAGGAATGCCCAGCGTCAATTAAGCCCGGCCATCGTGCCGGGTTTTTCTTTGCTGGGCTGATGCTTGAATTGATTCTGTTTATCAATCAATAATGAATATCATTATCTTGCAACTTGGCGATGATGTTCATGAAACCCGTCCTGCGCGAACTGCCTTACCTGGAAAACTGGCGCTGGCTCAGCCGGCGGATCCGCTGCGCCCTCGAACCTGATGAGCCGCGCCTGATCGAGCACTACCTGGCCGAAGGCCGTTACCTGGTGTGCTGCACCGAAACTTCGCCATGGACCGTGGCGCTGACCTCCTTCCGCCTGCTGCTGGATACCGCCTGCGACCGCATGTTGCCGTGGCATTGGCGCTGCCTGTGCCTGGACCAGGCCTGGCGACCGTTGCTGGACCTGCGCAACCTCGATCGCCACGAGGGGAACCTGCGCTGGCAGCCTTATGCCTTGCAGCTGGCCAACTGCCGGCTGCTGCCGTCGATTTCTCCCGATGAACTGATGCAAGGATTTGAACATGAGTGATACCCGTATCGAGCGTGACAGCATGGGCGAGCTGCAGGTGCCGGCCAGGGCCCTGTATGGCGCGCAGACCCAGCGCGCGGTAGATAACTTTCCGATCAGCGGCCAGCGCATGCCCGCCCAGTTCATCCGCGCCTTGTTGCTGGCCAAGGCCGCTGCGGCCCGGGCCAACATCGAGCTGGAGCAGCTGTCGCCAGGGCAGGGCCAGGCCATCGTCGAGGCGGTCGAGCAATTGCTGGGCGCAGATTTCATCCAGCACTTTCCGGTGGATGTGTTCCAGACCGGCTCGGGGACCAGCTCGAACATGAACGCGAACGAGGTGATCGCCACCTTGGCCAGCCGGGTGCTCGGTGAGCCGGTCAATGCCAATGACCACGTCAACTGTGGCCAGAGCAGCAACGACATCATCCCTACCACCATTCATGTCAGCGCCGCGCTGGCGCTGCATGAGCAACTGCTGCCGGCGTTGAGCCACCTCGTTCAGGTGATCGAGGCCAAGTCACGCCAGGTGCATCAGTATGTAAAGACCGGCCGCACCCATCTGATGGACGCCATGCCAGTGCGCATGAGCCAGGTGCTCGATGGCTGGGCTGCGCAGGTCAATGGCGCCAGAGCACATCTCGAAGCGACCCTGCCGAGCCTGCAGGCATTGGCCCAGGGTGGCACCGCAGTGGGTACCGGGATCAACGCCCACCCACAGTTCGCCGCCGGCTTTGCGCGCCAACTGAGCGGGCTTACCAACGTTGAGTTCACCCCTGGCCATAACCTGTTCGCGCTGATCGGCTCCCAGGACACCGCCGTGGCGCTGTCTGGCCAGCTCAAGACCACCGCCGTGGCGCTGATGAAGATTGCCAACGACCTGCGCTGGATGAACTCAGGCCCCTTGGCTGGCCTGGGCGAAATCGAGCTGCAGGGCCTGCAGCCGGGTTCGTCGATCATGCCGGGCAAGGTCAACCCGGTCATCCCGGAAGCCACTGCCATGGTCGCCGCCCAGGTCATTGGTAATGACGCCACCATCGCTGTGGCCGGGCAATCGGGCAACTTCGAGTTGAACGTGATGCTGCCGGTGATCGCCCGCAACTTACTGGAGAGCATCGAGCTGATGGCCAACGCCAGCCGCCTGCTGGCCGACAAGGCGATTGCCAGCTTCAAGGTAAACGAGGGCAAGCTCAAGGAAGCCTTGGCGCGCAACCCGATCCTCGTCACCGCGCTGAACCCGATCATCGGCTACCTCAAGGCCGCCGAAATCGCCAAGACCGCTTACCAGCAGGGCCGCCCGATCATCGATGTAGCACTGGAACATACCGACCTGTCGCGCGATCAGCTCGAAGCACTGCTGGACCCGGAAAAACTCACCGCTGGTGGCATTTGATCGCCATTGGGCCTGGACTTGTGGGAACACGCCCTCCGGCTGGCGCTGGGCGGCTTGCTGTCAATCGCCGGCACGGCGTTGCTGCTGGCCCGCGGTATCGCCTGGCTGGACTGGCGATAGCGCTGGTGCTGGCAGGGCGGCACGGTTCAAGGCATTGCTGATTGGTGCCGCCTCCGGCCTGGCCGGGCCCCAGCGGCCTTCATTCACCTTCGTCGAAGTAGTTGTTGATCAGCGCCACCAGCGCTTCCAGGGCTTCGTCATCCTGCTCGCCCTCGGTCATCAGGTGCACCTGGGTGCCCTTGCCTGCCGCCAGCATCATCACCGCCATGATGCTCTTGCCGTCGATCAGCTTGTCGGGCGCGCGGCCGATGCGGACCTGGCAGGGGTATTTGCCGGCCACGCCGACGAACTTGGCTGCCGCCCGGGCATGCAGGCCCAGCTTGTTGATGATGGTGATTTCGCGGGCGGGCATCGTGCGGTGGATCCTGTGGGCTAGAGGTCGCGGTGGCGGACCTGGACGTTTTTCAGGGATTGCTGCAACAGCTGGCCGAGGCGCTCGGTGATGTAGACCGAGCGATGATGGCCTCCAGTGCAGCCAATGGCGATGGTGACATAGGCGCGGTTGCTTGCGGCAAAGCGTGGCAGCCATTTGAGCAGGTAGCTGGAGATGTCGTTGAACATCTCTTCGACGTCCGGCTGTGCAGCAAGGTAGTCGATGACTGGCTGCTCCAGGCCGGAATGTTCGCGCAGCTCCGGTTTCCAGTAGGGGTTGGGCAGGCAGCGTACGTCGAACACCAGGTCGGCATCGACCGGCATCCCGCGCTTGAAGCCGAACGACTCGACCAGAAAGGCGGTGCCAGGCTCAGGCTGGTTGAGCAGGCGCAGCTTGATTGAATCGCGCAGCTGGTAAAGGTTGAGGCTGGTGGTATCGATTTTCAGGTCGGCAAGGTCGGCAATCGGCCCCAACAGTTCGCTTTCGACGCGGATGGCTTCGGCCAGCGAACGGTCGGCGTTGGTCAGCGGATGGCGACGGCGGGTTTCCGAGAAGCGCTTGAGCAGCGTGTCTTCGTCGGCATCGAGAAACAGCACATCGCACTGAATGTGGCGCCCACGGGCCTCCTCCAACAGCTCGGGGAAGCGCGACAGGTGGCTGGGCAGGTTGCGTGCATCGATCGAAACCGCCACTTTAGGTTGCAGCAGTTCAGTATTGATCAACGCGTTCTCGGCCAGCTGTGGCAGAAGCCCGGCCGGGAGGTTGTCGATGACGTAAAAGCCGTTGTCTTCCAGGACATCGAGGGCGGTGCTTTTGCCGGAGCCAGACCGGCCGCTGACGATGATCAGGCGCATGTTCAGTGCTCGTTCTGTGCGTCCAGGACAACCTGGTACAGTGCCTCGCTGCTACCGGCGGCACGCAGTCTATCGCGGACCTCCTTGCGATCGAGCATGCTGGCGATCTGGCGCAGCAGTTCAAGATGGGCATCGGTGGCCGCCTCTGGTACCAGCAGGACGAACAGCAGATCCACCGGAGCACCATCGATGGCGTCGTAGTCGATCGGCGCATCCAGGTGCAGCAGGGCACTCACCGGGGAAGCGCAGCCTTCAAGCCGGCAGTGGGGGATGGCAATGCCATTGCCAAAGCCGGTCGAGCCCAGTTTTTCGCGAGCGATGAGCTTTTCAAAGACGTCTTGCATCGCAAGCTCAGGTACTTGCTCGGCAATCAGGTTGGCGACCTTTTCCAGGGCGCGCTTCTTACTGCCGCCCGGCACGTTCACCAGGGAACGGCCGGGGGTCAGGATGGTTTCAAGTCGGATCATGGATGAGAGGGATCAGCGCGCAGCTGCACCTTGCAGCAGGCTTTGCTGTTTTTCCTTGTGTTTTTTCAGTTGGCGGTCGAGCTTGTCGGCCAAGGCGTCGATCGCTGCATACATGTCTTCGTGTTCCGCGTTGGCAACCACTTCACCGCCGGGAATCTGCAGGGTCGCCTCGACCTTCTGCTGCAGCTTCTCGACCTTCATGATGACCTGCACGTTGGTGATCTTGTCGAAGTGACTTTCCACCCGAGCGAGCTTTTCAAGCACGTAATCGCGCAGTGGCTGAGTGACTTCTACATGCTGTCCACTGATATTGACTTGCATACAGCTTCTCCTTTGTTGCCCGTGCATAAAGAGGCAGGTATTGCACCTGCCCCACAAACGCTGTGGCACATCCGGGGGCTACATCAGTCGCTTGCGCTCGCTCGACGGTGCGATGCCGAGGGACTCGCGGTACTTGGCGACGGTGCGACGGGCTACCTGGATGCCTTGTGCCTCCAGTAAACCAGCGATCTTGCTGTCACTCAATGGCTTTTTCTGATTTTCCGCAGCAACCAGTTTCTTGATGATCGCGCGGATCGCCGTAGACGAGCATTCTCCGCCTTCGGCGGTGCTGACGTGGCTGGAGAAAAAGTATTTCAGTTCGTAGATGCCACGCGGGGTGTGCATGTATTTCTGTGTGGTCACCCGCGAAATGGTCGACTCATGCATACCCACCGCTTCGGCGATGTCATGCAGGACCAGCGGCTTCATTGCTTCGTCGCCGTGGTCGAGGAAGCCGCGCTGGTGTTCGACGATCTGCGTGGCGACCTTCATCAGCGTTTCGTTGCGGCTTTGCAGGCTCTTGATGAACCAGCGCGCCTCCTGCAACTGGTTGCGCATGAAGGTGTTGTCGGCGCTGGTATCGGCGCGGCGAACGAAGCCGGCATACTGCGGGTTGACCCTCAGGCGCGGGATCGCTTCCTGGTTCAGCTCGACCAGCCAGCGGTCGCTGTCCTTACGCACTATCACGTCGGGAACCACGTATTCCGGTTCGCTCGACTCGATCTGTGAACCGGGCCGCGGGTTGAGGCTCTGCACCAGCTCGATCACCTGGCGCAGTTCGTCTTCCTTGAGCTTCATGCGGCGCATCAGCTGGCTGTAGTCGCGGCCGCCGAGCAGGTCGATGAAGTCGGTGACCAGGCGCTGGGCCTCGCTCATCCAGGGCGTGCTGGCGGGCAACTGGCGCAATTGCAGCAACAGGCACTCGCCCAGGCTGCGGGCGCCGACGCCGGCTGGCTCGAACTGCTGGATGCGGTGCAGCACCGCCTCGACCTCGTCAAGCTCGATATCCAGCTCCGGGTCGAAGCCTGCGCAGATTTCTTCCAGGGTATCTTCGAGGTAGCCCTGGCCGTTGATGCTGTCGATAAGGGTGACGGCGATCAGGCGGTCGGTATCGGACATCGGTGCCAGGTTCAACTGCCACAGCAGGTGGCTCTGCAGGCTTTCGCCGGCCGATGTGCGGGTGGTGAAGTCCCACTCGTCGTCATCATTGCTGGGCAGGCTGCTGGCGCTGGTCTGGTAGATGTCTTCCCAGGCGGTATCGACCGGAAGCTCGTTGGGGATTCGCTCGTTCCACTCACCGTCTTCCAGGGTTTCGGCACTGGCGGTGCTTTCCTGGAAGCTGTTGTCCGGGACTTCGGCGGCCGGCTTGTTCTCGACGTTGTCCGCCATCGGATCGCTGTTGTCGAAGTCGTCGCCGTCTTCCTGACGTTCGAGCATAGGGTTGGACTCCAGCGCTTCCTGGATTTCCTGCTGGAGGTCCAGGGTGGAAAGCTGAAGGAGGCGGATGGCCTGTTGCAACTGCGGGGTCATCGTCAGTTGCTGGCCCATTTTTAGGACGAGCGATGGTTTCATGGCAGGGGCTTAATACCTTGTTCGCCGGCGCGCATGCGCCATCCACTACACGAGGGCGCCAAAGCGCCAAATTCAAGCAAGATTTATGCCTCAAATTGTAGCGTTTGCCTAGAGCACTGTAACAACTTAAGCCCCTGCAGGGCATTAATGCCAGTGCTCCAGGCACGTCCCGAGGGTCAGAGCCGGAACTCGTGGCCCAGGTAGACTTCCTTGACCAGGTCGTTGGCCAGGATGGTCTCGGCGTCCCCTTCAGCGATCAGTCGGCCATCGTTGACGATGTAGGCGGTCTCGCAGATGTCCAGGGTTTCACGGACGTTGTGGTCGGTAATCAGTACACCGATCCCCTTGGCCTTGAGGTGATGGATGATCTGCTTGATGTCGCCCACGGAAATCGGGTCGACGCCGGCAAACGGTTCGTCCAGCAGGATGAACTTCGGTGCGGTCGCCAGGGCGCGGGCAATTTCGACGCGGCGGCGTTCACCACCGGAAAGGCTCATGCCGAGGTTGTCGCGGATATGGCTGATGTGGAACTCCTGCAGCAGGCTTTCCAGCTCTTTGCGCCGGCCTTCGCGGTCGATGTCCTTGCGGGTCTCGAGAATGGCCATGATGTTGTCGGCTACCGATAGCTTGCGGAAGATCGAGGCTTCCTGCGGCAGGTAGCCGATACCGGCGCGGGCGCGGCCGTGCATGGGCTGGTGACTGACATCGAGGTTGTCGATCAGTACGCGCCCCTGATCGGCCTGGACCAGCCCAACGATCATGTAGAAGCAAGTGGTCTTGCCGGCGCCGTTGGGGCCGAGCAGGCCGACGATCTGCCCGCTGTCGATCGACAGGCTGACATCACGCACGACTTGCCGCCCCTTGTAGCTCTTGGCCAGGTGCTGGGCTTTGAGGGTTGCCATTTACTCGGCCTTCTTCTTCGGCTGGATCACCATGTCGATGCGCTGACGTGGTTGAGTCACGTTGCCGCCACGACCAGCGGTCGCAACCTGGGTCTTGGTGTTGTAGACGATCTTCTCGCCTTCGGTGGTGTTGCCTTCGTTCTCGACCTTGGCGCGGTCGGTGAGGATCACCGTGTCTTTCTGCGCCTGGTACTGGATGGTCACCGCCCAGCCTTTCATCTTGTCGGGCTTGGCCGTGCTCTGCTGTTGCTCGAAGTAGGCCAGGTTGCCCACCGACGTCACCACATCGATGTCGCCATTGGCGGCACGGGTCATGGTCACGGTATTGCCTTTGATCATCATCGAGCCCTGGGTGATGATCACATCGCCGGTATAGGTGGCCACGCCCTGCTTGTCGTCCAGGTGCGCGTTGTCGGCCTGGATGCGGATAGGCTGGTCACGGTCGGTCGGCAGGGCGAAGGCGCTCGCGCTTCCCAGTGCTGCGCTCAGGCTGAGCAAAAGGGGGAGGGTTTTAACGAGCCTCATACTGTCCTCTTACGTTAGAGAGCAAGTCCATCTTGCCTTCTTTCAAATACGCTTTCATTCCTTTACCCGTAGTCGTGCCACCGGCGCCGTCGATTCTAACGGCTTGCTCGGTCTGCGCATATTGCTTCTGCGGGAATACGGTCATGCGCGAGCTGGTAACGATCAATTCACGCTGCTTTTCGTCGATGCGTTGCACGCGGACCTTCTCGATCAGCTCGACCTCGGTACCATCCGGGTTGACCTCTGCGCGTTCGCTCTGCACATGCCAAGGGTATTCGGTGCCGCGGTACATGTGCAGGTCGGGGGTGGTCAGCAGGGTGACTTCACTGGCCCTCAGGTGCTCGACCTTGTCGGCGGTCATCTCGTATTGCAGCTTGCCATCAGGCATGAACTGCACGCTATGCGCGTTGATCGCGTAATAATCGATGGCACTTTCGTCGACCTGGGCGACTGGCTTGTCGAGGAAGCTTTCAGGGCTGACATTCCAGTAGCCGATTGCCGCGAGCAGGGCGGCAACAACCGCGAGCAGCGCGATATTGCGGGCTTTCTTGCTGAACATGGGCAGCCTTAAAGGTAGTTGGCGTTGGCAGCGTCCAGGGTGCCCTGGGCGTGCATGATCAGTTCGCAGAACTCGCGTGCGGCACCTTCGCCACCGCGTGCCAGGGTTACGCCGTGGGCGTGCTGGCGAACGAACGGTGCGGCGTTGGCTACGGCCATCCCCAGGCCTACCCGGCGGATTACCGGCAGGTCGGGCAGGTCGTCACCCAGATAGGCGACTTGTTCATAGCTTAGGCCCAGTTCGGCGAGCAGGCCGTCGAGTACGACCAATTTGTCTTCACGGCCCTGGTAAAGATGAGGGATACCGAGGTTTTTCGCCCGGCGCTCGACGACCGGAGTCTTGCGTCCGCTGATGATCGCCGTGGTTACGCCCGAGGCCATGAGCATCTTGATGCCTTGGCCATCCAGGGTATTGAAGGTCTTGAATTCGCTGCCATCTTCAAGAAAGTACAGGCGGCCATCGGTCAGTACGCCGTCGACGTCGAAAACGGCCAGTTTGATCGCCTTGCCGCGTTGCATGAGATCTTCAGTCATCGGTTCGTTCTCCTTTACATCACGCCGGCGCGCAGCAGGTCGTGCATGTTCAGGGCGCCGGTCGGGCGCTCGTCCTTGTCCACGACCACCAGGGCGCTGATCTTGTGGTCCTCCATGATCTTCAGGGCTTCTGCCGCCAGCATCTCGGCGCGAGCCGTCTTGCCATGCACGGTCATTACCTGATCGATCAGTGTGGTGTGCACATCAATGTTGCGGTCCAGGCTGCGGCGCAGGTCGCCATCGGTGAAGATCCCGGCCAGCTTGCCATCGCTGCCAACGATCACGGTCATGCCCAAACCTTTGCGGGACATTTCAAGGAGTGCGTCCTTGAGCAGCGTGCCGCACTGTACCTGGGGCAATTCCTCACCGGCGTGCATGACATTCTCGACCTTGAGCAGCAGGCGGCGACCCAGGGCGCCGCCAGGGTGCGAAAAGGCGAAGTCCTCGGCGGTGAAGCCGCGCGCTTCGAGCAGGGCGATGGCCAGCGCATCACCCAGTACCAGTGCGGCAGTGGTAGAGGAGGTCGGGGCGAGGTTCAGCGGGCAGGCTTCCTGAGTGACGCTGGCGTCGAGATTGACCTCGGCGGCCTGGGCCAGGGGCGAGTCCGGGTTGCCGGTCATGCTGATCAGCTGGATCCCAAGGCGCTTGATCAGCGGCAGCAGGGTCACGATCTCGGCAGTGCTGCCAGAGTTGGACAGGGCCAGGATGACGTCGTCGCGGGTGATCATGCCCATGTCGCCATGGCTGGCTTCGGCCGGATGCACGAAGAATGCTGGTGTGCCGGTGCTGGCCAGGGTGGCGGCGATCTTGTTGCCGATATGCCCCGATTTGCCCATGCCGACCACCACGACCCGGCCCTTGCTCGCCAGGATCAGCTCGCAGGCCTTGACGAAATTGGCGTCGATGCGGGCCACCAGGCCTTGAACGGCCTCGAGTTCCAGGCGCAGGGTGCGCTGGGCGGAGTGGATCAGCTCGCTGGATTGGCTCATGTCGAAAAGCAATGCCTGATTAAAAGGCGGCGATTATAGCCGCAATACAAAAAAGCCTCATCCTTTCGATTGCTTTCTCAAATGCCATCAATGCCTGTCGCTGGCCTGAACGACCTGTTCCATGCCCTTGGGGGCGTGAGGTCAGCAGTGCTATAGTTCGCCGCTATTCGGCCTGCCAAGGGCGCTGTGCCTTCACGATGAGGGCCAGCGTCAATAAGTGCGAGGCTGCATCAGCAAGGAGTCTAGATGAGTGTGGATAGCGCCTACGCGGTCGAGTTGAAGGGAGTCACCTTCAAGCGCGGTTCGCGCAGCATTTTCAGCAATGTCGACATCCGTATCCCGCGTGGCAAGGTCACCGGGATCATGGGGCCGTCGGGTTGCGGCAAGACCACGCTGCTGCGCCTGATGGGCGCGCAGCTACGGCCGTCGAGCGGAGAAGTGTGGGTGGCCGGGCAGAACCTGCCGAGCCTCTCGCGCAGCGACCTGTTCGACGCCCGCAAGCAGATGGGCGTACTGTTCCAGAGCGGTGCGTTGTTCACCGATCTCGATGTGTTCGAGAACGTCGCCTTTCCTTTGCGCGTGCATACCCAGCTTTCGGACGAAATGATCCGTGACATCGTGTTGATGAAGCTGCAGGCGGTTGGCCTGCGCGGTGCCATCGACCTGATGCCGGACGAATTGTCCGGTGGCATGAAGCGTCGGGTGGCGCTGGCCCGGGCGATTGCCCTGGATCCGCAGATCCTCATGTACGACGAACCATTCGTCGGCCAGGACCCGATCGCCATGGGTGTGCTCGTGCGCTTGATCCGTCTGCTCAATGATGCCTTGGGTATTACCAGTATCGTGGTCTCCCACGATCTGGCCGAAACCGCCAGTATCGCCGACTACATATATGTGGTCGGTGATGGCCAGGTGCTGGGCCAGGGGACGCCCGACGAGCTGATGGGCTCGGACAACCCACGCATTCGCCAGTTCATGAAAGGCGATCCGGACGGCCCGGTGCCATTCCACTTTCCCGCGCCTGACTACCGCGCCGATTTGCTGGGGGCGCGGTGATGCGCAGAAAATCCTTACTCGAACGTATCCGCCTGCTCGGGCGCTCGGCGATCGACGTGTTGGCCGTGCTCGGGCGCTCGTGCCTGTTCCTGTTCCATGCACTGATCGGCCGTGGCGGCATTGGTGGCGGTTTCCAGTTGCTGACCAAGCAGCTCTACTCGGTGGGTGTGCTGTCGCTGGCGATCATCGTCGTTTCCGGCGTGTTCATCGGCATGGTGCTTGCCCTGCAGGGCTACAGCATCCTGACCAAGTACGGTTCCGAGCAGGCGGTCGGGCAGATGGTCGCCCTGACCCTGCTGCGTGAGCTCGGCCCGGTGGTCACTGCGCTGCTGTTCGCTGGCCGCGCCGGTTCCGCGCTGACCGCCGAAATCGGCAACATGAAGTCCACCGAGCAGTTGTCGAGCCTGGAAATGATCGGCGTCGACCCGCTCAAGTACATCGTTGCGCCACGCCTGTGGGCCGGTTTCATCTCGCTGCCGCTGCTGGCGCTGATCTTCAGCGTGGTCGGCATCTGGGGCGGTTCGTGGGTCGCGGTCGACTGGCTGGGCGTCTACGAAGGCTCGTTCTGGGGCAACATGCAGAATAGTGTTTCCTTTACCGACGACGTGCTCAACGGGTTGATCAAGAGCCTGGTGTTTGCCTTCGTCACGACCTGGATTGCCGTATTCCAGGGGTACGACTGCGAACCCACCTCAGAGGGGATCAGCCGCGCCACCACCAAGACCGTGGTCTATGCCTCATTGGCAGTACTGGGTCTGGACTTCATTTTGACCGCCTTGATGTTTGGAGATTTCTGATGCAAAACCGCACCCTGGAAATCGGTGTCGGCCTGTTCCTCCTGGCCGGGATCCTGGCGCTGCTGCTGCTGGCCCTGCGTGTCAGCGGGCTGTCGGCCAGCCCGAGCAGCGATACCTATAAAGTTTATGCGTACTTCGACAATATCGCGGGTTTGACGGTCAGAGCTAAAGTGACCATGGCCGGTGTCACCATCGGCAAGGTCACCGCCATCGATCTGGACCGTGATTCCTACACCGGTCGTGTGACGCTGCAGCTGGACAAGGCGGTCAACAACCTGCCGACCGACTCCACTGCTTCGATCCTGACCGCCGGCTTGCTTGGCGAGAAGTACATCGGTATCAGCGTGGGCGGTGAAGAAGACGTACTCAAGGATGGCTCGACCATCCATGACACACAGTCGGCGCTGGTGCTGGAAGATCTGATTGGCAAGTTCCTGCTCAACTCCGTTGGCAAGGAACCAAAAGAAGCGCAACCGGCTAATTAAGGAGTTTCCATGATTTCGATCCTGCGACGTGGCCTGCTGGTGCTGCTGGCGGCCTTCCCCCTGATGGCCCTGGCCGCGCAGTCGCCGCACGAGGTGGTCCAGAGCACTACCACTGAGCTGCTCAGCGACCTCAAGGCCAACAAAGAGCAGTACAAGACCAACCCGAATGCCTTCTACGATGCGCTCAACCGCATTCTCGGTCCGGTAGTGGATGCTGAAGGCATCTCGAAAAGCATCATGACCGTCAAGTACTCGCGCAAGGCCACTCCTGCGCAGATTCAGCGCTTCCAGGAGAACTTCAAGCGCAGCCTGTTCCAGTTCTATGGCAACGCGCTGCTGGAGTACAACAACCAGGGCATCAGCGTCGACCCGGCCAAGGCTGATGACGGCAAGCGCGCCAGTGTGGGCATGAAGGTGACCGGCAACAACGGGGCGGTCTATCCGGTGCAGTACACCCTGGAGAACCTTGGCGGCGAGTGGAAGGTACGCAACGTCATCGTCAACGGCATCAACATCGGCAAGCTGTTCCGCGACCAGTTCGCCGATGCCATGCAGCGTAATGGCAACGATCTGGACAAGACCATCGACGGCTGGGCCGGCGAAGTGGCCAAGGCCAAGGAAGCTGCCGACAACTCGCCAGAGAAGACCGTCAAATGAGCGAGGCCGCTGTAACCATGGCCGAGCCTGGCGTGCTGTGCCTGGCCGGTGAACTGGATTACCGCAGCGGGCCAGCCCTGCGCAAGCAGGGTAAGGCGCTGATCGGCGCCTGCCGTGAAGCGCGTCTGCTGCTGGACTGCTCGGCCGTGGTGCGCTCCACCAGCGTTGGCCTGTCGCTGCTGCTGGCGTTCATTCGTGACGCCCAGGCCGCCGGCAAGGCCGTCGAGGTGCGTGGCATGCCTGACGACATGCGGGAAATCGCCGGGGTTTATGACCTCGATGAGGTGCTGGCAAGCTGATGGCTTGGCAGTGATGAGAGGCCCCTCGGTCGCGCGCCCTTTCGTTGGGCTTCGCAGGCGAGGGGCTTTTTTGTATGATGGCCGACCCGTGCGCATCGGGCGCCGATTGAGGTTGAGCATGCAGGCCGTAGAAGTTAAGAGCTTCCTTGAAGAGAAATTGCCGGGATCCCGGGTCGAAGTTGAAGGCGAAGGCTGCAACTTCCAGTTGAACGTGATCAGCGACGAGTTGGCTGGCCTGAGCCCGGTCAAACGTCAGCAGGCGATCTATGCTCACCTGAATCCGTGGATCGCCAATGGCAGCATCCATGCGGTAACCATGAAATTTTTCAGCAGCGCAGCCTGGGCTGAGCGCACCTGAGCCAACGTGGCGGCGAGACACCAATGGACAAACTGATTATTACTGGCGGCGCTCGTCTCGACGGCGAGATCCGCATTTCCGGCGCGAAGAACGCGGCCCTGCCGATCCTGGCAGCGACCCTGCTTGCCGATGGCCCGGTCACCGTGGGAAACCTGCCTCACCTGCACGACATCACCACCATGATCGAGCTGTTCGGGCGCATGGGCATCGAGCCTGTGATCGACGAAAAGCTGGCGGTGGAAATCGACCCGCGTACCATCAAGACCCTGGTAGCCCCTTACGAGCTGGTCAAGACCATGCGCGCCTCGATCCTGGTGCTCGGCCCCATGGTGGCGCGTTTCGGTGAAGCCGAAGTGGCCCTGCCAGGTGGCTGTGCCATCGGTTCGCGCCCGGTCGACCTGCACATCCGCGGGCTCGAGGCCATGGGCGCGAAGATCGAAGTCGAAGGCGGCTACATCAAGGCCAAGGCGCCTGAAGGCGGCCTGCGCGGCGCGCACTTCTTCTTCGACACCGTCAGCGTGACCGGTACCGAGAACATCATGATGGCTGCTGCCCTGGCCAAAGGCCGCAGCGTGCTGCAAAACGCCGCGCGTGAGCCTGAAGTGGTCGACCTGGCCAACTTCATCAACGCCATGGGCGGCAAGGTCCAGGGCGCCGGTACCGACACCATCACCATCGATGGCGTCGAGCGCCTGGCGTCGGCACATTACCGCGTCATGCCTGACCGTATCGAGACTGGCACCTACCTGGTCGCCGCTGCCGTGACCGGCGGTCGCGTCAAGGTCAAGGACACCGACCCGACCATCCTCGAAGCCGTGCTGGAGAAGCTGAAGGAAGCGGGCGCCGACCTCACCACCGGTGAAGACTGGATCGAGCTGGACATGCACGGCAAGCGGCCGAAGGCCGTCAACCTGCGTACCGCGCCGTACCCGGCTTTCCCGACCGACATGCAG
This sequence comes from Pseudomonas sp. 382, assembly GCF_002759075.1. Lineage (NCBI taxonomy): Bacteria > Pseudomonadati > Pseudomonadota > Gammaproteobacteria > Pseudomonadales > Pseudomonadaceae > Pseudomonas > Pseudomonas sp. 382. Next base: position 195,986 of record NZ_PEMX01000005.1, read on the forward strand.
GCGCAGTTCATCTCGCTGAACGCCATCGCCGAGGGCACCGGCGCGGTCATCGAGACGATCTTCGAAAACCGCTTCATGCACGTGTACGAAATGCACCGCATGGGCGCGCAGATCCAGGTTGAAGGCAATACCGCGATCGTCACCGGCGTGCCGGCACTCAAGGGTGCTCCGGTCATGGCCACCGACCTGCGGGCATCCGCCAGCCTGGTACTGTCGGCGCTGGTCGCCGAAGGCGATACCCTGATCGACCGCATCTACCACATCGACCGTGGTTACGAGTGCATCGAAGAAAAACTGCAGATGCTCGGCGCAAAGATCCGCCGCGTACCGGGCTGATAGTCTGCATGTGGGAGCGGGCTTGTCCCGCGAAGAAGCCGCCGCGTTGCATGGCAACGGCTTTACCGGTGTTCGCGGGCAAGCCCGCTCCCACAACGAATTGAATGCGGTCGGGCTGTCGCAGCCCGGCCGGCAGTAGCCGCTTAAGGACCGACGTTCCAATGTTGACCATCGCGCTTTCCAAAGGCCGTATTCTCGACGATACCCTGCCGTTGCTGGCCGAGGCCGGTATCGTGCCGACCGAGAATCCGGACAAGAGCCGCAAGCTGATCATCCCCACCACGCAGGACGACGTGCGCCTGCTGATCGTGCGTGCCACCGACGTGCCGACCTATGTCGAGCACGGTGCCGCCGACCTCGGTGTGGCTGGCAAGGACGTGCTGATGGAGTACGGCGGCCAGGGCCTGTATGAGCCGCTGGACCTGCAGATCGCCAAGTGCAAGCTGATGACCGCCGGTGCGGTCGGTGCGCCCGAGCCGAAGGGCCGCCTGCGCGTCGCCACCAAGTTCGTCAATGTCGCCAAGCGTTATTACGCCGAGCAGGGCCGCCAGGTCGACATCATCAAGCTGTATGGTTCGATGGAGCTGGCACCGCTGATCAATCTTGCCGACAAGATCATCGACGTGGTCGACACTGGCAACACCTTGCGCGCCAACGGCCTGGAGCCTCAGGAACTGATCGCCACGATCAGCTCGCGCCTGGTGGTCAACAAAGCTTCCATGAAGATGCAGCACGCCCGCATCCAGAGCCTGATCGACACGCTGCGCGGAGCGGTCGAATCGCGACACCGCGGCTAATTCTCTACCTACTGCGCGCGGCTTCGGCTGTCGCGCCCGTCTATCCGCGTCATAGCCATTTTTCTCGGGTGCCCGCGCGGATGGACTGGTAGCCTAGGGCGCCTGAGCATTCGCTAATAATCGAGGCCCTCGCCATGACCGTGTCCACTGCAATTGCCCGTCTCAACGCCGCTGATCCGGATTTCGCCCGACATCTGGATCATCTGCTGAGCTGGGAAAGTGTGTCCGATGACGCGGTCAACCAGCGCGTGCTCGACATCATCAAGGCGGTGCGTGAGCGCGGTGACGCCGCGCTGGTGGAATTCACCCAGCGCTTCGACGGTGTTGACGCCAAAAGCATCGATGACCTGATCCTTGGCCGCGAGCGCCTGGAACTGGCCCTGACCCGCATCACCGACAGCCAGCGTGAAGCCCTGGAGAAGGCCGCCAATCGCGTACGCATGTACCACGAACGGCAGAAGCAGGACTCCTGGCAGTACACCGAAGCCGACGGCACCGTGCTCGGCCAGAAGGTCACCCCGCTGGACCGTGCCGGCCTGTACGTGCCCGGCGGCAAGGCGTCGTACCCCTCGTCGGTGCTGATGAACGCGATTCCGGCCAAGGTCGCTGGCGTCACCGAAGTGGTGATGGTGGTGCCGACCCCGCGTGGCGAGGTCAATGAACTGGTGCTGGCCGCTGCCTGCATCGCCGGCGTCGACCGCGTGTTCACCGTCGGTGGAGCGCAGGCCGTTGCCGCACTGGCCTATGGCACCGAAAGCGTGCCGCAGGTAGACAAGATCGTCGGCCCTGGCAACATCTATGTGGCTACCGCCAAGCGCCACGTGTTCGGCCAGGTCGGTATCGACATGATCGCCGGCCCGTCGGAAATCCTCGTGGTGTGCGACGGCCAGACCGACCCGGACTGGATCGCCATGGACCTGTTCTCTCAGGCCGAGCACGACGAAGACGCCCAGGCCATCCTGGTCAGCCCGGATGCCGCTTTCCTCGACCGCGTGGCCGCCAGCATCGACAAGCTGCTGCCGACCATGGAACGGGCCGAGATCATCGAAAAGTCGGTCAACGGCCGTGGGGCGCTGATCCAGGTGCGCGACATGCAGCAGGCCATCGAAGTGGCCAACCGCATCGCTCCCGAGCATCTGGAGCTGTCGGTTGCCGACCCGCAGGCCTGGCTGCCTCAGATTCGCCACGCGGGCGCGATCTTCATGGGTCGCCACACCAGCGAAGCACTGGGCGATTACTGCGCCGGCCCCAACCACGTGTTGCCGACTTCCGGCACCGCACGCTTCTCGTCGCCGCTCGGGGTGTATGACTTCCAGAAGCGTTCGTCGATCATCTTCTGTTCCGAACAGGGCGCATCCGAGCTTGGCCACACCGCCTCGGTGCTGGCCCGTGGCGAGTCGCTGACCGCCCACGCCCGCAGCGCTGAATACCGTATCCTGACCCAAGACAAGGGGAACTGAACATGAGTCGATTCTGGAGCCCCTTCGTCAAGGCGCTGGTGCCTTACGTGCCGGGCGAACAGCCAAAGCTGGCCCGCCTGGTCAAGCTGAACACCAACGAGAACCCTTATGGCCCCTCGCCCAGGGCGCTGGAGGCCATGCGCGGCGAGCTGAACGATAACCTGCGTCTGTATCCGGACCCGAACAGCGACCGGCTCAAGCACGCCGTGGCCGAGTACTACGGCGTCACCCCGGCCCAGGTTTTCGTCGGCAACGGCTCGGACGAGGTGCTGGCCCACATCTTCCACGGTCTGTTCCAGCACGATCGCGGTCCACTGCTGTTCCCGGATGTCAGCTACAGCTTCTATCCGGTCTATTGCGGCCTTTACGGCATTGCCTTCGAGCAGGTGGCGCTGGATGAGCAGTTCCAGATCCGCGTCGCCGATTACGCCAAGCCCAATGCCGGGATCATCTTCCCCAACCCTAACGCACCCACCGGTTGCCTGCTGCCTCTGCAAGCGATCGAACAGCTGCTGCAAGCCAACCGTGATTCGGTGGTGGTGGTGGATGAGGCTTACATTGACTTTGGCGGCGAGACTGCCATCAGCCTGGTCGATCGCTACGACAACCTGCTGGTCACCCAGACCTTGTCCAAGTCGCGTTCGCTGGCTGGACTCCGAGTGGGCCTGGCCGTCGGCCATCCGGACCTGATCGAGGCGCTGGAGCGGATCAAGAACAGCTTCAACTCCTATCCGCTCGACCGCATGGCCATCGTCGGGGCAGCGGCGGCGTTCGAAGATCAGGCCTACTTCGAGGAAACCCGCCGCAAGGTGATTGACAGCCGTGAGACATTGGTCGAGCAGCTGGTTGCAAAGGGCTTCGAGGTGCTGCCATCGGCGGCCAACTTCATCTTTGCCCGCCACCCGCAGCAGGATGCCGCGCAGTTGGCGGCGCGCCTGCGTGAACAAGGGGTGATCGTGCGTCACTTCAAGCAGGAGCGGATTGCCCAGTTCCTGCGTATCACCATCGGCACGCCAGAGATGAACCAGGCGTTGGTCGACGCGCTGGACTGATTGCGGTGAGCAGCAGGAGCGGGTGCGCCGCTCCTGCTGGTGGGGCAGCACTTTCTCGACACGCGGTGATTTTTCTCTGTGATCACCGTGCCTTGGCATCGCCTCCAGTAGCCCGTGCGTTGCGTGCACCGCTAACGACTGGGAGTGGCGTGCCATCGAGCTCCCATTGCGGCAGCAGGTCTAGCCCCATGTGCCTGAGCACAGTCGGGGCGACCGACGTCAGCGCGGCAGAGCCATGACGCGGGGTGTCATCTGCACTGCCGGGACGGATCCATTCCTCGTTCCAGGGCTTGTTGCTGGCAATGAGCGCCGTCTTCTCCTGTTCTGTCACTTCGCCGTGGCTTGAATCCTGATAATCACTGCCGTCGCTGCTGCAGACGATCACCAGCCAGTCCTCCTGCGGATTCTTGTACGCCCGCGCCTCGACCTTGTCCAAAAGCCGCCCCAGTCTGTCGTCGGCTTCACGCAGTGCGAACAGGTAGGCCGAGCCGAAACCACTGGTGTGGCCAGCTTCAACTGGCTCGTCGAGTTGAATGAAGGTGAAGTCGGCTGGTGTGTGTTCGAGGATGTCCAGGGTCCGGGCGGTGACTTGCTCATCGCTCAGGCCGCTTTCGCGTACATTGTTGCCTTGCGCGTCCTCCAGCAGGAAGGCCGTGTTGATCGGCGACCAGTTGACGACACTGGCGAGGTAGGCATTTGGCAGGGCATGACGCAGCCGTTTGAACAGGCTTGGGAACTGCGGGTTGACCCGCAAGGATTCGGCATTTGAGGTCACTCCATGCTTGTTGGCCCATACGCCGGTGAGCAGGGTTATCCAGCCGGGCCCACTGTCAGTCGCTTGTTCGCTGGCGCGGCCGGTGACACCTCCGGCATAGGCTTTGCCGTAGAACAGGCGCTGCAGGTTGGTTTCGTCGCCCAGTTCTTCGTAGCGCTGCAGCTGTACACCGTCCATCCCGATGATGAGCGTCTTGGGTTGCAATGGCGCTTGGCTGGCGTCGCAGCCTTTGAACAGCAGGCCGAGTAGCAGACCGGCGGTAATCAGCGCAGACAGGCGCAGTACTTTGACGATGGACATGAACAGTGCCTTGATGGAAGTCAGCCAAGCGTTGCAATCAGGCCCTCGGCTGGCAACTGGTAGAAATGCCAGTTGAATTGATGTCTGGAACGCGTTCCATTAAGCTCTGCGAATTCATCGGATGATTGGTTGAATTGAAATGAGCAGCGAATTGACCAAGCGCTCCCTGGTCGAACTGGCGGTCGAACGCATGCGTGAGCGCATCCTGCAAGGCCACTGGCAAGTCGGCCAGCGTCTGCCGACCGAGCCGGAACTGGCACTGCAGCTGGGTATCAGCCGCAATACCGTGCGTGAAGCCATGCGCGTGCTGGCATTCAGCGGCCTGGTGGAAATCCGCCAAGGTGACGGCAGCTACCTGCGCACCTGCCAAGACCCGCTACAGGCCGTGCTGGCCATGTCGCGCTGCACGCTGGAGCAGGCCCGCGAAACCCGGCACATCCTCGAATCCGAGGCTATCGGCCTGGCAGCGTTGCGCCGTACCGACGAGGACCTGCAGGGCCTGCGCGCGGCACTGGCGGGCAGTGCCGGGCATTTTCACGGGGATGTCGATGCCTATGTCAGCTGCGACCTGGTGTTTCACCAACGTCTGATCGACGCCGCGCACAACCCGGCACTGAGCGAACTGTATCGCTACTTTTCCGGTGTGGTGGCCGCAGCGCTGCAACACAACATGGCGACCGTGCCACGCAGCCAGGCGACCTTCGACCTGCACGGGCAGATCCTCGACGCCATCGAACAACGCGACCCGGAGCGGGCCAAGGCCCTGAGCCGGACGCTTATTGAATCTTGAAAACGAGAAGGCCATGGCTGAACGATTGACCCGAGACGCGCCTGCCCGCGAGCGTGAACTGGAAGAACTACTGATCGACGCCGAGGCCGACGATGCCCTGGTGCAACAGCAACCGCCGAGGCTCAAGCGCCCGTGGCTGTTGCTGCTGGGCCTGGTGCTGGTGGCATTGAACCTGCGCCCGGCATTGTCGAGCATGGCGCCGGTGCTCGGGCAGGTCTCTGCAGGGCTGGGCCTGAATGCCTCCGAGGCCGGCCTGCTGACCACCTTGCCGGTGCTCTGCCTCGGGCTGTTTGCACCGCTGGCACCCGTCCTCGCGCGCCGCTTCGGCAGCGAGCGGGTGATCCTCGGCATCCTGTTGACCCTGGCGCTGGGGATCGTGGTGCGCAGTGCCCTGGGGGCGGTCGGCGTATTCGTCGGCAGCATTCTGGCCGGGGCCAGCATCGGTATCATCGGTGTGCTGTTGCCCGGTATCGTCAAGCGCGATTTCCCGCAGCACGCGGGCACCTTGACCGGGGTGTATACCATGGCCCTGTGCCTGGGCGCGGCTATGGCGGCAGGGGCTACCGTGCCGCTGACGCAACACTTCGGTGGCAGCTGGGCCCTTGGCCTGGGCTTCTGGATGCTACCGGCGCTGCTGGCCATGCTCGTCTGGTCACCGCAAGCCCGCCAGGGGCACGGCCTGCACAAGGTCGCCTACCGGGTAAGCGGGCTGTGGCGTGACCCGCTGGCGTGGCAGGTAACTCTGTACATGGGGCTGCAGTCGTCGCTGGCGTACATTGTCTTTGGCTGGTTGCCGTCGATCCTCATTGGTCGTGGCCTGAGCCCGACCGAAGCGGGCCTGGTACTGTCCGGCTCGGTCATCGTGCAGCTGGTCAGCTCGCTGGGCGCCCCCTGGTTGGCGACCCGCGGCAAGGACCAGCGGCTGGCCATCGTGATGGTCATGCTGGTCACCTTGGCGGGGCTGTTCGGTTGCCTGTATGCCCCCATCGACGGGCTGTGGGGTTGGGCGGTGCTGCTGGGGCTGGGGCAGGGCGGTACTTTCGCCTTGGCCCTGACGTTGATCGTGCTGCGCTCGAAGGATGCCCATGTGGCGGCGAACCTGTCGAGCATGGCTCAGGGCGTGGGTTATACGCTGGCATCCATGGGCCCGTTTGCGGTCGGCCTGGTGCATGACCTGACCGGAGGCTGGGCGGCGGTGGGCTGGATCTTTGCGGTGTTGGGTGTGGGGGCCATCGTGTTTGGCTTGGGGGCCGGGCGAGCCTTGCATGTGCGGGTGACCAGCGAAAAAGTTTGACATGAAGGGTGGCCTCGCAGGCCTCTTCGCGGGCACGCCCGCTCCCACAGGGTCATCACAGGCTTCAAGACTTGCGCCTGGCCTGTGGGCGGGCGTGCCCGCGAAGAGGCCGGTACTGGCGAAAGAAAGCAGTGCAGATTATCGTGCAGCTTCCATTCCCAGGACGGACCTGCTTCCATGACTGACGCCAACCGCCACCTGATTACTCGTTTCTATCAGGCCTTCCAGCGCCTGGACGCCGAGGCGATGGTAGCCTGCTACAGCGACGACATCGTCTTCAGCGACCCGGTGTTCGGCACCCTGCGCGGCCGTGATGCGGGTGACATGTGGCGCATGCTGACCACCCGTGCCAAGGATTTCTCGCTGACCTTCGACCAAGTCCGTGCCGATGAGCGCAGCGGCTGTGCGCACTGGGTGGCCACTTACTTGTTCAGCCAGACTGGCCGTACCGTGTTCAATGATATCCAGGCGCGCTTCGTCATTCGCGATGGGCTGATCTGCCAGCACGACGACAGCTTCGACCTGTGGCGCTGGTCGCGTCAGGCGCTAGGAGCGCCAGGGGTGTTGCTGGGTTGGTCGCCGATGCTGCAGAACAAGGTGCGCCAGCAGGCTTTCAACGGGCTGCGAGCGTTCCAGCAAGCAAGATGAGCGGTTAAGCTGTCGGCCATGAGCATCGTCAACGAAGTCGCCGAAAACCCGCAGAGCAAACCGTGGTACGTGTACCTGGTGCGGGCGGCCAATGGCTCGCTGTACTGCGGTATCAGCGATAACCCGCAACGCCGTTTCGCTGCCCACCAGAAGGGCCAGGGTGCCCGCTATTTCAAGACCAGCCCGGCGCAGGCGCTGGTCTATGTCGAGCAGTGGCCGGACAAAGGCGAGGCGCTGCGCCAGGAACGTCTGGTGAAGAAGTTGCGCAAGTCGGCCAAGGAGGCGCTGGTGGCCTCCTATGTGGCCGGCTGATCAGTCCTTGCGACGCTTGAGCTGGTCCACCAGCGTGGTCGGCAGGCCTTTGATGATCAGGGTGCCGGCGGCCTCGTCATACTCCACCTTGTCACCCAGTAGGTGCGCTTCGAAGCTGATCGACAGGCCTTCGGCACGCCCGGTGAAGCGGCGGAACTGGTTGAGGGTGCGCTTGTCAGCGGGGATTTCCGGCGACAGGCCGTAGTCCTTGTTGCGGATGTGGTCGTAGAACGCCTTCGGGCGGTCTTCATCGATAAGGCTCGACAGCTCTTCCAGGGTCACCGGTTCGCCCAGCTTGGTCTGGGTGGTGGCGTATTCGACCAGGGTCTGGGTCTTCTCGCGGGCGGCTTCTTCCGGCAGGTCCTCGCTTTCTACGAAGTCGCTGAAGGCCTTGAGCAGGGTGCGTGTTTCGCCCGGGCCGTCGACGCCTTCCTGGCAGCCGATGAAGTCGCGGAAGTAATCCGACACCTTCTTGCCGTTCTTGCCCTTGATGAACGAGATGTATTGCTTGGAGTTCTGGTTGTTCTTCCACTCGGACAGGTTGATGCGTGCTGCCAGGTGCAGCTGGCCGAGGTCGAGATGGCGCGACGGCGTCACGTCCAGCTCGGCGTTGACCGCCACGCCCTCGCTGTGGTGCAGCAGGGCGATGGCCAGGTAGTCGGTCATGCCTTGCTGGTAGTGGGCGAACAGGATGTGGCCGCCCGTGGAGAGGTTGGACTCTTCCATCAGTTTCTGCAGGTGCTCGACCGCCGTCCGGCTGAACGCGGTGAAGTCCTTTTCGTCTTCCAGGTACTGTTTCAACCAGCCGCTCAGTGGGTAGGCGCCGGACTCGCCGTGGAAGAAGCCCCAGGCCTTGCCTTGCTTGGCGTTGTAGCTTTCGTTGAGGTCGGCCAGGAGGTTTTCGATGGCGTCCGATGCGCCCAGCTCGGTATCCCGTGCATGGAGCACGGCGGGGCTGCCATCGGGCTTCTTGTCGATCAGGTGAACGATGCAATGACGGATTGGCATGGAATTCTCGGTGAGTCTGGGGCGGCCACAGGCCGCGCTGCAAAAGTTGTCCAGTTTACCCCAGAGAACAGGCGCTGCAGTGGCCGGATGTTGGCGGAAATGCCGGTTGTTCGTTTTTTGTCCAAATTCACGGGTTTTCGGCTTAAACCCCCGAAAAACCTGCACTAAATCGAAGCGGGTAGCGGATATTTATCCATTCCTGTGGTAGCTTTGCGCCGTCTTGCGCCCCTCATGTGGCGCATTGCTGGCAGCGTGCTCATGCCGTGTCGAACCAAACGCCGATTTACGTATCTACATTCGCGATTGGCGCGGCCCTCCAGAACACAGGGGCTGGCCCGATAACGTCGTAGCACGCCGCATAACTACTGAATGATAGGGAAGGAACACCACCATGGCATTGACCAAAGACCAACTGATTGCCGATATCGCTGAAGCCATCGACGCGCCAAAAACCACCGCTCGTAACGCGCTGGAGCAGCTGGGCCAGATCGTTGCCGACCAACTGGAAAACGGCGCCGAAATCACCCTGCCAGGCATCGGCAAGCTGAAAGTCTCCGAGCGTCCTGCCCGTACCGGTCGCAACCCTTCGACTGGCGCTGCCATCGAAATCGCTGCCAAGAAAGTCGTCAAGTTCGTTCCGGCCAAAGGCCTGACCGACGCCGTCAACAAGTGATCTTTTGACGCATTGACGAAACCGCGCCCGGCTTGCCCGGGCGCGGTTTTTTCATGCCTGCGATTTGCGCCTGGCGTGCCAGGCGTGGCGTGCGCTGTCGTCGTGGAAGCTCCAGGCGACCATGCGGCTTTGCTTCTGGCCCTGGCCCATCTCGGCGATGCGCACGACCTTGGCGCCGACCTTCTTCAGCGCTGCCTCGATGCCAGGCAGGTTACTGGCTTTGGACACCAGGCTGGTGAACCACAGTACCTGTCGTGCGTACTGCGCGCTTTCGTCGACCAGCTGGGTGACGAAGCGAATCTCGCCGCCCTCACACCACAGTTCGTTGTTCTGCCCGCCGAAGTTGAGCACCGGTAACTTGCGCTTGGGGTCCTGCTTGCCAAGGTTCTTCCACTTGCGCTGGCTACCACGGGTGGCTTCTTCACGCGAGGCGTGGAAGGGCGGGTTGCACAGGGTCAGGTCGAAGCGTTCATCCGCTTGCAGCAGGCCGCTGAGGATGTGCTTGCGGTTGGCTTGCTGGCGCAGGCTGATACCTTTGCTCAAGCCGTTGGCCTGGACGATGGCCTTGGCCGAGGCCAGCGCTACCGGGTCGATGTCCGAGCCAATGAAGCGCCAACGGTAATCGCTATGGCCGAGCAGCGGGTAGATGCAATTGGCGCCCACGCCGATATCCAGCACGCGAACCTGGGCGCCTCCGGGGACCTCGCCGGCATTGTCCTCGGCCAGCAGGTCGGCGGCCACATGGATGTAGTCGGCACGGCCGGGGATTGGCGGGCACAGGTAGTCGGCCGGGATGTCCCAGTGCTGGATGCCGTATTGCGCCTTGAGCAGGGCACGGTTGAACACGCGCACGGCTTCCGGGTTGGCGAAGTCGATGCTGGGTTTGCCGTGGGGGTTGGTGATGGTGAAGCGGGCCAGGTCAGGGTGGGCCTTGATCAGGCTGGGGAAGTCGTAGCGGCCCTGGTGGCGGTTGCGCGGGTGCAGGGTGGGTTTGTTCGGAGTCATGTCAGTGTCCAGCCCTATACGAGCGGTGGCTTGAGGAGCCCGGGGCCGCTTCGCGCCCCTTTCGCGACACAAGGCCGCTCCCACAGGATAGCGGCGCCTTCAGGTTTGGCGCCGTCCTGTGGGAGCGGCCTTGTGTCGCGAAAGGGCCGCGCAGCGGCCCCAACGGTCTCTCTAGTGATTACAGCGCTGCAATCCGCGCATGCTGCTCGGTGAAGTTGGCCAGGGCCTGTTCGGACTCGGCCAGCTTGGCGCGTTCCTTCTCGATCACCGCAGGCGGTGCCTTGTCGACGAAGGCGGCGTTCGACAGCTTGCCACCCACGCGCTGGACTTCACCCTGCAGACGCTGGATTTCCTTGCTCAGGCGAGCAAGCTCGGCGTCCTTGTCGATCAGGCCGGCCATCGGCACCAGCACCTGCAAGTCACCAACCAGTGCGGTGGCCGACAGCGGTGCTTCGTCGGCATCGCCGAGCACGGTGAACGATTCGACCTTGGCCAGCTTCTTCAGCAGGGCTTCGTTTTCCTGCAGGCGACGCTGGTCATCGGCGTTGGCGTTCTTCAGGAACAGCGGCAGTGGCTTGCCCGGGCCAATGTTCATCTCCGCGCGGATGTTGCGCAGGCCGACCATCAGCTCCTTGAGCCATTCGATATCACCTTCGGCGGCAGCATCGATGCGGCTTTCATTGGCCACCGGCCATGGTTGCAGCATGATGGTCTTGCCTTCGATACCGGCCAGCGGCGCGATGCGTTGCCAGATTTCTTCGGTGATGAACGGCATGAACGGGTGCGCCAGGCGCAGTGCCACTTCCAGCACGCGTACCAGGGTGCGACGGGTGCCACGGGCGCGTTCGACCGGAGCGTTTTCGTCCCACAGTACCGGCTTGGACAGCTCCAGGTACCAGTCGCAATACTGGTTCCAGATGAACTCGTATAGCGCCTGGCTGGCCAGGTCGAAGCGGAACTGCTCGAGCTGGCGGGTCACTTCGGCTTCGGTGCGCTGCAATTGCGAGATGATCCAGCGGTCAGCCAGCGACAGCTCGCAGGCTTCGCCGTTCTGGCCGCAGTCCTCGCCCTTGTCCAGCACGTAGCGGGCTGCGTTCCAGATCTTGTTGCAGAAGTTGCGGTAGCCTTCGACGCGGCCCATGTCGAACTTGATGTCGCGGCCGGTCGAAGCCAGCGAGCAGAAGGTGAAGCGCAGGGCGTCGGTGCCGTAGCTGGCGATGCCCTCCGGGAACTCGGCCTTGGTCTGCTTAACGATCTTTTCGGCCAGCTTGGGCTGCATCATGCCGCTGGTGCGTTTCTCCAGCAGGGCATCGAGGGTGATACCGTCGACGATGTCCAGCGGGTCGAGCACGTTGCCCTTGGACTTGGACATCTTCTGGCCCTGGCCATCGCGCACCAGGCCGTGCACGTACACGGTCTTGAACGGAACCTGCGGGGTGCCGTCCTCGTTCTTGATCAGGTGCATGGTCAGCATGATCATGCGCGCAACCCAGAAGAAGATGATGTCGAAGCCGGTGACCAGCACGTCAGTGCTGTGGAACTTCTTCAGGAACTCGGTCTGCTCCGGCCAGCCCAGGGTCGAGAAGGTCCACAGGCCCGAGCTGAACCAGGTGTCGAGCACGTCGTCGTCCTGGCGCAGTTTCACTTCGCTGCCGAGGTTGTGCTTGGCGCGGACCTCTTCTTCATTGCGGCCGACATAGACCTGGCCGGCCTCGTCGTACCAGGCCGGAATGCGGTGGCCCCACCACAGCTGGCGGCTGATGCACCAGTCCTGGATGTCGCGCATCCAGGAGAAGTACATGTTCTCGTACTGCTTGGGCACGAACTGGATGCGGCCATCTTCCACGGCTTCGATGGCCGGCTCTGCCAGCGGCTTGGTGGAAACGTACCACTGGTCGGTCAGCCATGGCTCGATGACGGTACCCGAACGGTCGCCTTTCGGCACTTTCAGGGCGTGATCGTCGATGCTCACCAGCAGGCCCTGGGCATCCAGGTCGGCAACGATCTGCTTGCGTGCGACGAAGCGATCGAGGCCGGCGTACTGGGCCGGCAGGCTGGTATCGACCTGCTCGTTGACGCTGCCGTCGAGGTTGAAGGCCTGGGCGGCGGACAGCACCAGGGCGTTCTTGTCGAAAATGTTCAGCAGCGGCAGGTTGTGGCGCTTGCCGACTTCGTAGTCATTGAAGTCGTGGGCAGGGGTGATCTTCACGCAGCCGGTGCCGAACTCCGGGTCGCAATAGTCATCGGCGATAATCGGGATGCGGCGGCCAACCAGCGGCAGTTCGACGAACTTGCCGATCAGGGCCTGGTAGCGCTCGTCGGTCGGGTTGACGGCAACGGCGGCGTCACCCAGCAAAGTCTCCGGGCGGGTGGTGGCGACGACCAGGTAGTCCTTGCCTTCAGCGGTCTTGGCGCCATCGGCAAGCGGGTAGCGCAAGTTCCACAGGTGGCCCTTCTCGTCGTGGTTTTCCACCTCGAGGTCGGAGATGGCCGTGTGCAGCTTGGTGTCCCAGTTGACCAGGCGCTTGCCGCGGTAGATCAGGCCGTCCTCATGCAGGCGCACGAAGGCTTCCTTGACTGCTTCGGACAGGCCGTCGTCCATGGTGAAGCGCTCGCGGCTCCAGTCTACCGACGAACCCAGGCGACGGATCTGGCGGCTGATGTTGCCACCTGACTGATCCTTCCATTCCCAGACCTTCTCCAGGAACTTCTCGCGGCCAAGGTCGTGACGGTTCTGGCCCTTGGCTTCGAGCTGGCGTTCGACCAGCATCTGCGTGGCGATACCGGCGTGGTCGGTACCTGGCTGCCACAGGGTGTCGCGGCCTTGCATGCGGCGGAAACGGATCAGCGCGTCCATGATCGCGTTGTTGAAGCCGTGGCCCATGTGCAGGCTACCCGTCACGTTCGGTGGCGGGATCATGATGGTGTAGGACTCGCCTGCACCTTGTGGAGCGAAATAGTTTTCGGACTCCCAGGTGTTGTACCAGGAAGTTTCGATGGCGTGCGGCTGGTAGGTCTTATCCATGCGCGGCGGGACCCTGTGCATTTATTCGGGAAAGCCGGGAAGTATAACCAAGCTGGGGGCCGCAGGCGACAAGCTGCTGATAACTGTCGGAACAGTGGCGCCTGCTTCGCGGGCACGCCCGCTCCCACAGGTACCGCGCAGATATGACGGTTGCGCTTTACCTGGGGGAGCGGGCGTGCCCGCGAAGCAGGCGCCGCAAATTTTCAGGTTTACTCGGAACGCTTGATGAGACGTTCGATCCGCGCATCCAGCCGGCGCTTGATCTCGTTCTCGATATGCGGGGTGAAGTCGTTGATCACGTCCTGCATGATCATCTGCGCGGCGGCGCGCAACTCGCTCTCCAGGTGCAGCAGGGTGTCCTGGCGGCGGGTCTGCGGATCATCCTCGGGTTCGGCTGCTGCGGGCTCGGCTTCAGGCGCTGGCGCCGCGTTACCGGCAGGCACGTCGAGCAACAGGGGAATCTGCTCGACCGTTTCGGTCAGCAGCGGCGGCTGCAGGTCGGCATCGCCGAGCAGCTGGCGAATCGATTCCAGATCATCCAGCAGATGAGCGGAATCGGGTAGGGCGGAAGGCTTGTCCATCGTCGTTAAAGTCGCTGTAAGCGGTGGTCTTGCAGAGCATAGCCCTGTTCACGGTAGAAACGGAACCGCTCGCGGGCCGATTGGCGAATGCCGGGCTCCTCGACCACGATCTCGGCAACCCGCTCGAACTGGCCGACGAACCCCGGCACAGCGGCACCCAGGTTGATCAGCAGGTCACGGTGCTCGCCAGCATCGTCGGCAAGGCCCAAGGCTACCGTGGCATCCGTGTGTTCTTCGGCCAGGTCGTGGGGCACGAAGGCTTCGCCTTTGAAGCGCCACAGGCGTTGATCCAGTTCGGTACGTTGTTCGGCGTCCTGGCAGTGCAGGTAGACCCGGTGGCCAAGGCGCCAGGCCTTTTCGCACAGCTTGCAGGCGAAGTCCAGCCGTGCCGACAGCGAGTCGGTGGGCAGGATATAGAAATCGACTTTGCTCATGGTGTGCTCTGCCAGCCGGCGATGCCACGGGCACCGCCGGCTTCACGGCATCAGGCGCCAGCGCGGTCCAGCAGGTACTGGGTCAGCAGCGGGACCGGGCGACCGGTAGCGCCCTTGTCCTTGCCGCCACTGATCCAGGCCGTGCCGGCGATGTCCAGGTGCGCCCAGTTGTAGGCCTTGGCGAAGCGCGACAGGAAGCAGCCAGCGGTGATGGTGCCCGCCTTGGGCCCACCGATGTTGCCCATGTCAGCGAACGGGCTGTCCAGTTGCTCCTGGTACTCGTCGAACAGCGGCAGCTGCCAGGCACGGTCATCGGCACGCTTGCCGGCGTCGAGCAGCTGGCCGACCAGGTCGTCGTTGTTGCCCATGAGACCGGAAGTGTGGCTGCCCAGGGCGACAATGCAGGCGCCGGTCAGGGTGGCGATGTCGATCACGGCCTGTGGCTTGAAGCGCTCGGCATAGGTGAGGGTGTCGCACAGCACCAGGCGGCCTTCGGCGTCGGTGTTGAGGATTTCGACGGTCTGGCCACTCATGGTGGTGACGATGTCGCCCGGACGGGTGGCACCGCCGCTCGGCATGTTCTCGGCGCAGGCCAGCAGGCACACCAGGTTGATCGGCAGCTGCAGTTCGAGGACCGCGCGCAGGGTGCCGAACACGCTGGCGGCGCCGCACATGTCGAATTTCATCTCATCCATGCCAGCGCCTGGCTTGAGGCTGATGCCGCCGGTATCGAAGGTGATGCCCTTGCCGACCAGCACGAACGGCTTGTCGGCCTTCTTGCCGCCCTGGTAGTTGAGCACGATCAGGCGTGGTGGCTGGTCGCTGCCCTGGCCCACGGCATAGAACGCGCCCATGCCCAGGTCCTTGATCTTTTTCTCGTCCAGCACTTCGACCTTCAGGCCCTTGTGCGCCTTGCCCAGTTCCTTGGCCTGCTCGGCCAGGTAGCTGGGGTGGCACAGGTTAGGCGGCAGGTTGCCCAGGTCGCGGGTGAAGGCCATGCCGGTGGCAATGGCGCTGGCGTGCTTGACGGCGCGCTCGACCTCGGCCAGGCCGGCCTTGTCGGCCAGCAGGGTGACTTTCTTCAGGGCGCGCGGTTCGGCCTTCTGGCTCTTGAAACGATCGAACACGTATTCGCCGTCGAGCAGGGTCTCGGCCAGCAGGCGGTACTTGCCGTAGTAGGCGTCACGGTTGTTGACCGCGATGTCGTCCAGGGCCAGCACGGCATCGCCACCGTTGAGGCTCTTGAGCACGCCGGCCACACTTGCGACCAGCTTGCGCCATGCGCGGTCGCCGAGGGCATCGTCCTTGCCGCTGCCGACCAGCAGCACGCGCTCGGCCTTCAGGCCCGGCACGCTCTGCAGCAACAGGGTCTGGCCAGGCTTGCCGGCCAGGTCGCCACGCTTGAGTACTGCGCTGATGGCGCCTTCGCTGGCTTGGTCGACGGCCTTGGCAACGGCCCCGAGCTTGCGCCCTTCACCCACCGGTACGACCAGAGTGGCGGTTTTTACCGATGCAGCAGCTACGCTTTTTACAACCAGTTCCATGTCAGGGTCCCCGAATGATCTATGCAGTTGGCGCTATGCGTTTTCGCGCTCTGGACGGGCCTGGCCGCGTTGCCGCAGGCCAGTGGAAAAGCTGCCAGTTTGAGCCTCCCGCCAGCGTGCTGACAACCCCGATGTTGGCCTTCATGCGCAGCCAAGTGACAGGCGCGGCCAATCACAGGATAATGCGCGCACTTTACATGGAGGTTCGCCTTAGGCGAACCGGCTTTGGTCCTGGCTGTCACAGGCCAATGTTTGGCAGTCCGCCCCTGACAACCCAGGAGTGTCTGGTTTGATCGTCTTTCGTTATCTGTCCCGCGAGGTCCTGGTGACCTTGAGCGCCGTCAGCGCCGTGCTGCTGGTGATCATCATGAGCGGGCGCTTCATCAAGTACCTGGCCCAGGCGGCCCAGGGCATCCTCGACCCAAGCGTGCTGTTCCTGATCATGGGCTTCCGCATGCCAGGTTTCCTGCAGCTGATTTTGCCGTTGGGTTTGTTCCTCGGCATTCTCCTGGCCTACGGCCGGCTGTACCTGGAAAGCGAAATGACCGTGCTGTCGGCGACCGGCATGAGCCAGCAGCGTTTGCTGGCCCTGACCATGGCGCCGGCGGCAGTGGTCGCCCTGCTGGTTGCCTGGCTGAGCCTGAGCCTGTCACCACTGGGCGTGGCCCAGGTGCAGAAGATCGTTGCCCAGCAAGATGCCATGACCGAGTTCGACACCTTGGTGCCGGGCCGCTTCCAGACCTTGCGCGACGGTTCGCGGGTTACCTACACCGAGCAGCTGTCGGACGACCGCGTCAAGCTGGGCGGGGTGTTCATTTCCGAGAAGCGCTTCAACCAGGACAAGACCAAGGACCGTGCGCCGTCGGTGCTGGTCGCCGAAAAAGGCCATCAGGAAATCCAGGCCGATGGCAATCGCTACCTGGTGCTGGAGAACGGCTACCGCTACGACGGTAACCCGGGCCAGGCCGATTACCGTGCCATCAAGTACGACACCTATGGTGTCTTGCTGCCAAAGCCGGAAGTTGCCGAAGACGTGACCGATCGCGAAGCGATCCCGACCCTTGAGCTGTTCGGCAAGAGCGACCTGCGTGAGCGTGCCGAGCTGCAATGGCGCCTTTCGCTGCCGATCCTGGTGTTCATCGTGGCCCTGATGGCGGTCCCGCTGGCCAAGGTCAACCCGCGCCAGGGCCGCTTCCTCAAGCTGCTGCCGGCGATTCTTCTGTACATGGCCTACCTGACAATGCTGATTTCCGTACGCGGCGCCCTGGAGAAGGGCAAACTGCCGATTGGCCTGGGTATCTGGTGGGTGCATGGCCTGTTCCTGATGATCGGCCTGGCCCTGATGTATTGGGAACCGCTGCGCCTGAAAATGGCTGCTCGTCGCGCGGAGGTGGCCCGTGGCTAAACTCGACCGCTACATCGGCACGAGCGTGCTGCTGGCCATTCTGGCCGTGCTGGGGATCATCCTCGGCCTGGCCTCGCTGTTCGCCTTCATCGACGAGATGGGTGAACTGAGCGATACCTACACCTTGCTCGACGCGGGCAATTTCGTCCTGCTGACGGCACCTCGTCGGCTGTACGAAATGCTGCCGATGGCGGCACTGATCGGCTGCCTGATCGGCCTCGGCAGCCTGGCCAGCAACAGCGAGCTGACCATCATGCGCGCTGCCGGTGTCTCCATCGGCCGCATCGTCTGGGCGGTGATGAAGCCCATGCTGGTGCTGATGCTGGTCGGCGTGCTGGTTGGTGAATACGTTGCCCCGGTCACCGAGAACAAGGCCCAGGCCGACCGCTCCCTGGCCCAGGGCGGTGGTGAAGCGCAAAGCTCCAGGCATGGCATGTGGCACCGCCAGGGCGAAGAGTTCGTGCACATCAACTCGGTGCAGCCCAATGGCCTGCTGCTGGGCGTGACCCGCTACACCTTCGACAACGAGCGCAAGATCCAGACGTCGAGTTTTGCCCGTCGCGCTCAGTACAACGATGATCACTGGACGCTCAGCGACATCAGCACCACGTTCTTCCGCGGTGACCACACCGAAGTGGTGAAGGCGCCGACCGAGCGCTGGGACGTTTCGCTGACGCCGCAACTGCTCAATACCGTGATCATGGCCCCCGAGTCGTTGTCGATTACCGGGTTGTGGGACTACATCCACTACCTGTCCGACCAGGGCCTGAACAACGCCCGTTACTGGCTGGCGTTCTGGACCAAGGTGATGCAGCCGCTGGTGACTGCAGCACTGGTATTGATGGCAATTTCCTTCATCTTCGGCCCGCTGCGTTCGGTCACCCTCGGCCAACGCGTGTTCACCGGCGTGCTGGTGGGCTTCGCCTTCCGCATTGGCCAGGACCTGCTGGGCCCGTCGAGCCAGGTGTTCGGCTTCCCGCCGCTGCTGGCGGTAGTGATTCCGGCGGGCATCTGTGCCCTGGCTGGCGTGTGGTTGTTGCGTCGGGCCGGTTGACGGTCTGCAACAGCTGAAAAGCCGACCTCAGGGTCGGCTTTTTTGCGTCTACTTTTTCTGCTTCGGCACCCGCACCAGCTGGGTTTCAGAGTAGATGTCGTGCCAGCCGCGTTTGCGCTTGTCGATCAACGACCAGAAGAACCCAAGCCCCAGGCACAGCCAGGATGCAATCGACACCACGAAGCGCAGCAGTGCCTGCCACAGGCTGATCGCGCTGCCATCGGCGTTCTGCACGCGCACGCCCCACACCTGCATGCCCAGGGTCTGACCGCCATGGGTCCAGAACTTGGCAAAGAAGCCGAACAGGGCGAACAGCAGCACGGTCGAGAGCAGCGGGTCGCCATCCAGCGCGCCGGCTTCGGTCAGTTCACGCATGCGGGTTTCGCCGATGATCGCCATCTGGATCAGCTTGTAAGCCCCGGCGGTGACGATCAGCAGTGCCGTGCACAGCAGGAAATCGTAGAACATCGCCGCCAGGCGTCGGCCCAGGCCGACCGGTGGGAAATCACCCTGGGGGGAGAGCAGAGGCTTGGACATGCAAAACAGCTCCGAATGGCGAAGCCGCTATTCTACGGGCAAAAAAAAGCCCCTGCACATGGCAGGGGCTTTTCTTCGAAGTCGGGGCGGCTTAGCCGGCGACCTGAACCTTGTCAGCCTGCATGCCTTTTTGGCCTTGGACTGCTTCGAAGGTAACCTTCTGGCCTTCTTTCAGGCTCTTGAAGCCGTTGCCTTCGATGGCGCGGAAGTGCACGAACAGATCCGGACCGCTTTCTGGGGTGATGAAACCGTAACCTTTCTCGTCATTGAACCACTTGACGGTACCGTTCTGACGCTCAGCCATTGTCTTATTTCCTATGAAGCTTGAATTTTGATGACAGTTTCTTTCACGTTATATATGAGTGAAAGAGTACTGGGCTGGGTTGCAGGAAAGTAAGAGACGTCGAACGGGTTGTAGCAAATCTCGGCTACTGGCCCAGGTCACGAACTGTTGCGACCCATGCAAACACAGTGCACTGACTCTACGCCAACTCCCGAGAAAAAAACAAGCCCTTGGTCGTATAGAAAATTCGCCTTTTGCCGATAACCGACAAATTTGTCGGAAACGCCGTGGCGCCTGGCCTGGCGCCATGTTCAAAAGTTATTGGGCAGGTTCGAAATCGAATATGTAGCACCTGCCCGCACACCTCAGGCGCTACCTTCAACCACGGTAGTAACGCTGTGCAACGAAAGGCATTTTGCTGACTTTCAAGGCAACCTTCTTGCCGCGCACCACGGCAAAGAGTGGGGTGTCGATTACAGCCAGATCACTATCGATATAACCCATTGCTACAGGGGCGCCGAGTGTCGGCCCAAAGCCGCCGCTGCATACTTTGCCTACGGGTTTATCGTTTGCATCGACAATATCCGCGCCTTCACGTACTGGCGTACGTTCCTGCGGCAACAAGCCCGCACGTTTACGCGCCACGCCATCGCGCTGCTGGGCAAATATGGCCTCGGCACCCGGGAAGCCGGCGGCACGTGCGCCATCGGCACGGCGTACTTTGGAAATTGCCCACAGCAGGCTGGCTTCAACCGGCGTGGTCTCGGTGTTCATGTCGTGGCCATAAAGGCACAGGCCGGCTTCCAGGCGCAACGAGTCGCGGGCACCGAGGCCGATAGGCTGTACCTCGGGTTCGGCCAGCAGGCGACGCGCCAGGGCTTCGGCAGCGCCGACCGGCACCGAGATCTCGTAGCCATCTTCGCCGGTGTAGCCCGAGCGGCTGACGAAACAGTCTTCGCCCAGCAGTTTCACCGCACGGAATTGCATGAAGGTCATGCCAGCCACTTCCGGCGCCAGGCGCTCCAGCACCTTGACCGCAGCCGGGCCCTGCAGGGCAAGCAGAGCGCGGGCCTCGAACAGCGGTTGCACGTCGCATCGTGCGCCGATGTGTTTCTGCAGGTGTGCCAGGTCCTGATCCTTGCAAGCGGCATTGACTACCAGGAACAGGGTGTCATCACCGAGGTTGGCGACCATCAGATCGTCGAGGATGCCGCCTTGCTCGTTGGTGAACATGGCATAGCGCTGCATCCCTGCAGGCAGGTCGATGATGTCCACCGGTACCAGCGACTCCAGCGCCTTGGCCGCGTCGGCGCCACGCAGGATGATCTGGCCCATGTGCGAGACGTCGAACAGGCCGGCCTGTTCGCGGGTATGCAGGTGCTCCTTGAGCACGCCCAGCGGGTACTGCACCGGCATGTCGAAGCCGGCGAATGGCACCATGCGGGCACCCAGTTCCAGGTGCAGGGCGTGCAGCGGGGTCTTTTGCAGTGTTTCGGACATCGATGACTCCTTGGTTTATTGTCGGGTCAACATTCGATGATGTTGACGGCCAGACCGCCGCGGGCGGTCTCCTTGTATTTGCTTTTCATGTCGGCGCCGGTCTGGCGCATGGTGCGGATCACCTTGTCGAGCGACACGTAGTGCTGCCCGTCGCCGCGCAGGGCCATGCGCACGGCATTGATGGCTTTCACCGAGCCCATGGCATTGCGCTCGATGCAGGGCACCTGAACCAGGCCGCCGATCGGGTCGCAGGTCAGGCCCAGGTTGTGCTCCATGCCGATTTCAGCAGCGTTTTCCACTTGTTGCGGGGTACCGCCCATCACTTCGCACAGGGCGCCTGCGGCCATCGAACAGGCCACGCCGACTTCGCCCTGGCAGCCGACCTCGGCCCCGGAAATCGAGGCGTTCTCCTTGTACAGGATGCCGATCGCCGCAGCGGTAAGCAGGAAACGCACGACGCCATCCTCGCTGGCACCCGGGACGAAGCGCATGTAGTAGTGCAGCACTGCGGGGACGATGCCCGCCGCGCCGTTGGTCGGTGCCGTAACCACACGCCCGCCGTAGGCGTTTTCCTCGTTGACGGCCAGCGCGTAGAGGTTGACCCAGTCGAGTACCGACAGGGCATCGCGCAGGCTGGCCTCCGGGTGACGGCTGAGCTGGCGGTACAACGCCGGAGCGCGGCGCTTGACCTTGAGCCCGCCGGGCAAGATGCCCTCATGGCGGCAGCCGGCCTCGACGCAGTCCTGCATGACTTGCCAGATGCGCAGCAGCCCGGCGCGGGTCTCGGCTTCCGGGCGCCAGGCGGCCTCGTTGGCCAGCATCACCTGGCTGATCGACAGGTGCTGCGCGGTGCAGTGGCCGAGCAGTTGCTTGGCGGTCCTGAACGGGTAGGGCAGTAGTGTGCTGTCCTCGACGATGCGGTCCTGGCCGGCAGCGTCCTCGTCGACCACGAAGCCGCCGCCCACCGAGTAGTACTCGCGGCTGCGGATTTGCAACCCGGCTGCATCGAATGCACGAAAGATCATGCCGTTGGGGTGGTAGGCCAGGGGCTTGCGGATCATCGCCAGGTGCTGCTTTTCATTGAAAGCGATGGTCTGCTCACCGAGCAGGCTGAGCTCGCCGCTGGCGCGGATGGCCTGCAGGCGGGCGGGGATGGATTCGGTGTCTACGGTATCAGGATGTTCGCCTTGCAAACCGAGCAATACCGCCTTGTCGCTGCCGTGGCCTTTACCAGTGGCACCGAGCGAGCCATACAGCTCGGCCTTGACGCAAACGGTGCTGGCCAGCAGGCCATCGCGGCGCAGCCCTTCGGCAAAGCGTGCAGCGGCGCGCATCGGGCCGACCGTGTGGGAGCTGGAGGGGCCGATGCCGATCTTGAACAGGTCGAAGACGCTCAGTGACATGGTGGTTCCTCCTGAAGATCTTTGGGGCTGCTACGCAGCCCTTTCGCGACACAAGGCCGCTCCCACAAAGAGCGGCGCGGTCCCTGTGGGAGCGGCCTTGCGTCGCGATTGGGCCGCAAAGCGGCCCCAGCTTCCTAAAGGCCGCCTCAGGCGTCCTGATAGCTCTCGATCGACGGGCAGGCGCAGACCAGGTTGCGGTCGCCGAACACGTTGTCGACCCGGCCGACCGGCGGCCAGTACTTGCCTTCCACCAGGCTCGGCAGTGGGTACACCGCCTGCTCGCGGCTGTAGCCGTGGGCCCATTCGCCAACCAGCTCGGCCGCGGTGTGCGGGGCGTTCTTCAGCGGATTGTCGTCCTTGTCCAGGCTGCCGTTTTCCACCGCACGGATCTCTTCGCGAATCTGGATCATCGCATCGCAGAAGCGATCCAGTTCTTGCTTGGACTCGCTTTCGGTCGGTTCGATCATCAGCGTGCCGGCCACCGGGAACGACATGGTCGGTGCATGGAAACCGAAGTCGATCAGGCGCTTGGCCACGTCATCGACGCTGATGCCGCTGGTGTCCTTGAGCGGGCGCAGGTCGAGGATGCATTCGTGGGCGACCAGGCCGTTGCCACCGGTGTACAGGACAGGATAGTGCTCTTCCAGGCGGCGGGCGATGTAGTTGGCGTTGAGGATCGCCATTTGCGAAGCACGCTTGAGGCCAGCACCGCCCATCATGCGAATGTACATCCAGGTGATTGGCAGGATGCTGGCGCTGCCGAACGGCGCTGCGCACACTGCGCCTTCGGTGTTTTCAAGCGCAGCGTGGCCTGGCAGGAACGGCGCCAGGTGCGACTTGACGCCGATCGGGCCGACGCCCGGACCGCCACCGCCGTGCGGGATGCAGAAGGTCTTGTGAAGGTTCAGGTGCGACACGTCGCCGCCGAACTTGCCTGGCGCGCAGAGGCCGACCATGGCATTCATGTTGGCGCCGTCGATGTAAACCTGGCCGCCGTTGTCGTGAATGATCGCGCAGATTTCGCCGATCGCTTCCTCGAACACGCCATGGGTCGAAGGGTAGGTGATCATGATCGCGGCCAGGCGCTCGCGGTGTTCGATGGCCTTGGCCCGCAGGTCCTCGACATCGACGTTGCCACGGGCATCACAGGCGGTGACCACCACGCGCATGCCGGCCATGTGCGCGGTTGCCGGGTTGGTGCCGTGGGCCGAAGACGGGATCAGGCAGATGTCGCGGTGGCCTTCGCCACGGCTGCGATGGTACGCACGGATGGCCAAGAGGCCTGCGTACTCACCCTGGGAGCCGGCGTTGGGCTGCAGCGACACGGCGTCGTAGCCGGTGGCGGCGCAGAGCATGGCTTCCAGCTCGTTGGTCATCTGCAGGTAGCCCTGGCTCTGCGCGGCCGGGGCGAACGGGTGCAGGTTGCCGAATTCGGCCCAGGTCACCGGGATCATTTCGCTGGCGGCGTTGAGCTTCATGGTGCACGAGCCCAGCGGGATCATGCTGCGGTCCAGCGCCAGGTCCTTGTCGGCCAGGCGGCGCAGGTAGCGCATCAGCTCGGTTTCGCTGTGGTAGCGGTTGAACACCGGGTGCTCGAGGATCGCCGACTGGCGCAGCAGGGCGACCGGCAGGCGCGAACCGGTGCTGGCGGCCAGGGCGGCGAAGTCAGGCTGGGCCTGGTCAGCGCCGAACAGTTGCCAGAGGGCCTCGACGTCGGCCTGGGTGCTGGTTTCGTCGAGTGACAGGCCAAGGTGAGCGGCGTCGATCTGGCGCAGGTTGATGCGCTGGGCGCGGGCCTTGTCGTGCAGGCTGGCAGTGGCGCTGCCGGTGGCCAGGGTCAGGGTATCGAAGGCGGTTTCGCCCACCACTTCCAGGCCCAGGGTTTTCAGGCCGGCAGCCAGAATCGAAGTCAGCGCGTGAGTGCGTTCGG
Source organism: Pseudomonas sp. 382 (assembly GCF_002759075.1). Classification (NCBI taxonomy): domain Bacteria; kingdom Pseudomonadati; phylum Pseudomonadota; class Gammaproteobacteria; order Pseudomonadales; family Pseudomonadaceae; genus Pseudomonas; species Pseudomonas sp. 382. The sequence goes on from NZ_PEMX01000005.1 coordinate 220,132, forward strand.
CAATGCGCTTGAGGCCGGCCGGGCCGTGGTACACGGCGAACATGCTGGCGATGTTGGCCAGCAGCACCTGGGCGGTGCAGATGTTGCTGGTGGCCTTCTCGCGGCGGATGTGCTGTTCACGGGTTTGCATGGCCAGGCGCAGAGCGGTCTTGCCGAAGCGGTCGATCGACACACCGACCAGGCGGCCGGGCATGTCGCGCTTGAAGGCATCACGCGTGGCGAAGTAGGCCGCGTGCGGGCCACCGAAGCCCAGTGGCACGCCGAAGCGCTGGGCGCTGCCGATGGCCACGTCGGCGTCGAATTCGCCCGGCGGGGTCAGCAGGGTCAGGGCCAGCAGGTCGGCGGCAACCGCGACCAGGGCGTTGGCGGCGTGGAAACGCTCGACCACTGCGCGGTAGTCGAACACTTCGCCGTTGCTGGCCGGGTATTGCAGCAGGGCGCCGAAGAAGGCACTGACATCGCCCAGTTCACGCTCGTCGCCGACCACGATCTCGATGCCCAGTGGCTCGGCACGGGTGCGCAGCACGTCGAGGGTCTGCGGGTGGCAGTGCACGGAGGCGAAGAAGGCGTGGCTGGCCTTGTTTTTCGACAGGCGCTTGCAGAAGGTCATGGCTTCGGCAGCGGCGGTGGCTTCGTCGAGCAAGGATGCGTTGGCGATCGGCAGGCCGGTGAGGTCGCTGATCAGGGTCTGGAAGTTCAGCAGCGCTTCCAGGCGGCCTTGGGAAATTTCTGGTTGGTACGGGGTGTAGGCGGTGTACCAGGCTGGGTTTTCCAGCAGGTTGCGCAAGATCGGGGCCGGGGTGTGGGTGTTGTAGTAGCCCTGGCCGATGTAGCTCTTGAACAGTTCGTTCTTGCCGGCGATGGCTTTCAGCGCTGCGAGGGCATCGGCCTCGCTCTGGCCGTCTTCCGAGCCGAGCACGCTGGTGCCCTTGATGCTGTCGGGGATGACTGCGGCGCTCATGGCGTCCAGCGAGTCGAAGCCCAGGGTGGCGAGCATGGCCTGCTCGTCGGCGGCGCGCGGGCCGATGTGACGGGCGATGAATTCGTTGGCGGTGCCGAGGTTGATAGTCATGATCGGATTCCTCAGGCGTCGTCGTTGGCTTTGATCAGGCGGTCGTAGGCGTCCTGGTCCAGCAGGGCTGTTACTTCGCTCATGTTTGCGGGGATGAAGCGGAAGAACCAGCCTTCGCCCAGCGGGTCTTCGTTGACCAGTTCGGGGCTGTCGTTGAGGTCTTCGTTGACGGCGACCACTTCACCAGCCAGGGGCATGTACACGCCGCTGGCGGCTTTGACCGACTCGACGGTGGAGGCTTCGGCACCTTTTTCGTACTGCTGCAGCTCGGGCAGTTGCACATAGACCACATCGCCAAGGGCGTTCTGGGCGTAGGCAGTGATGCCCACGGTGACGCTACCGTCGGCTTCGACGCGCAGCCATTCGTGATCTTCGGTGAAACGCAACTCGCTCATGGGGAATCCTCGGGAAGCAGGGCGTTGGGCGCGGTGGGTCCGCGCTCTTGGTTAGGATTCCCATAGCAAAAATGCTGCCACTCAGCAAAAAACCTTACAAATCAACAGCTTACAATTTTATCTGAAGCCCGTTTTCATTGTCGTGGAATGAAAACGATACAGATGAGGCTGGGTCAAAAACGGCTGGCCTATCAAGCCCTTGTAAACGCGCCCTTAGAAGAGCTTGTATCGAAAACGCTACGATGTAGTGAAATCGATACGGTCAGCCAAATTTCAGCTCTTGCTTGCAATGCCGTACTTGCGCAACCGTTGTGCAATCGCGGTATGCGAAGTCTGGAGCCGCCCGGCCAGCTGCCGGGTGGACGGGTAGCTGGCATACAAGCGCTGCAGCAGTTCACGCTCGAAATCGCCCACCGCCTGCTCCAGGCTGGCCACGTCGCCATCCTGCCCACGCGCCACCGAAGTGCCGGCGATGTCCAGGTCTCCGATATCCACCAGATTGCTCTCGCAGATCGCCGCCGCGCGGAAAATCACGTTTTGCAGTTGCCGCACGTTGCCGGGCCAAGGGTTTGCCAGCAGCGCCGAATGGGTGGCCGGGGTGAGACGGCAAGGTGGGCGCTGGATCTGCGTGCAGGCCTGCTGCATGAAATAGTGCGCCAGCATGAGGATGTCCTGGCCACGATCACGCAGCGGCGGTACCTGCAGGTTGAGTACATTCAGCCGGTAGAACAGGTCTTCACGGAAAGTGCCTTCGGCGACCATGCGTTCGAGGTCGCGGTGGGTGGCGCTGATGATGCGTACATCCACCTTCACCTCGCGGTCGCCGCCCACCCGGCGGAAGCTGCCGTCACTGAGGAAGCGCAGCAGCTTGGCCTGCAGGTAGGGCGACATTTCGCCAATCTCATCGAGAAACACCGTGCCCTGGTTGGCCAGCTCCATCAGCCCCGGCTTGCCGCCGCGTTGGGCGCCGGTGAAGGCGCCGGGGGCGTAGCCGAACAGTTCGCTCTCGGCCAGGCTCTCGGGCAACGCGGCGCAGTTCAGGGCGAGGAAAGGCGCTGCCTGACGGCTGCTGATGGCATGGCAGGCGCGGGCCACCAGTTCCTTGCCGGTGCCGGTTTCGCCGTGCACCAGCAGCGGCGCGTCGAGGGCTGCCACGCGCAGGGCGCGGGCCTTGAGGGTGCGGATCGCCGGGGATTCGCCCAGCAGCGCATCGAAGCCTTCGGCATGGTCGTGGTGCAGGGCCGACAGGCGCTCGCCCATGCGGTTGGGTGCATACAGCGTCAGCAGGCCGCCGGCGTTGGTGATTGGCGAGGCGTCCAGCAGCAGGCTCTGGCCGTTGAGCTGCATCTCGCGCATTGGCAGGTGGAAGTTGTTGTCCAGCAAGGCCTGCAGCAGGTCGGCATCGTCAAACAGTTCGCCCACCGAGCGCCCGGCGGATTCGCGGCCGCACAGGGCGATCAGCGCCGGGTTGGCCAGCAGCACCTTGCCTGCGCTGTCGACCGCCAGCACCGGGTCGCTCATGGCGGCGAGCAGGGCGTCGAGCTGCAGGTGGCGGCGCTGGCCGGGGAGGATGTCGACCACGTCCACCGACTGCACACCATGGACTTCGAACAGTGCGTCGTGGAGCTCTTCGAGCACCGCCGGGCTGAGGGTCGGGGCGTCGATGTAGACGTTTGGCGGGACCATTTCCACGGCATCCAGGTTGAGGTTGCGGGCACCGAGCAGGGCGAGGACTTCCTGGGTGATACCGACGCGGTCGATGAAGCTGACGTGGATGCGCATGGTGGGCGGGAGTTGTGGCCGGGGAAGGCGATAGTATGCCTCAACATCGTCGGGGCCGCTTTGCGGCCCCAGGATCATGCCCTCATTCGAGGTGTTCAGGCTTGATCGGGTCGCCCGATTTTACGTCCAGCTTCTGGCGAATGTCTTCGAACATGGCGTCGTACAGCTTGTGAGGCGAACCCAGCGTTTCGAACTTCTGGTGCGGCGCGAGATAGGACTGGGCCTTGCGCGAGGCGACCATGAGAAAGCTTGGTAGCACCTGGTCCTTGGCCAGGAAGAACTTTTCATCGACGGTCTTGCCCTCGATGCTGCCATGCATGCGGAACTGGATGCCTCTGCCTTCCTTGGGGTCTGAAAACGCTTCGTACTCGATGTTGAGATCGTAACTGTGGTCGTTCTTGGTCAGCGCAGTGCGCTCGATATGTACATGACCGGGGTGGAACTGGGCCATGGCAAACTCCTCCGGAAGGTGAATGGCGGGCCCCGTAAGCCCGCCCACTGCAATCAACGGTAGCTGATACCTGGCTTTTCGGTGCTCACGCGGGTGCCGGCGGTGCCTTTGACGATGCCCTCGATGTTTTCCAGCGAGCTGATCACCGCCACTTTGCCAGTGTGGCGGGCAAAATCGCAGGCAGCCTGCACTTTAGGCCCCATGGAGCCGGCCGCGAAGCCAAGGCGTTCGAGTTCGTCGGGGTGGGCCTGGGCGATGGCTTTCTGCGTCGGCTTGCCCCAGTCAATGTAGGCGCCATCGACGTCGGTGGCGATTACCAGAAGGTCGGCTTCCAGCTGTTCGGCCAGCAGCGCCGAACACAGGTCCTTGTCGATCACCGCCTCGATGCCTTTGAGCTTCTTGTTCTCGTCGTACATGGTGGGGATGCCGCCACCGCCGGCGCAGATCACGATGCTGCTCTTTTCCAGCAGCCACTTGATCGGACGGATTTCGAAGATGCGCTTGGGTTTCGGGCTGGCGACCACGCGGCGGTACTTGTCGCCGTCGGCCTTGACCACCCAGCCTTTTTCCTTGGCCAGGCGCTCGGCCTCTTCCTTGCTGTAGACCGGGCCGATGAACTTGCTCGGGTCCTTGAAGGCCGGGTCGTTGGCATCCACTTCCACTTGGGTCAGGAGGGTGGCGAACGGCACTTCGAAGTCCAGCAGGTTGCCCAGCTCCTGTTCGATCATGTAGCCGATCATGCCTTCGGTCTCGGCGCCGAGCACGTCCAGCGGGTAGGCCTCGTCGGGCTTGTACGACAGGCCTTGCAGGGCCAGCAGGCCGACCTGCGGGCCGTTGCCGTGGGCGATGACCAGTTCGTTGCCAGGATGGATCTTGGCGATCTGTTCGGTGGCCGTGCGGATATTGGCGCGCTGGTTGTCAGCGGTCATGGGTTCGCCACGGCGCAGGAGGGCGTTGCCGCCCAGTGCAACAACGATACGCATGGGGAATGTCCTTTATCTAAAGAAATGAGCGCTACTCGGCGGGCGAACACCGCCCCCTGTGGGAGCGGGTCTACCCGCGAAGGCGTCAGCAGCACCAGCGGTGCTGTCTGGGCTGGCGCCTTCGCGGGTGAACCCGCTCCTACAGGGATCCGGGTTGCCCGGCCTGGCGAGTCAGCCCTTACAGGTCAGCCAGGGTCGAAACCAGGATCGCCTTGATGGTGTGCATGCGGTTTTCCGCTTGCTCGAAGGCAATGCACGCCGGCGACTCGAACACGTCATCGGTCACTTCGATGCCGTTGGCCAGATCCGGATACTGTTCGGCAATCTGCTTGCCGACCTTGGTCTCGGAGTTGTGGAAGGCCGGCAGGCAGTGCATGAACTTGGTCCGTGGGTTGCCGCTGGCTTTCATCAGCTCCTTGTTCACCTGGTAGGGCTTGAGCTGCTTGATGCGCTCGCCCCAGGCTTCGATCGGCTCGCCCATCGACACCCAGACGTCGGTGTGGATGAAGTCGACGCCCTTGACCGCAGCCTTGGGATCTTCGGTCAGGGTAATGCGCGCGCCGCTCTCTTCGGCGTACTTGTGGCAACGCTCGACCAGGTCTTCATGTGGCCACAGCGCCTTGGGCGCGGCGATGCGCACGTCCATGCCAAGCTTGGCGCCGATCAACAGCAGCGAGTTGCCCATGTTGTTGCGGGCATCGCCCAGGTAGGCGTAGCTGATGTCGTGCAGTGGCTTGTCGCTGTGCTCGCGCATGGTCAGCACGTCGGCGATCATCTGGGTCGGGTGGTATTCATCGGTCAGGCCATTGAACACCGGCACACCAGCGTACTTGGCCAGTTCTTCGACGATTTCCTGCTTGAAGCCGCGGTATTCGATGGCGTCGTACATGCGCCCGAGTACGCGGGCGGTGTCCTTCATGCTTTCCTTGTGGCCGATCTGCGAGGAGGTGGGGTCGATGTAGGTAACGTTGGCGCCCTGGTCATAGGCGGCGACTTCGAAGGCGCAGCGGGTACGGGTTGAGGTCTTCTCGAAGATCAGGGCGATGTTGTTGCCCTTCAGGTGCTGCTGCTCGGTGCCGGTGTATTTGGCGCGCTTGAGGTCGCGGGACAGGTCCAGCAGGTACTTCAGCTCGCGGGTGGTGTGGTGTTCGAGGCTGAGCAGGTTGCGGTTGTGAATGTTGAACGCCATGACTTTTCTCCTTGAGTTTGGTGAACGCACCGGCCGCCGCTTCGTGAGGGCGGCCGGGGGTAATGGGCGTTAGTAGTCGATCGGGTCGCGCACGATCGGGCAGGTCATGCAGTGGCCGCCGCCACGGCCCCGGCCCAGTTCGCCGGCGCTGATGGTGATGACCTCGATGCCGGCCTTGCGCAGCAAGGTGTTGGTGTAGGTGTTGCGGTCGTAGCCGATAACCACGCCAGGTTCGATGGCCACCACGTTGTTGCCGTCATCCCACTGTTCGCGCTCCGCGGCGAAGCTGTTGCCGCCGGTCTCGACCACGCGCAGCTTGACGCCAAGTTGCTCGCCGACCACCTCGATGAACGACTTGTCGATGCGCCGCACGTCCATGCCGTAGGGCTTGCTTTCGTCCGGGCGGATGATGAACGGCACGATCTCTTTCACCACTTCCGGGAAGACCGTGACTAGGTCGCGGTCGCAGAAGCTGAACACGGTGTCCAGGTGCATGGCGGCACGCGACTTCGGCAGGCCGGCGACGATGACTTCCTTCACCGCGCCCTTGGCGAACAGGTTGCGTGCCAGTTGGCCAATGGCCTGGCGCGAGGTGCGCTCGCCCATGCCGATCAGCACGATGCCGTTGCCGATCGGCATCACGTCCCCACCTTCGAGGGTGGATTGACCGTGGTCCTTGTCCGGATCGCCATACCACACCTGGAAATCGGCGTTGGTGAATTCCTTGTGGAACTTGTAGATGGCGGTGGTCAGCAGGGTTTCCTGGCGTCGCGCCGGCCAGTACATCGGGTTGAGCGTCACCCCGCCGTAGATCCAGCAGGTGGTATCACGGGTGAACTGGGTGTTGGGCAGCGGAGGCAGGATGAAACTGGAATGGCCCAGGTAGTCGTTGTACATCTTGACCACGTCGGCGCCTGCGCTCTGTGGCAGGTCCTGGCCGGCCACGCCGCCGATCAGGAATTCGGCCAGGTGGCGGGGCTCCTGGCCTTCGAGCCAGCTGCGCACCTCGTTGTTCAGGCCCACGCCAACGGTGTCATCGGTGATCTTGCGGTCGAGGATCCATTTCAGGGCTTCGGGTTGCTGGACGATATCGGTCAGCAGGTTGTGCATCTCCAACACATCGACGCCGCGTTCACGCATCTTGGTGACGAAGTCGAAATGGTCACGCTTGGCCTGATCGACCCAGATCACGTCATCGAACAGCAGCTCGTCACAGTTGCTTGGCGTCAGCCGCTTATGCGCCAGCCCGGGGGCGCAAACCATTACCTTGCGCAGCTTGCCGGCTTCGGAGTGGACACCGTACTTCTGTTTTTCAGCGGACATGGTTTCATTCCTCCAATTGAACGAAGACGTGGGTCAAAGGGTCAGGAAGCCGTCATACAGGCCGAAGGCTGCCACCAGGGCACCGATGACCACGGCTGCGAAGATCAGTTTTTCCACGTTGGTGAAGATGGGTTGGCCCACCTCGCGCTTGGCCTTGGCGAACAGGATCGCGCCAGGGGCATAGAGCAGGGCCGAGAGCAGCAGGTATTTCACGCCGCCGGCATAAAGCAGCCAGATGGCGTATAGCAGCGCGATGCCGCCGATGATCAGATCCTTCTGCCGCTCGGCAAGGGCCTGCTCATAGGTTTCGCTGCGCAGTGCCAGCAGGAAGGCATAAGCCGCCGACCACAGGTACGGCACCAGGATCATCGAGGTGGCGAGGTAGATCAGCGACAGGTAGGTACTGTTGGAGAACAGGGTGATGACCAGGAAAATCTGCACCATGGCGTTGGTCAGCCACAAGGCGTTGGCCGGCACATGGTTGGCGTTCTCGCGGCGCAGGAACTCCGGCATGGTGTGGTCCTTGGCAGCGGCGAACATGATCTCGGCGCACAGCAGTACCCACGAGAGCAGGGCCCCGAGCAGCGAGATGATCAGGCCGACGCTGATCAGCACCGCGCCCCAGTGGCCGACCACGTGTTCAAGCACTGCGGCCATCGACGGGTTCTGCAACTTGGCCAGTTCCGGTTGGGTCATGATGCCCAGCGACAGCACGTTGACCAGCACCAGGAACAGCAACACGGTGATGAAGCCGATGACCGTAGCCTTGCCCACGTCGGAGCGTTTTTCCGCCCGGGAAGAGAAGATGCTTGCGCCCTCGATGCCGATGAACACCCACACGGTGACCAGCATCATGTTGCGAACCTGGTTCATCACGCCGCCCAGGTCGGGTGTGCCCACGGCCCAGATATCGGCGGTGAAGATGTCGAGTTTGAAGGCGAACAGGCAGATCAGGGCGAACAGCACCAGGGGCACGACCTTGGCCACGGTGGTGACCAGGTTGATGAACGCCGCTTCCTTGATGCCACGCAGTACCAGGAAGTGAACGGCCCAGAGCAGCACCGAGGCGCCGATGATCGCCGCCGGGGTGTTGCCTTCGCCGAAGATCGGGAAGAAGTAGCCCAGGGTGCTGAACAGCAGCACGAAGTAACCGACGTTGCCCAGCCAGGCACTGATCCAGTAGCCCCAGGCTGAAGAGAAGCCCATGTAATCGCCGAAGCCGGCCTTGGCATAGGCGTACACACCGCCATCCAGGTCAGGCTTGCGGTTGGCCAGGGTCTGGAACACGAACGCAAGGGTCAGCATGCCGACTGCGGTGATTGCCCAGCCGATCAGGACTGCACCCACGCCAGCACTGGCGGCCATGTTTTGCGGCAGCGAGAAGATCCCGCCGCCAATCATCGAGCCGACTACAAGTGCAACTAACGCGCCGAGCTTTAGTTTTCCGGATGAATCAGACATTTAACAACTCCTGCCAGGAGAAAGTTGACGACAGAATAAATCTGACGCCGGGGCCACGACCTGACTTGTGTCAGTTCTTGGCTACGCGAGGGTAGGAAATTTCCTTCGCGCGGCTCCTGGAAGTGCCGATAGCCATGCTGCAGGCCTTGCGAGCTGGCACCTCCATGTACGACTAGAGCAAACGCTCTGTTTAGCCTGCGAGTGTTGAAGCTAGCCGCTTTTAGCGCTTTCGCAAATTTTTCACAGGAATATCGAGTTTTATCAGATGCTTTGCTAGTTGCTGGGCAGGTGCTAGTTTTTAAGGGCGCAGGTTTATAGACATTGTGGTTATGAGTGCTATAGGTGTAAGGGTTTTAGCCATATAAGTAATCGCTTTTATATGGCGCCCATGTCTGTTGCAAACGCATGACAGCTCGGAAAAAAGGGAGCCCCATGAGCGAACCGGGACAAAAGCTGCGTCTGGGTGCACTGATCGCACTGGTGGTCGGCTCGATGATTGGCGGCGGGATCTTCTCGCTGCCGCAGAACATGGCAGCACGCGCCGACGTCGGAGCCGTGCTGATCGGCTGGGCAATCACTGCGGTGGGGATGCTGGCATTGGCGTTCGTGTTCCAGACCCTGGCCAACCGCAAGCCCGAACTGGATTCGGGGGTCTACGCCTACGCCAAGGCCGGGTTCGGCGAGTACATGGGGTTCTCCTCGGCCTGGGGTTACTGGATCAGCGCCTGGCTGGGCAACGTCGGCTACTTCGTGCTGCTGTTCAGCACCCTGGGCTTCTACTTTCCGGTGTTTGGCGAAGGCAATACGCCGATTGCAATCGGCTGCGCCTCGTTGTTGTTGTGGGCAGTGCATTTCCTGGTGCTGCGAGGCATCAAGGAAGCGGCGTTCATCAACCAGGTGACCACCGTGGCCAAGGTGGTGCCGCTGCTGATCTTCGTGGTCATCGCCGCCTTTGCTTTCCGCGCGGACATCTTTACCCGTGATATCTGGGGCATGAGCAACCCACAGTTCGGCAATGTGCTGGACCAGGTGCGCAACATGATGCTGGTCACGGTGTTCGTGTTCATCGGTATAGAAGGTGCCAGTGTGTATTCCGGGCGGGCTCAGCGCCGTTCCGACGTCGGCAAGGCCACGGTGATCGGCTTTCTCGGCGTGCTGGCGCTGCTGGTGCTGGTCAACGTGCTTTCGCTGGGCGTAATGACCCAGCCGGAGCTGGCCGGGTTGCAGAATCCGTCGTTGGCCTCGGTGCTGGAGCATATCGTCGGCCCTTGGGGCGGCCTGTTGATCAGCCTTGGCCTGGCCGTGTCGTTGCTGGGGGCGTTGCTCTCGTGGGCACTGTTGTGTGCCGAGATCCTCTACGCCACCGCACGCGACAAGACCATGCCGCGCTTCCTGGCCAAGGAAAACGCCAACCACGTGCCGGCCAATGCCCTGTGGCTGACCAACTGCATGATCCAGGGCTTCCTGCTGATCACGCTGGTTTCAGCGGGGACTTACACGAGCCTGATCTACCTGGCGTCATCGATGATTCTGGTGCCCTACCTGTGGTCGGCGGCGTACGCGGTGCTGCTGGCCTGGCGCGGGGAAAGCTACGAAGGGCAGGCAGGGCTGCGGCGCAAGGACCTGCTGGTGGCAGCGCTGGCGTTGCTCTACGCGGTGTGGCTGTTGTATGCGGGCGGCCTCAAGTACTTGCTGCTGTCGGCGCTGCTCTACGCCCCAGGGGTCATCCTGTTTGCCCGGGCCAAGCGCGAGCAAGGGCAGGCGCTGTTCACCGCCTGGGAAAAGCTGATTTTTGCGGCAGTGCTGGCGGGGGCGGCACTGGCTGCCTACCTGCTGTATTCAGGGCTGTTGAGCCTGTGAAGCAGCGGGGCAGGGCTGCTCAGGTCGCGACCAGATCCACAGGTTGCCCAGGGTCATGCCGGCAATTGCCAGAAATACTGGCCAGTGGTGATCGAGGAAGACCAGCATCAGGCCTGCGCACAGCAGCATGCTGACGGTAGCACTGACCTTGGCACGGCGCTGGATCACCTTGCCATTGCGCCAGTTGTACAGGATCGGCCCGAACAGGCGGTGGTTCTCCAGCCAGGCGGACAGGCGCGGCGAGCTGCGCGTCGCCGCCCAGGCAGCCAGCAGGATGAACTCGGTGGTCGGCAGGCCGGGGATGACGATGGCGACCAGGCCTATCCCCAGGCTTACGTAAGCCAGGATGCCGTACAGCAGGCGGGACAGTTTAGAGCGGGCGGGTCGGGTCATGGTCTCACTGCATGAACGTCCGGCCACCGGGGAGGTGGCCGGTTGATGCATTTCAGGCCAGTGCGGCATCGGCGGCGTAGGCATGCTTGAGCAGTTCGGTAAAGCGCTCGAAGGCGGCCACTGCGGCGCGCTCGGCGGCGGCATCTTCCTCAGGCGACAACGCCAGGCCATCGAGGATGCGGGTGAACTGCTTCCAGCCTTCGGCACGGCCACCGGCCGGCTCGCCGAGGTGACGGGCGCCGAAACTGTCGGACAGTTGCAGGGCCGCGGCACGCTTGATCAGAAACGCAGCGCCAAGTTTGGAGCCTTCCGAGACGAAGATCCAGCCCATGGCTTCACCCAGGGTCGGATTGTGCAGGGCGCCGGGCAGGGCGGCCGGGATATCGGTGTTCAGGTCGGCGAGGTCCAGGCGAGCCTGTTCGGCGCGGCAGCGCTCGGCCAGATCGGGGACGATGGCGTTCAGTTTTGGGTCGTTGTACAGGGCCTGCAGTTCGGCCTGGAACAGGTATTGGGCGACGACGAAGCGGGCGAAGCTTTCGCGGCTGTCGAATGGCGCGTGGGACTTGACCAGGGCGTCGAGCTCGCTGTGCGGAGCGTGAGTGGCCTGGTTCAGGCGTTGCGAGCGCAGGGCTGGGCGGTCGGTCATGGGTGTGTCCTTGGTAAATGAGGGCGTCTAGTGACAAGACGAAACAGCGGGGCGGGTACAGTAAAAAAACTGGGATTTTGTGGTGTTTCGCGATGCTGGCTCTGTAGGAGCGGCCTTGTGTCGCGAAAGGGCTGCGCAGCAGCCCCAGATATTTGAGTAGTGCTGCAATATCCTGGGGCCGCTTTGCGGCCCTTTCGCGACGCAAGGCCGCTCCTACAGTCAGATATCCCACACCACATTGACGGCGAAATTGCGCCCCGGCATGGTCAGGCGGTCGAGGTTGGCCGGCTGGGTCACGCCCGCTTCACCCTGGCCGTCGTAGCCGCGCACCGAATCCCACTGCCAGTATTTCTTGTCGGTCAGGTTGTACAGCCCGGCGTTGACGGTGACGTCGTCGGTCACCTTGTAGAAGCCGCTCAGGTCCAGCACGCCGTAGCCCGGGGTGCGGAACTGCGAACTCTGGCCGTCCGGCGCGAAGAACGTGGTGTCGTCGACGCGGGTCTTGCGCTTGACCAGGGTCCAGCTCAGCAGGCCGCCATAGTTCGGCTGCTCGTAACCCAGGCCGAACACGCCGGTCAGCGGGTTGACGCTGTTCAGCGGCTGGCCGTTGTCATCGTTGCGGCCATGGGCGTAGGCGATCGAGGCCTGGGTATACAGGCCCTGCGGTGCACCGAAGTGGTCGAGGTTCAGGCGGCCCTTGAGCTCGGCGCCTTTGATGGTGGCGTGCTTGATGTTGTTGGCCTGGAACGTGGTTTCCAGGTTGGCCGACTGCACGGCGTCTTCGTCGATGAAGTCGCGGTACTTGTTGTAGAACACCGCCACGTCGAAGTTGCCGGCGTCGAAGTTGCCACGCAGGCCTGTTTCGTAGCTCTTGCTCTTTTCCGGCTCGAGCCCGGGGTTGCCCTGCACGCTGTAGCCCAAGGTCGGGTTTTCGAAGCGCCCGTACATCGACTTGGCTGTCGGGGTGCGGAAGCCTTCGGCGTACTGGCCATACCAGGTGTAGTTGTCGTTGAAGGCGTAGGTCAGGCCGAACTTGGGCGAGACGCGGTGCCATTTCTTGTCCGAGTCGTCGAGGCTGCTCGGGGCGGTGCCTGAGCCCTGGATGCCACGCAGGAACTCCTCGGTGAACTTCGGCTCCATGCGCGTGTAGTCGTAGCGCGCGCCGGGCATGAAGGTCCAGTTGTTCCAGCGGATTTCATCCTGCACGAACAGGCTGTAGGTGTTCACGGTCGGGTCCGGGAAGTCGCTGACCAGCGCCTGGGCATCGCTGGTGCTGACCTGGCCGATGGCGCGGCAGGTGCCACCGACTGCCAGGCAGGTGCCGGTACCGCTACGCGAACCGGTGACCTTCTCATGCTTGAGGGTGGTGCCGTAGGTCAGCAGGTGGTCGGTAGCGCCGATGCTGAAGGCTTTGTCCAGCTGGGCGTCGAACACCCACTGGCGGTCCTTGTAGGTGGTGTCACGGGTGCGCAGGACGGTGCGGTTGAACGGGAAGTACACTTCCTCGGTGCTCTGGTCGGTCTTGGCCACCTGGTAGTTCAAGCTCCACTTGATGTGGTCTGCGAGCAGCGAGTCCAGGCCGAACTCATGGTTGATGCCGAAGCGCTCGCGGGTCACGGTGTCGTTGCCGGTGCGGCTGCGGTACATGCCCAGGCCGGTGCCGTTGGTGAACGGGCCACCGACGGCGCTGAGGATGTTCTGGTCGCGGTCATCCTTGTAACGCTCGTAGGTCAACCCCAGGCGGGCATCGTCGGCGTAGTTCCAGCCGAGCTTGGCCAGGACGTTGGTGGTACGCACGTCTTCCGGGTTGGCCTCGGTGCGCGACAGGCCGGTGCCGCCGTGGCTACCGTAGGACTCGGTCTCGTGGCCGTTGCGCTGGCTCAGGTGCAGCAGGCCGTCGAAATCACCCGTGCGGCCAGCCACGGTAGCCGAGGTCAGCCAGCTCTCGTCGGCCGAGCTGTAGCCGGTCTTCAGGCGCGCGCCGACGTCCTTGCCAGGCTTGATGATGTCGTCCGGGTCGAGGGTGTAGTAGCTCACCGCGCCGCCGATGGCGTTGCTGCCGTACAGCACCGAAGCCGGGCCGCGGAGGATCTCCACGCGCTTGACGATCTCGGGGTCGACGTAGTTGCGCTGGGTCTGGGCGTAAGGGCCGTAGAAGAAGCTGTCGGGGATCGACACGCCATCGACCTGGGTGAGCACGCGCTCACCGTCGATGCCGCGGATGTTGTAGCCGTTCAGGCCGCTGCGCTGGCCGGTGCCCCCCACCGACACACCCGGTTCGTAGCGCACCAGTTCCTGGATGTTGTTGACGTTCTGCCGGTCCAGTTGCTCGCGGGTCTGCACGCTCACGGTGCTCGGCACCTGGCTCACGTCCTGGGCGCTGCGGGTGGCGCTGACGGTCATCTGCTGCAAGGCGATGACGTTGCCCGCCGACTGGCGTTCGAGCACCACGTTGCCGTTGCTGATCTTGCGCAAGCCCAGGCCGGTGCCCTGGAGCAGGCGCTTGAGTGCAGCTTCCGGCGCCATCGAACCCTGTACACCCGGCGATGCCACGCCGTCGGCCAATTCGGCGCTGAAGCCGACCTGCCAGCCAGTGACCTTGCTGAAGGCATTGATCGCTTCGACCAGCGGCTGCTGGGCGATGCTGAAGCGGTAGTCGCCCATGCGCGGGCTGCTGGCCTGGGCCGGTTCGGCGGCCAGCGCCGGCAGGCTGCAGGCACCGCTGGCGAGCAGAGCCAGTGTCAGCAGCGACAGCTGACCGGTACGGCGGGGAAGGGTGGACGGGCGAGATGGACCTGTGGACATCGAAAGCGCTCCCTGACGCGCGAACTGTTATAGGTGATGACCGTTCTTGTTTTCAAACAAGAATCAGTTGCATTGGCTATAACGAGACGGGCGGGGTCACGCGATCGCGTAAAAAAACTTGTCGCTCAGTTGATGATCACCACGGCGGGGAATTCGTGCAGCTGCGCCGAAGTGATGTGGGCCAGGGCGCGCAGGGTTTCCAGCGGCTGATCGAGGCGGTAGTTGCCAGTCACCGCCATGTCGCCGAGGTGGTCGTTGCGGTTGATGATCCAGCCGGGGTAATAGCGCCGCACTTCGGCCAGCACCTGGCTCAACGGGCAATTCTCGAACACCAGGCGGCCGTCGACCCAGGCCAGGTCCTTGTGCATGTCCGGGCGCTGGCGCTGGCCGAAGCCCTGCGGGCCGACACTGATGCTGTCGCCGGCACTGAGGCGGATGCGCTGGTCGCGCGCCCCCTGCAGGTCGACGTCGCCGCGTTGCACGCGAACCTGTGCCTCGCCGTCGAGGTAGCGCACGGCAAAATCGGTATCGCGTACCTGTGCGCGCACGGGGCCTGCCTGCACTTCCAGCGGCAACTGGGCGCCACCTGGCACCTGGAAGTACGCCTCGCCTTGCAGCAGGCGCGCGACCTGGCGGCCGCCCTGCTGGTCGCTGGAGAATGCGGAGTTGGTGTTGAGCAGGACCTTGGCGCCGTCATCCAGCTCCAGGCGCTGGCGTTCACCCACCACGGTCAGGTGGTCGGCCTGCAGGCGCACTGGCAGGTTGCCGAAGGTAAACAGCCCGACCAGCAGCATGGCGGCAGTCGCCAGCGGCTTCCAGTGCACGCGCAGGCGCCCGCGCAGCGAGCGGCGCTGGTGCTGGTGCATGTGCATGGCGGCCTGGCGCAGCGGGGCGCCGTTCCACAAGGCTTCGGCCTCGACATAGGCCTCGGCGTTTTCCGGGGCCGCGCTGAGCCATTGCTCGAAGGCGAGGGTGTCGGCTTCGCTGGCGCACTGCAGGCGAACGAGCCAGTCCAGCGCCTCGTCCAGCGCACGGGCGCGGGCGTCGGGCCCGGTGGCTGGCGGGCGAGTGACGGGGCTGTCGGTCACGGTGGGTCCTTGCGGCAATTTTTGCGAATGATCAAGGCTGGGGCGAAGCATGGCAAGGATTACGCCACATTCTGCACGCCTGCGGTCGGCTCATTTGAGCCGATCGGCCACGCCCATGCAGATCGCCATGATCAGTTTCAGTTCCTTCTGAACGGTGCTGGCCGAGACGTGCAGTTGCTCGGCAATCTCCAAGTAGCTGGCGCCGTGCAGGCGGCTGAGGATGAAGATGCGCTGCTGGCGCTCAGTCAGTTGGTTGAGGCTGACGCTCAAGTGCTTGAGCAGTTGTTCGGCGTGGGCGGCGTCTTCGCTGCTCCCGTGCGCAGACGCGACATTGTGCAGCACCTCGTCGGGCACATCGTCGACCAGCATGCGCGACCGCACCCGCCGCGTGCGCAGGTGGTCCAGGGCGAGGTTGCGGGCGGTCTGGAACACGAAGGGCTCGAGATGTTCGATCGGGCGCTCGCCCAAGGCACGAGATACCCGCAGGTAGGTTTCCTGCAGCAGGTCCTCGGCGGTGCTGGGGTTGCCCACCATGCGCTGCAGGGTGCGCAGCAGGGAAAGACGCTGGACGAGGAAGACGGAGTTGAACCGGGACTGACTCACGGGGGGACCTGGCCGACGAAAGGTGAATGATAATGCTTATCATCTTATGGTCAGGTCAAGGCTGGAATTGTTAGGAAAAGGTAAAGATCGTGTGTGGCCGGGGTGTTTGCCTTGGGATTTTTAGCGCCTATGAGATCGAGCGCCGCCCGCGCGGCGCATCGCGGGCAAGCCCGCTCCCACATCTGTTTCGGGCCAGTCACTCCTGTGCCGCCAACAGGATCCGCCTTGGTGCATGACTGGAGACAGGTGGAGCGGCATCAGCGCCCACCGAGATGTATCGTCATGCCAACAAGGCGGTCCCTGTTGGCGGCACAGGAGACATTGGCCCGAAATAGATGTGGGAGCGGGCTTGCCCGCGATGCGCCGCGCGGGCGGCGCTCGGTCTTAGAGGCGGCAAAAATCTCGAGTCAGGAGCTTCTCAGCGCGCGCTGGCCAATGCCAGACAGTTATCCAGCATGCGGTTGGAGAACCCCCACTCGTTGTCATACCAGGCCAGCACCTTGAGCATCCGCCCGTTGGCCCGGGTATGGTTGGCATCGAAGATCGACGACAGCGGGTTATGGTTGAAGTCGCACGACACCAGCGGCAGCGCGTTGTAGCCGAGCACCTTGGAATGCCGGCTGGCTTCAAGGAACAGTTGGTTGACCTGCTCGACGGTGGCTTCGCGCTTGAGGTTTACGGTCAGGTCGACCAGCGACACATTGATCACCGGTACCCGCACGGCCATGCCGGTGAGCTTGCCGGCCAGCTCCGGCAGCACCAGGCCCACGGCCTCGGCGGCGCCGGTCTTGCTCGGTATCATCGACTGGGTGGCCGAACGGGCACGGTATGGGTCGCTGTGATAGACATCGGTCAACACCTGATCGTTGGTGTAGGCGTGAATGGTGGTCATCAGCCCCTGTTCGATGCCGAACTCGCGGTGCAGCACCTGGGCGATCGGCGCCAGGCAGTTGGTGGTGCACGACGCGTTGGAGATTATCTGGTGCGAAGCCCGCAGGATATCGTGGTTGACCCCGTAGACCACGGTGGCATCGACGCCCTTGCCCGGCGCCGAGACGATCACCTTGCCGGCGCCAGCCGCCAGGTGTGCGGCGGCCTTGGCGCGGTCGGTGAACAGCCCGGTGCATTCGAACACCACGTCGATCGCTTCGGCCTTCCAGGGCAGTTCGGCCGGGTTGCGGATGGCACTGACCGCGATACGGTCACCATTGACCGTCAGGCTTTCATGGTCGGCCTCGACCTGCGCATCGAATGTGCCGTGCACGCTGTCATATTTGAGCAGGTGGGCATTCATCGCGCTGTCACCCAGGTCGTTGATGGCGACGACCTGCAGGTCCTGGCGGTAGCCTTGGGTATACAGTGCGCGCAGGACATTGCGCCCGATGCGGCCGAATCCATTGATGGCGATACGTAGGGTCATGGCAGTACCTCTGGCGGTCCGAGTGAAACCTGTGGCAAAAAGGAGCTTCACTGAAACGGTTTTGTTGTTGGAATTACAAGATTATTCACTGGGCGATAGAAAACAAGCCTTTTTGATGGCAGTATTTTGTTTAAACATACAACGAGTGGTTGTGCGCAGTGCCTCCCCCGATATCGCGAGCCCCTCTGCCTTGAGCCTAGGCCGCAATCGTTTGGAGGGGAAACGCCCGGTAAACCGCCCTTACAATTAGCCTGGAGTCCAGTACATGCATCCGCGCATCCTTGAGGTCACCCAGCGGCTGATCGAACGCAGCCGTGCCACCCGCGAACGCTACTTGCAGCTGATTCGTGGCGCGGCCAGTGACGGGCCCATGCGTGCCAGCCTGCAATGCGCCAACTTCGCCCATGGCGTGGCCGGTTGCGGTGCCGAGGACAAGCAGACCCTGCGGTTGATGAACGCGGCCAACGTCGCCATCGTTTCGTCGTACAACGACATGCTCTCGGCGCACCAGCCGTATCTGCATTTCCCTGATCAGATCAAGCAGGCCCTGCGCGAGGTCGGTTCGGTCGGCCAGTTCGCCGGCGGCGTGCCGGCCATGTGCGATGGCGTGACCCAGGGCGAGCCGGGCATGGAACTGGCGATCGCCAGCCGCGAAGTCATCGCCATGTCCACGGCGATAGCGCTGTCGCACAACATGTTCGACGCTGCACTGATGCTCGGCATCTGCGACAAGATCGTCCCTGGCCTGATGATGGGCGCGCTGCGCTTCGGTCACCTGCCCACCATATTCGTCCCGGGTGGGCCGATGGTTTCCGGTATTTCCAACAAAGAGAAGGCCGACGTGCGTCAGCGCTATGCCGAAGGCAAGGCCAGCCGCGAGGAGCTGCTGGAGTCGGAAATGAAGTCCTACCACAGCCCCGGCACCTGTACCTTCTACGGCACCGCCAACACCAACCAGCTGGTGATGGAGGTCATGGGCCTGCACCTGCCCGGCGCCTCGTTCGTCAACCCGTACACACCGCTGCGCGATGCCCTTACCGCCGAGGCGGCGCAACAGGTCACGCGCATGACCAAGGCCAGCGGCAGCTTCATGCCACTGGGCGAGATCGTCGACGAGAAGGCACTGGTCAACTCGATCGTGGCCCTTCACGCCACCGGCGGCTCGACCAACCATACCCTGCACATACCGGCAATCGCCCAGGCGGCGGGCATCCAGCTGACCTGGCAGGACATGGCCGACCTTTCCGAGGTGGTGCCGACCCTGTCCCACGTCTACCCCAACGGCAAGGCCGACATCAACCACTTCCAGGCCGCTGGCGGCATGGCCTTCCTGATTCGTGAGCTGCTCGACGCCGGCCTGCTGCACGAGGACGTCAACACCGTGGCTGGCCACGGCCTGCGCCGCTACACCCAGGAACCGTTCCTCGACGACGGCAAGCTGGTATGGCGCGAAGGGCCGCAGCAGAGCCTGGACGAGAGCATCCTGCGCCCGGTGGCGCGGCCATTCTCGGCCGAAGGTGGCCTGCGGGTGATGGAAGGCAACCTTGGCCGTGGCGTGATGAAGGTCTCGGCCGTTGCGCCTGAGCATCGGGTAGTCGAAGCACCGGCTCGCGTGTTCCATGACCAGCAGTCGCTGGCCGATGCCTTCAAGGCCGGTGAGCTGGAGCGCGATTTCGTTGCCGTGGTGCGCTTCCAGGGGCCGCGTTGCAACGGCATGCCCGAACTGCACAAGCTGACGCCGTTCCTCGGCGTGCTGCAGGACCGTGGTTACAAGGTCGCGCTGGTGACCGACGGGCGCATGTCGGGGGCCTCGGGCAAGATCCCGGCGGCCATCCACGTCTGCCCCGAAGCGTTCGATGGTGGCCCGCTGGCACGCGTGCGCGATGGTGATATCGTGCGGGTCGATGGCGTCGAAGGTACGCTGCGGGTGATGATATCGGCAGAAGAACTGGCCAGCCGTGACCTGCCGCCCGCGCCCCAGGGCAACGACCTGGGCTGCGGCCGTGAGCTGTTCGGTTTCATGCGCATGGCGTTCAGCCCGGCAGAGCAGGGCGCGAGTGCCTTCACCTCGGCCCTGGAGAACCTCAAATGAAGGACCTGCTGGTTGGCGACATCGGTGGCACCAATGCCCGTTTTGCGTTGTGGCGTGACAACCAGCTGTGCCAGGTGAAGGTCTTCGCCGCGGCCGACTACACCAGCCCGGAGCAGGCCATCGAGGCTTACCTGGAAAGCCACGGCATCGCCCGTGGCGGCCTGGCAGCGGTGTGCCTGGCGGTGGCTGGGCCGGTCGATGGCGATGAATTCCGCTTCACCAACAACCATTGGCGGCTCAGCCACAAGGCGTTTTGCCAGACCTTGCAGGTCGAGCGGCTGCTGCTGATCAACGACTTTTCTGCTCAGGCGTTGGGCATGACCCGCCTGCAACCCGGTGAGTACCGTGAGGTCTGCGCAGGCCGGGCAGACCCGCTGCGGCCGGCGCTGGTGATTGGCCCGGGCACTGGTCTTGGCGTCGGCAGCCTGTTGCGCCTGGGCGAGCAGCACTGGCAAGCGCTGCCGGGTGAGGGCGGGCATGTCGACCTGCCGGTGGGCAATGCCCGGGAGGCGGCGATCCATCAGCAGATACACAGCCAGATCGGCCACGTCAGCGCCGAGACCGTACTCAGCGGCGGTGGCCTGGTGCGCTTGTATCAGGCGATGTGCGCGCTGGACGGCGACACGCCCCGACACACATCCCCGGCGCAGATTACCGATGCTGCGTTGAGCGGCGAGCCACGGGCGCTGGCGGTGATCGAGCAGTTCTGCCGGTTCCTTGGGCGCGTGGCTGGTAACAATGTGCTGACCCTGGGCGCGCGTGGTGGGGTCTATATTGTCGGCGGCGTGATACCGCGATTTGCCGAGCTGTTCCTGCGCAGTGGTTTTGCCGCCAGCTTTGCCGACAAGGGCTGCATGAGCGGTTACTTCGCGGGTGTGCCGGTGTGGCTGGTGACAGCAGAATTCTCTGGACTGCTGGGTGCGGGGGTGGCATTACAGCAGGCGCTGGAACACTGACTGGGGCCGCTTTGCGCCCCTTCGCGGGCACGCCCGCTTCCACAGGTTCTACGCCAGACCATGTGGGAGCGGGCATGCCCGCGAAGGGGCGCGAAGCGGCCCCAATAGCAGGCAACGAAGACCTGTGACAAACAATGAGGGCGGGATACCTTGAGCACTGCCGGAAAGTCCATCCTGATGGTCGATGACGATCAGGAAATTCGTGAACTGCTGCAAACCTACCTGAGCCGCGCCGGCTTCCAGGTCCACGCCGAGGCTGACGGCCAGGGCTTTCGCCGCGCCCTGGAAAACACCCCCTGCGACCTGGTGATCCTCGACGTCATGCTCCCTGACGAAGACGGCTTCAGCCTGTGCCGCTGGGTGCGTCAACACCCGCGCCAGTCGCGGGTACCGATCATCATGCTGACCGCCAGCTCCGATGAAGCCGACCGCGTCATCGGCCTGGAACTGGGTGCCGATGATTACCTGGGCAAGCCGTTCAGCCCCCGTGAACTGCAGGCGCGCATCAAGGCCCTGCTGCGCCGCAGCGAATTCGGCCTGGCGGCGCCAGCCAGTGCCGTGCTGGCCTTCGATGAATGGCGTCTGGATACGATCAGCCATCGCTTGTTCCACCGCGATGGTGAAGAGGTGATGCTGTCGGGTGCCGACTTCGCCCTGCTCAAGCTTTTTCTCGATCATCCGCAGCAGATTCTGGACCGCGACACCATCGGCAATGCCACCCGTGGCCGCGAGCCGATGCCGCTGGACCGCATCGTCGACATGGCCGTCAGCCGCCTGCGCCAGCGCTTGCGCGACACCGACAAGCCCCCGCGGCTGATCCGTACCGTGCGTGGCAGCGGTTACCTGCTGGCGGCCCATGTCTGCTGCGCTTCCTGAGCGGCGCTGGCGCCTGCTGCCGCGCTCGCTGCTGGGGCGCATGCTGCTGCTGACCCTGCTTGTGGTGCTGTTGGCACAGGGCCTGTCGAGCCTGATCTGGGTCGCCCAGTTGCGTGCCAGCCAGTTGCAGGGCCTGCGCGCCAGTGCCTCGAGCCTGGCTCACTCCATGAGCGCCAGCGTCAGCTACTTCCGCTCGCTGCCGGTGGCCTATCGGCCGATGGTGCTCGATCAACTGCGCAGCATGGGGGGGACGCGTTTTTTCGTGTCGCTCAATGACAAGCCACTGGATATGCCGGTATTGCCCATCACGCCGCGCAAGCAGGTGGTGATCGACGTGTTCCGGCAAGTGCTGCACGAGCGTCTCGGCGAGCAGATGGAGATTTCTGTCGAGTTCGTCGCCCCCGATGACCTGCGCATCTTCAACAGCGGCCTGAAGCTCGATGAACTGCCGCGCTCGTGGGCACATTACTCGCTGACCCTGGAGCCGCTCAATCCGCCGGTGCTGGTGACCCAGATCCGCCTGGGCCAGGGCGAATGGCTGTACATCGCGTCCTTGCTGCCCGAGCCCTATACCAGCCTCGAAACCGAACGCCTGCCGCGTCAGCAGATTGGCTTCATCGTCCTGACCACCGCCTTGCTGCTGCTGTTCATCGGTTTGCTGGTGCACTGGCAGAGCTGGCCGCTCAAGCGCCTGGCACGCGCTGCACGTGAGTTGTCACTGGGCGCCGATGTGGCGCCGGTAGCCGAGGGCGGCGGCAGCGAAGTGGTCGAAGTGGGGCGGGCGTTCAACAGCATGCGCGAGCGCATCAGCCGTTACCTGACCGAGCGTTCCCAGTTGTTCAGCGCCATTTCCCATGACCTGCGTACGCCGATCACGCGTTTGCGCCTGCGTGTGGAGTTGCTCGAGGACGAGCGTCTGCAGGCCAAGTTCAGCCAGGACCTCGACGAGCTGGAGCTGCTGGTCAAAGGGGCTCTGCAGTGTGTAAAGGACACCGACATCCACGAGAACATCGAGCCGATCGACCTCAATCAGGTACTGGAGATGCTCGCCGAGCCGTACCTGGGGGACGGCCGGATCACCCTCGAGGGGCGAGCCGTGTCGCCGTACCCTGGCAAGCCACTTGCCCTGCGCCGCTGCATCGGCAACCTGATCGACAATGCCATCAAGTATGGCGAGCGGGCACGCCTGCGCATCATCGACAGCCCCGAGGGCTTCGTCCTGCAGGTGGATGACCAGGGCCCAGGCGTGCCACAGCAGCAGATGGAGCAGGTGTTCGAGCCGCATTTTCGCCTGGCTGGCAAGCAGCAGGGTTATGGGCTGGGCCTGGGTATCGCACGCAACATAGCCCACAGTCATGGCGGCGAGGTGAGCCTGCTCAACCTGCGCGAAGGCGGTTTGCGGGTGACGTTGTATCTGCCAAGAGGCATGGATTGAGGCGTGTCACCGACTGGTGACACAACCACGGTCCTTCGTGACATCCCGGCCAGGACGGCTGGCTAGACTGCACCGACGATACGCAAGGAACGCACTGGCCCATGAAGCACAACGATCTCCCTCTGGGCAGCTGGCTGGATTCACCGGTTCATGCTGCCTGGCTCATGGCCGAAGGGCAGCGCCTGCTGGCTTTCGCCAAGGCATCGAAGTTGCCAGACGGCTTCGGCAACCTCGATGCGTCGGGCAACCTCGCGCCGGGTGCCGCCGCCGAAACCATGAACACCGCACGCATGACCCACTGCTTCGCCCTCGCGCATATCCAGGGTGTGCCAGGCTGCCTGGCCTACGCCGAGCATGGCGTTGCGGCCTTGCGCGGGGTGCTGCGCGATGCCAGCTACGATGGCTGGTTCGCGCACCCCGAAGGCCTCTACGACAGTGGCAAGGCTGCCTACCTGCATGCGTTCGTCGCGCTGGCCGCCAGTTCCGCCAAGGTGGCCGGCATTGCCGGTGCTCAGCAATTGCTGGCGGGCGTCGTGGGAGTAATCGAAGCGCACTTCTGGTGTGAGCAGGAGGGCGCCCTGCGTGAAACCTTCTCCCGCGCCTGGCAGCTGCCGGAAGCCTACCGTGGCGCCAACAGCAACATGCACGCCACCGAGGCGTTCCTGGCCTTGGCCGATGCCACCGGTATCACGCTGTGGCTGCAACGGGCGCTACGCATTGCCGAGCGCATCATCCACACCCATGCCACGGCCAACGGTTACCGGGTCATCGAGCATTTCGACGCGTTCTGGCAGCCAGTGCCGCACTACAACCTTGAGCATCCGGCCGACCACTTCCGCCCTTATGGCACCACGCCCGGGCACGCTCTGGAGTGGGCGCGCCTACTGCTGCACCTGGAAGCCAGCCTGCAACTGGCCGGGCTGCACGCCCCCGACTGGCTGCTGGCCTGCGCCCGTGGCCTGTTTGACAGTGCCTGCTGCCACGCCTGGAACGCCGATGGGCAAGCTGGCTTCGTCTACACCCTGGACTGGGATAACCGGCCGGTCGTGAGGCAGCGCTTGCACTGGGTGCATGCCGAGGCATGCGCCGCTGCCGCCGCGCTGTTGCGCAGAACCGGCGAAGCTTGCTACGAGCAGTGGTACCAATGTTTCTGGGGCTTCATCGACAACCATTTCATCGACCGTGCTGGCGGGAGCTGGCACCACGAACTCGATGCGAACAATCGCCCTGCCGGCAGCATATGGCCGGGCAAACCGGACCTGTATCACGCCTATCAGGCGGTGCTGCTGCCGGGCCTGCCTTTGGCGCCAAGCCTGGCAACTGCCGTTGCTGGTTATGTAACCAAACGATGACATTTGCGCATCGCTTCGTTACCTGACGAGGCGGGCGCGCTGATTAGACTCCATGCAATGCAAGCGATCGACTTGCCGGCATAACAACAAGAAAGGTATTCCGATGAATTCGTCCCTCCGCCTCGCAACCGCGATCTCCCTCGCTTCGCTCCTGCCGCTCAGTGCCCTTGCCGCCGATTCCAAAGGCAGCGTCGAAGTGGTGCACTGGTGGACCTCCGGTGGTGAAAAAGCTGCTGTCGATGTGCTCAAGGCCCAGGTCGAGAAAGATGGCTTCACCTGGAAGGACGGTGCTGTCGCCGGTGGCGGTGGTGCCACGGCCATGACCGTACTCAAGAGCCGCGCAGTGGCGGGCAATCCGCCTGGCGTCGCGCAGATCAAGGGGCCGGACATCCAGGAGTGGGCTTCCACCGGCCTGCTCGATAGTGACGTGCTCAAGGACGTCGCCAAGGAGGAGAAGTGGGACTCGCTGCTCGACAAGAAGGTCGCCGACACCGTGAAGTACGAAGGCGACTATGTGGCCGTGCCGGTCAATATCCACCGCATCAACTGGCTGTGGATCAACCCTGAGGTATTCAAGAAGGCCGGCATCGACAAGGCGCCGACCACCCTCGACGAATTCTACGCCGCTGCCGACAAGCTCAAGGCTGCCGGTTTCATCCCGCTCGCCCATGGCGGTCAGCCATGGCAGGACAGCACCGTGTTCGAGAGCGTGGTGCTGTCGGTCATGGGGCCTGAGGGCTACAAGAAGGCTCTGGTCGACCTGGACGCTTCGGCGCTGACCGGCCCCGAGATGGTCAAGGCGCTCACCGAGCTGAAGAAGGTCACTACCTACATGGACCCTGACGGCAAGGGCCAGGACTGGAACCTGGAAGCGGCCAAGGTCATCAACGGCAAGGCCGGCATGCAGATCATGGGCGACTGGGCCAAGAGCGAGTGGACCCTGGCCAAGAAAACGGCCGGCAAGGATTACCAGTGCGTGCCGTTCCCCGGGACTGACAAGGCATTCCTCTACAACATCGATTCGCTGGTGGTGTTCAAGCAGAACGACAAGGGCACTGCCGCCGGGCAGCAGGACATCGCCCGCAAGGTGTTGGGTGAAGACTTCCAGAAGGTCTTCAGCATCAACAAGGGCTCGATCCCGGTGCGCAACGACATGCTTGCCGACATGGGCAAGTACGGCTTCGACGCCTGCGCCCAGACCTCCGCCAAGGACTTCCTCGCCGACGCCAAGAGCGGCGGCCTGCAGCCGAGCATGGCGCACAACATGGCCACCACGCTGGCCGTGCAGGGCGCATTCTTCGATGTGGTGACCAACTACATCAACGACCCCAAGGCCGACCCGGCCGATGCGGCGAAGAAGCTGGCGGCGGCGATCAAGGCGGCCAAGTAAGCGACTTCAAGGCTTGCGCGGCCTGAATTGTGGGAGCGGCCTTGCGTCGCGAAAGGACCGCAGAGCGGTCCCAAAACCAGGCAGCGCAGTCCTTTCATAACGGCTTCGCTCAACCGGCCCCCGGGGCTGCTACGCAGCCCTTTCGCGACGCAAGGCCGCTCCCACAGGAAGTGTGGCAGCGCCTGAAAGGTGACCCATGACAACAACAACCGCCCAACTGCGGGCCTCCCCCCTGGACGCGCTGCAGCGCTGGCTTCCGAAACTGGTGCTGGCGCCGAGCATGTTCATCGTCCTGGTGGGCTTCTACGGCTACATCCTGTGGACCTTCGTCCTGTCCTTCACCACCTCGACCTTTCTGCCGACCTACAAGTGGGCAGGCCTGGCGCAGTACGCCCGGCTGTTCGACAACGACCGCTGGTGGGTAGCGAGCAAGAACCTGATGTTGTTCGGTGGCTTGTTCATCGCCATCAGCCTGGCCATTGGCGTGCTGCTGGCGGTATTGCTGGACCAGCGCATCCGCCGCGAAGGCTTCATCCGCACCATCTACCTGTACCCCATGGCGCTGTCGATGATCGTCACCGGCACCGCCTGGAAGTGGTTGCTCAACCCCGGCATGGGCCTGGACAAGCTGCTGCGCGACTGGGGCTGGGAGGGCTTTCGCCTGGACTGGCTGATCGACCCTGACCGGGTGGTGTACTGCCTGGTGATCGCCGCCGTGTGGCAGGCCTCGGGCTTCATCATGGCGATGTTCCTCGCCGGCCTGCGCGGGGTCGACCAGTCGATCATCCGCGCCGCTCAGATCGACGGCGCCAGCCTGCCGCGCATTTACTGGACCGTGGTACTGCCCAGCCTGCGCCCGGTGTTCTTCAGCTCGCTGATGATTCTGTCGCACATCGCCATCAAGAGTTTCGATCTGGTGGCGGCGATGACGGCTGGTGGCCCCGGTTATTCCTCCGATCTCCCGGCGATGTTCATGTACTCCTTCACCTTCAGCCGCGGCCAGATGGGCATGGGCTCGGCCAGCGCCATCCTGATGCTTGGGGCGATCCTGGCGATCCTCGTGCCGTACCTCTACTCGGAACTGCGGAGCAAGCGCCATGCATAGTCTTTCGGAGAAACCAGCGCTCAGCCCGAGCCGCGTCGCGATCCATGCGGTGCTGCTGATCGCCGTGCTGTTGTACCTGGTGCCGTTAGTGGTAATGCTGCTCACCAGCTTCAAATCGCCGGAAGACATCAGTACCGGCAACCTGCTGAGCTGGCCTGCCGTGATCACCGGTATCGGCTGGGTCAAGGCCTGGGCTACGGTGAGTGGCTACTTCTGGAACTCGATCATGATCACCGTACCGGCGGTGCTGATCTCCACCACCATCGGCGCACTGAATGGCTATGTACTGTCGATGTGGCGCTTCCGCGGTTCGCAACTGTTCTTCGGCTTGCTGCTGTTCGGCTGCTTCCTGCCGTTCCAGACCGTGCTGCTGCCGGCCTCGTTCACCCTCGGCAAGCTGGGCCTGGCCAGTACTACCACCGGCCTGGTGCTGGTGCACGTGGTCTACGGCCTGGCTTTCACCACGCTGTTCTTTCGCAATTTCTACGTGAGCATTCCCGATGCCCTGGTCAAGGCTGCGCGCCTGGACGGCGCCGGCTTCTTCACCATCTTCCGCCGCATCATCCTGCCGATGTCGACACCGATCATCATGGTCTGCCTGATCTGGCAGTTCACCCAGATCTGGAACGACTTCCTGTTCGGCGTGGTGTTTTCCAGTGGCGACTCGCAACCGATCACCGTGGCCCTGAACAACCTGGTCAACACCAGCACCGGGGCCAAGGAATACAACGTCGACATGGCGGCGGCGATGATCGCCGGCTTGCCAACCCTGCTGGTCTACGTGGTGGCAGGCAAATATTTCGTCCGCGGGCTCACCGCCGGCGCGGTCAAGGGGTAAGTCATGGCAACGCTCGAACTTCGCAATGTGAACAAGACCTACGGCAGCGGCCTGCCAGACACACTCAAGGACATCCAGCTGTCGATCAAGGATGGCGAGTTCCTGATCCTGGTCGGCCCCTCTGGCTGCGGCAAGTCGACCCTGATGAACTGCATCGCCGGCCTGGAAAACATCACCGGCGGGGCGATCCTCATCGATGATCAGGACGTCAGCGGCATGAGCCCCAAGGATCGCGACATCGCCATGGTGTTCCAGTCCTATGCGCTGTACCCGACCATGAGCGTGCGCGAGAACATCGAATTCGGCCTGAAGATTCGCAAGATGCCGCAGGCCGCCATCGACGAAGAGGTGGCGCGGGTGGCCAAGTTGCTGCAGATCGAGCACCTGCTCGCGCGCAAGCCGGCACAACTGTCCGGTGGCCAGCAACAGCGTGTGGCCATGGGCCGGGCGCTGGCGCGGCGACCGAAGATCTACCTGTTCGACGAACCGCTGTCCAACCTCGATGCCAAGCTGCGGGTCGAGATGCGCACTGAAATGAAACTGATGCACCAGCGCCTGAAGACCACCACGGTGTATGTCACCCACGACCAGATCGAGGCCATGACCCTGGGCGACAAGGTGGCGGTGATGAAGGACGGCATCATCCAGCAGTTCGGCACCCCACAGCAGATCTACAACGACCCGGCCAACCAGTTCGTCGCCAGCTTCATCGGTTCGCCGCCGATGAACTTCATTCCGGTACGCCTGACCAAACAGGACGGGCGCCTGTTGGCGGTGCTCGACAGCGGCCAGGCCCGCTGCGAACTGCCGTTGGGGCCAGCCAATGATGACCTCGACGGTCGCGAGATCATCCTCGGCATTCGCCCCGAACAGATTGCCTTGGGCGCAGGCGAGGGCAATGGCCTGCCCGGTATCCGCGCCGAAGTGCAGGTGATCGAGCCCACCGGGCCGGACCTGCTGGTGTTCGTTACCTTCAACCAGACCAAGGTCTGCTGTCGCCTGGCGCCGGACATTGCCTGCCGGGTAGGCGACAGCCTGGATCTGCAGTTCGACCCGGCTCGGGTGTTGCTGTTCGACGCCGACAGCGGCGAGCGTTTGCACCTGGCCAGCAGTCATACCGCCGTAAAGGACAACGTGGCTCACTTCAAGGGCCGATAACTCGTCTACACCATCAATAAGAAAAAAGAGGACGCAAAGGGATGGAACAGCGCAATCGCATCAGCACATTGGGTTCACTGGCCCTGCTCGCCGTGGTTGGCAGCAGCGGGGTGCAGGCTGCCGAGGCATTCTCCAGCGAGTCGAAATGGATGACCGGCGACTGGGGCGGCGCCCGCACCGAGCTGCTGGACAAGGGCTATGACTTCACCCTCGACTATGTCGGCGAGGTGGCCGGCAGCCTGCATGGCGGCTACAACGACGACAAGACCGCGCGCTACAGCGACCAGTTCGCCCTTGGCGCACACCTGGACCTGCAGAAGATCCTCGGCTGGCACGATGCCGAATTCAAGCTGGCGATCACTGAGCGCAGTGGCCGCAACCTGTCCAACGACCGCATCAGCGACCCGCGTGCCGGGCAGTTCAGCTCGGTGCAGGAAGTGTGGGGCCGTGGCCAGACCTGGCGGCTTACACAGATGTGGGTCAAGCAGAAGTACTTCGACGGCGCGCTGGACGTCAAAGTTGGCCGTTTCGGTGAGGGCGAGGACTTCAACAGCTTCCCTTGCGACTTCCAGAACCTGGCCTTCTGCGGTTCGCAAGTGGGCAACTGGGTCGGCGGTATCTGGTACAACTGGCCAGTCAGCCAGTGGGCGCTGCGGGTGAAGTACAACATCACCCCGGAATTTTTCGTCCAGGTCGGTGCCTTCGAACAGAACCCGTCCAACCTGGAGACCGGCAACGGCTTCAAGCTCAGCGGCAGCGGCACCAAAGGCGCGATCCTGCCGGTGGAGATGGTCTGGTCACCCAAGGTCAATGGCCTGCCGGGCGAGTACCGCCTGGGTTATTACTACAGCACGGCCAAGGCCGACGACGTGTTCGAAGATGTCAACGGCAACCCGCAGGCGGTTACCGGCGAGGCCTTCAAGTCGCACTCGAGCAAGCACGGCTGGTGGGTAGTGGCGCAGCAGCAGGTCACCGCCCATGGCGGCGACATCAACCGTGGCCTGAGCCTGTTCGCCAACTTCACCGTGCATGACAAGGCCACCAACGTGGTCGACAACTACCAGCAGGTCGGCCTGGTCTACAAAGGTGCCTTCGACGCTCGGCCCAAGGACGATATCGGTTTCGGCGTGGCGCGTATCCACGTAAATGACGACGTCAAGAAGCGCGCCGAACTGCTCAACACCCAGAGCGGTATCGATGATTACGACAACCCAGGCTTCGTGCCGCTGCAGCGCACCGAATACAACGCCGAGCTCTACTACGGCTTCCATGTCACCAACTGGCTGACCGTACGGCCCAACCTGCAGTACATCAAGAGCCCGGGCGCTGTGGACGAAGTGGACAACGCGCTGGTCGCAGGTTTGAAGATTCAGTCGTCTTTCTAAGCATACTTGTTGTAAATTTACGCCAATCCAAATTCGGCTCCCGGCACCCATTGGCTTGCAGTGGTTGTCGGGAACAGGCCGAGACAGCGCTATCTCAAACAACAAGAGCTTGGAACCATGCCTGAACATCCGCTACATCGCTTCTTTTCCTCGCAGCGGCCCCGGCCGACGTTCGAGTGGGAGCGTTACCAGCAGCGCGATGTGCTGATCATCGACCATCCCCGTTGCCAGGCGGTGTTCAGCCGCCAGGGCGCGCAACTGCTGCACTTCCAGCCGAGCGGCGAGCGGCCCTGGCTGTGGTGCGCCGAGCAATGGCCGCAAGTGGGCGCGATTCGCGGTGGAGTGCCGGTGTGCTGGCCCTGGTATGGCCGTCACCCCAGTGAAGACCTGTGGCCTGCCCATGGCTGGGCGCGCTTGCTGGACTGGAAACTGGTGGACAGCCGTGAAGACGAGGAGGGCGTCAGCCTGAAGTGGCGGCTGGACCTGTGCGATTGGCAGGTGGACCTGCACGCCAGGCTTGGCAGCCGTATGGAACTGAGCCTGAGCACCGAGCATCAGGACAGCGAACCTTGCCAGCTGAGTCATGCGCTGCTGGCCTACTGGCGCATCAGTGACGTTTCCGAGATAGCGCTGTCTGGGCTTGAGGATATCGAAGGCTATGACCGCCTGAGTCGCCAGGCCTGCCGTGAAGACGGCGCGCTCAAGCTCAAGGGCGGCTGCCAGAAGGTTTACCCGGGTACGCCAAGGGTGCAGCTGCAGGACCCGGCCTGGGAGCGTGAACTGTGCATTGATACGGGCGACAGCGACGACACCGTGGTCTGGCACCCGGGCAACCGGCCGCTGATGGGCGTCAGCGGCCGTGAATGCCAGGGCTTCGTCTGTGTCGAGGCGGCCAGTGGCAGTGGTGAGGGCCTGAGCCTGGCACCGGGGCAGCGTGCACACCTGCGGTTGCAGGCGCACCGGCTCAGTTGAGTTCGTCGTCCTCGATCGGGTAGCGGCTGGCGTTGAGGCTTTCCTTGATCTTGCGCAGGTGCGGCTGGAAGTCCACACCGCGGCGCAGGGTCATACCGGTAGCCAGCACGTCGAGCACGGTCAGCTGGATGATCCGCGAGGTCATCGGCATGTAGATGTCAGTGTCCTCCGGCAGCGGAATGTGCAGGCTCAGGCTGCAGGCCTGGGCCAGCGGTGAGCCGGCAGCCGTCAGGCCGAGCACCGAGGCGCCGTTTTCCCGGGCCAGGCGTGCCACATCGACCAGTTCGCGGGTGCGCCCGGTGTAGGAGATGATCACGAACAGGTCGCCAGTGTGTGCCACCGAGGCCAGCATGCGTTGCATCAGGACATCGGCATGGGCCGATACCGCGAGGTTGAAGCGGAAGAACTTGTGCTGGGCATCGAGCGCCACCGGTGCCGAGGCGCCGAGGCCGAAGAAGTGGATCTGCCGGGCCTGGATCATCATGTCCACGGCACGGCTGACCTGTTGCGGGTCCAGTTGCTGGCAGGCGCTGTCAAGCGAGGCGATGGCACTGCCGAAGATCTTCTGGGTGTAGGCTGCCGGGTCATCGTCGGCTTCCACTGCGCGGCTTACGTAAGCTGCACCGCTGGCCAGGCTCTGCGCCAGTTGCAGCTTGAGCTCCGGGTAGCCGCTGACGCCGAACGAACGGCAGAAGCGGTTGACGGTCGGTTCGCTGACCTTGGCCGCCTGGGCCAGCGCGGCGATGCTGAAGCGGGTGGCTTGTTGCGGGTTGAGCAGGATGACTTCGGCGACTTTGCGTTCGGCCTTGTTCAGCTCGTCGAGGCGTCCCTGGATCTGTTCCAGGAGGTTTCGCACGCGGTCCATGGGTGTGTCCTTGGGTCGGGAAGACAGCCGGCTGTGGGAGCAGCAGGCTTTTTGCACGGTCGTCTATCGTACTGTCGGCGCGATTGACGTACCACTTGTCTGTAACGTTTGAGTGTAATGTTGTGGTTTTTACTACATTATCCCTTGAAAACCGTGTGTGAAAGCGGTATTCCTAGACCAACTTTAGGAAAGAACCAACATCATGGCTGCGATCAGTGTCGAACCTTGCACCTTTGCCCTGTTTGGCGCACTCGGCGACCTGGCCTTGCGCAAGCTGTTTCCTGCGCTCTACCAGCTCGACCGTGCCAACCTCCTGCACGCCGACACCCGTCTGTTGGCGCTGGCCCGCGAGGCCGGAAGTGCCGAAGATCACCTGAACACCATCGAAGCGCACCTGCGCCGGCATGTGCCCGAGGCTGACATCGAGCCCGCTGCATTGGCGCGCTTCCTTGGCCGCCTGCGCTACCAGCACCTGGACTTCCTGCAGCCCGAAGGCTACCAGGCCCTGGCCGAACAACTGACCGGCGAGCAGCCGCTGATCGCCTACTTCGCCACCGCGGCGGCGGTCTACGGCGCGATCTGCGAGAACCTCGACAAGGCCGGCCTGGCGCCACGCACGCGGGTGGTGCTGGAGAAACCCATCGGCCATGACCTGGAGTCGTCGCGGCGGGTCAACGATGCCGTGGCGCGCTTCTTCCCGGAAGGCCGCGTCTATCGCATCGACCACTACCTGGGCAAGGAGACCGTGCAGAACCTGATCGCCCTGCGTTTTGCCAACAGTCTGTTCGAAACCCAGTGGAACCAGAACTCCATCTCCCACGTGGAGATCACCGTGGCCGAGAAAGTCGGCATCGAGGGCCGCTGGGGCTATTTCGACAAGGCCGGCCAGCTGCGCGACATGATCCAGAACCACTTGCTGCAGCTGCTCTGTCTGATTGCCATGGACCCGCCCAGCGAGTTGTCGGCCGACAGCATCCGTGACGAAAAGGTCAAGGTACTCAAGGCGCTGGCGCCAATCACCGGGGAAGGGTTGAGCACCCGCGTGGTGCGCGGCCAGTACATCGCCGGCTACAGCGATGGCAAGCCGGTGCCTGGCTACCTGGAGGAAGACAACTCCAACGCGCAGAGCGACACCGAAACCTTCGTCGCCCTGCGTGCCGACATCCGCAACTGGCGCTGGTCGGGTGTGCCGTTCTACCTGCGCACCGGCAAGCGCATGCCGCAGAAGCTGTCGCAGATCGTCATCCACTTCAAGGAAACCCCGCACTACATCTTCGCCCCGGAACAGCGTTTGCAGATCGGTAACAAGCTGATCATCCGCCTGCAACCGGACGAAGGCATATCCTTGCGGGTGATGACCAAGGAGCAGGGCCTGGACAAGGGCATGCAACTGCGCAGTGGCCCGCTGCAACTGAATTTTTCCGATACCTGGCGCAGTTCGCGGATCCCGGATGCCTACGAGCGCTTGCTGCTCGAAGTGATGCGGGGCAACCAGAACCTGTTCGTGCGCAAGGACGAGATCGAGTACGCCTGGAAGTGGTGTGACCAGTTGATCGCCGGCTGGCGTAACGCGGGCGATGCGCCCAAGCCTTACGCGGCGGGTTCCTGGGGGCCGATGAGCTCGATTGCATTGATCACGCGTGATGGGAGGGCGTGGTATGGCGATATCTGAATTGAAACTGCCTGCAGCGGTGCGGGCGCACGACCTGCCTGAAGCCAAGGCGCTCTGCGCTACCTTGGCCCATGACGTGGCCGAACGCCTGCGTGCAGCCATTGCCGCCAAGGGGCAAGCCTGCGTGGTGTTGTCTGGCGGTCGCAGCCCGGTGCCCTTCCTCGAAAGGTTGGCCGTTGAGTCGCTGGACTGGACCAAGGTCACCGTCAGCCTGGCCGACGAGCGCTGGGTGCCGGTGGAGCACGCCGACAGCAATGCCGGGCTGCTGGCCCGCCACCTGTTCAAGGGCGCTGCCGCCAAGGCCCGCTTCGTCGGGCTCTATCGGCAGGCCGGTAGCCTCGAGGCGGCCGCGGTCAGCGCCGATCAGGCCCTGGCAGAACTGCCGCCGATCGATGTGCTGGTGCTGGGCATGGGGGACGATGGCCATACCGCCTCGCTGTTCCCCGACAGCCCCAACCTTGCCGAAGGCCTGGCGCTGAATAGCAAGCGCCGCTGCCTGCCGATGCTGGCCCCGAGCGTGCCGCACCAGCGCCTGTCGATGACGCGCTCGCTGCTGGCCAGTGCGGCATTCATCGCGCTGTCCGTGCAAGGCCCGGGCAAACTCGCTACCCTGCGCGCCGCGCTGGCGGGCAACGACCTTTCCGAAATGCCGATTCGCGCCTTTCTTCACGACCCCCTGGACATCTACTGGTGCCCATGAGCCAAGGATCCACAGTCATGACCACCCTTGAACGCCCACAGCCCAAGCTTTCGATGGCGGATAAAGCCGCCCGGATCGATGCCATCTGCGAACAGGCGCGCATCCTCCCGGTAATCACCATTGCCCGTGAGCAAGACATCCTGCCATTGGCTGACGCCCTGGCTGCGGGCGGTATCCGCACCCTGGAGGTGACCTTGCGTTCGCAGCATGGCCTGAAGGCTATCCAGGTGCTGCGTGAGCAGCGCCCGGAGCTGTGCGTCGGCGCCGGCACTGTGCTCGATCGCAGCATGTTCGCGGCGGTGGAAGCCGCTGGCGCGCAGTTCGTCGTCACGCCGGGCATCACCCAGGACATTCTCGAAGCCGGTGTCGACAGCGAGATCCCGCTGCTGCCAGGCATCAGCACGCCATCCGAGATCATGATGGGCTATGCCCTGGGCTATCGCCGCTTCAAGCTGTTCCCGGCGGAAATCAGCGGCGGTGTGGCGGCGATCAAGGCCTTCGCCGGCCCGTTCGGCGACATTCGTTTCTGCCCGACTGGCGGTGTGAACCCGGCCAACGTGCGCAATTACATGGCTCTGGGCAATGTGATGTGCGTGGGGGGGACCTGGATGCTCGACAGCAGCTGGATCAAGAACGGCGACTGGGCGCGTATCGAGGCGTGCAGCGCCGAGGCGATGGCACTGCTGGACGCCAACTGAATCTGTTGTGTGCTTTACGGCTTATGGGGCGCTTGGTCGGCGCCCCTTTTTTTTGCCGCCCGCTAGCGGGTCACTGCTTCGAGCTTCGCCACCAGGGCGAAGGTGCCGATGAGTAGCAAGGCACGGAACAGCAATACCGCGATACGTCCCTGGCGC
The DNA here is from genome assembly GCF_002759075.1 of Pseudomonas sp. 382. Lineage (NCBI taxonomy): Bacteria > Pseudomonadati > Pseudomonadota > Gammaproteobacteria > Pseudomonadales > Pseudomonadaceae > Pseudomonas > Pseudomonas sp. 382. The sequence continues at coordinate 255,253 of NZ_PEMX01000005.1, forward strand.
GTGATCAGCCAGCACCATGAGCGGCTCTGGCGAGACAGCTCGGGTGCCTTGAACACCAGGCGCTCGGCGAAGAAAGCCCGTACCCCCTGGTCGATCACAGCGTCGTCGCAGGCGATGCCCTGGGCCTGGTAATAAGTGCGGATACGTTGCGCCACTTCTTCGCGACGGCGCGGCAGGTCCAGGTGATCCTGCACCTGCCGTTGCTGCAGGCGCAGCTGATCGACGAGGGCCATGGCCCCCATCTGTTCGCTGAGCGAGCCTTGCTTCACTGCGCGGCCTTGGTCAGCAGGATGGAGAAGGCGCGTTTGGCGTCTTCGACGGCCGTGGCGATGTCCTGCGCGGCCTTGGTCGACTCGGCACGGTAGGTCTCGGTCAGGCCTTTCATGTCGTTCTGGAAGTCCAGGGTGGCCTGGGCCAGCGCGCGTACCGATTCGACCCGCAGGGTCGAGCCATAGCTGGCTTTCATCGCTGCGCCGAGCTGCTTGTTGCCCAGCTCGCCCAAGGCCTCGAGGCCCTTGTTGATGCCGGCAGTGGTGGCGTTGAGGGTGTGGGTGGCCTCGGCCATGCCCTGGTTGGCGGTGAACGACACGGCCAGGCTGGTGAGCACCACTTCGTTGGTGGAGAAGAACGAGATCATGCGCTGGTACTGGCGCTCCTTGACCACGTGCACCTGGCTGATGCGGGCGAACACCATCTCGGCGGTGTTGTAGCCGACCCGCAGGTCGTCGGCGATGTCCTTGACGATCTGGTAGCTCTTGTCTTCATTCTGCAGCGCGCGTACCGCCTCGTCGCGGGCCAGCTCAAGGGCTGCGCGCTGGGCCGGTTCCTGCCCTTCGGCGGCGGCCACGGCGGCGTTGGCGGCATCCAGGGCCTGGGTGCGCTGCTGCAGCGACTGCCCGGCGAGGGTCAGCACCTGCTGGGCGTCGACCTCGGCAGTCTTCATGGCCAGGCGGAAGTCCATGTACGACTCAAGGATCAGGCCTTCCCGGGTGACCTGGTCACTGGCGGCTTCGCACACGTCCAGGTAATGTTTGCGGATGTCCTCGAAACGGCTCGGGATAGAGCCGCGGCGCATGTTCATCCAGGCCATCTTCAGGCGTTCGACGGTGTCCAGGCGCCCGTCGTCCATCCACGAGGCCATCGCGGCTGCATCCTCGCGGATCGAGGTGAAGCTGTCGGTGATGTTCATGTAGCGGTGCGAGATGTCCATGCCGGCGATCTGTTCGCGCACGGTCTGGTTGAACAGCGTCGCCTGTTGCAGCACTGCGGCAATGCCGGTGACGCGTTGCTCGTCGTAGTGCGCGACCTTGTCCAGCAGTACCAGCACCGGGGCCGGTTGGGTTGGCTGGCTGAAGGAGATACCGAGTTGGCGCAGGCCGTCGAGGGCGCGTTGGAGGTATTGGCTCATGGGTGTCCTTGCCTGAGTGGTTGTCTGGGGAGTGCGTCAGAAACTGTCGGTAGTGCCGAAGCCGCTGCCACCTGAGCTGTGGGTGGTTTTGAAACCCCCGCCACCTGAACTGCTCGAGGTGTGGAAAGTACTACCGGACGAGCTGCGCGAACCAGCGAAGTCGCCCGAGGTATAAATCGATGCGCTGCCCCACTGGTGGTTCCTGGCATCGCCGCGGCGGTGCAGCGGCACATACTGGCGGTTTTCGTCGAGGAGCTTCTGCACGGCGTACGTGTCGAACTGGCCTTGCATATAGCCCGCCAGCACCTGCTCGATTGGCTGGGGCAGCTCGTATTCGTTACTCGGATCGCGGTAATGGTCGTCACGCAGTGCGTACTCGAGGGTCTTGGCGCGCTCGTAGAGGCGGCGCTGGTCGGCGGCCTCGTCGCGTGCGGCCCTCAGGCGCTGCTGCAGTTCCCGCAGGCGGGCGTGCAGCAATTGCAGATCGCCGACCAGTTCATCGTCACGCTGGTCAGGGGTCTTGGCCGCCTCGACGATCAGTTCGGCCAGAGGCCGCTCCTTGAGCCGCTTGGCGATCGCCTGGCGCAGCTGCTGCAGGTGCGGGTCACGCTGCTCGTTGAAGGCGGCCAGCTGCGCATGCAGCGCACTGGCCTGGGCCTTGGCCTCGCCAAGCAACGTGTCGAGGTCTTGCTCCTGGGTCATCGACGCCTGCATGCCGAGGCTCTCGCGCGCCTTGTCCAGTTGTTGCTGGTGTTGTGCATGCAACTGCTGGCGCGCCTCGCCGAGGGTCTGGGCAAGGGTCTCGTTGCGGGCTTGCATGGCCAGGAGGATCTGCTCGTTGGCGTGGTTGACGCGAAAGTCCACCTTGCGGGCCAGGTAGTCGTCCAGTGCACGCTGGAAAAGCTTGGGGCGGTACTGCTCGGTACCGTACTGGCGTGCCTTGAGGAAGCAGTAGAGGGGGTGGGTGGCGTAGACTTGCAGCTTGCTGGCGCATTCGTCACGGATTTCCGTGTAGCCGGCCTGGGCTTGCCGTTCGGCCAGGTCGGCGGCGTCCAGCTGCTCGAGCAAACGGCGATGTGCCGGGTCCTCTTCCAGCAGGGCCTGGGCCTTGGCATCCAGCTGGCCGAGGTTCTGGCGTATTGCCTGCTGTTTCGCCAGGCTGCTGGCGATGGACCGTTCGACCTGCTCGAGTTGCTGGCCGAGTGCCGTACGCTCCAGCTCACGCTGTTCGAGCAGTTGCCGGGTGTGTTGGTCTTGCGCGGGGTTGGCTTCCAGGTGCAGGCCGGCGATTTCGCTCAGTTTCGACGCGATCAGGTGTTCGAGTCGGGTTTCCTGGTCGGCCTCGGCATACAAGGCCTCCTCGGCCTGGCGCAGGTGCTTTTCGGCCTGGCGCGAGTTCTTCTCAAGTGCTTTGGCGAGGGCGGTCGGGGTCATGGCGTCACCATTGCAGGATCATGTCGGGGTTTGAGCTGGTGCGCTGGGTAAAGCGCAGGGCCAGGGTGTTGGCGGGCTTGTCGCCGATGACCCGTTGGCTGATATGGCCATCGTCAAGCTTGTCCTGGCGCAGCTTCTGGTACTCGTCATGGCTGACCCGCACGCCGAACTGGTCGGCCCAGCGGGTCTTGCCGTCCTCGACGCTGGTCACTGGCACCTGGGTTGGCTTGCCGGTGGCGTCCAGGGCCTCGACGATCAGGTACCAGCTTTTGCCTCGCAGGCTGTTCGCGCTGCAGCCGGCCGCTTCGTAGCAGCGTTCCACGCCGGACTTGACGCCGGGGCGGTCGACCAGTGAGAGGGTCAGAGGCTCGGCGGCGTAGTCCAGGTAGTCATCCAGCACACCGAGCGTGTTTTCTGCCACTTTGAACTTCTGGCTGGCGATGTCTTTCCCGGCCTGTACGGCCCAGCCCGTCAGAGCCTGGCGATCCTCAGCGGGCAGTGTCACTGCCTTCAGGCGCTCAAGCATCTGTTGTTGCCGGTGCTGCAGGGCCTGGCTGTGCGTTGCCAATTGCGCGGTTTCTCTTTGCGCGCGGATGTTCTCTGACCAGTTCAGGCCCAGCAGCAGGGCCACTGTCACGGCGCCGATTGCGGTGATCTTCAGCAGCGTGCCGCGCGCCATGTTCAGGCGTACCAGCAGGCGCTGGGCCAGGTTCAGCGTGGGGGCCTCGAACACCAGGCGGCGCGAGAAGAACAGGCGTACGCCTTCTTCGATCATCGCGTCTTCGAAGGCGATGCCATTGTTCTGGTAATAGCTGCGGATCCGCTCGGCCACTTCGGCGCGACGCCGGGGCAGGTCCAGGTGTTCCTGGATTTCCATCTCGCGATGACGCAGCTGGTCGACGAGGCCCATGGCCCCGATCTGTTCGCTCAGCGGGACGCTCATCGGGTACATTCCTGGCGGCGGCTCATGGTGCTCCTTGCATGAGTTGAAGAGGGCTGGCGCAGTATACCCAAACCGCAAGGCAAAACAGTGGCCAGCCTCTGGACGCTGGCAAACAGGCAAAAAAAGCCCGCATCGAGGATGCGGGCCTGGTTTGCCGGGGGCTGCTTATGCGGCCTTGGCTTCCTGCTGGCTCAGCGAGCGGTTCAGCGCACTGAACAGGGCCTTGAAGCTGGCAGTGGTGATGTTCTCGTCGATACCCACGCCGTGCACCGGACGGCCGCCGGCCACGCGCAGTTCGATGTAGGCCGCCGCCTTGGCGTTGGTACCGGCACCGATGGCATGCTCGTTGTAGTCCATGATCTCCACCGATACCGGCAAGCCGGCGACCAGGGCTTCCAGGGCGCCGTTGCCCTTGCCGCGCCAGTGCAGGGTGGTTTCGCCTTCACCGGCGACTTCCACTTCCACTGCGCTGTGGCCGTTTTCTTCCTGCAGGCGGTGGCTGACCAGTGCGTAGGGGGCATTGGCCTGGAGGTATTCCTTGTGCAGCAGGCTGTAGATCTGCTGGGCGGTCATTTCCAGGCCCAGGCGGTCGGTTTCACCTTGCACCACCTGGCTGAACTCGATCTGCATGCGACGTGGCAGGCTGATGCCGTATTCCTGCTCGAGCAGGTAGGTGATGCCGCCTTTGCCCGACTGGCTGTTGACGCGGATCACCGCCTCGTAGCTGCGGCCGATGTCGGCCGGGTCGATCGGCAGGTATGGCACTTCCCACAGCTCGCCTTCCTGCTGCTTGGCGAAGCCCTTGCGGATGGCGTCCTGGTGCGAGCCAGAGAATGCGGTGTGGACCAGGTCGCCGACGTACGGGTGGCGTGGGTGTACTGGCAGCTGGTTGCACTCTTCGACCACCTTGCGCACGCCGTCGATGTCGGAGAAGTCCAGCAGCGGGTCGATGCCTTGGGTGTAGAGGTTCAGCGCCAGGGTCACCAGGTCAACGTTACCGGTACGTTCGCCGTTGCCGAACAGGCAGCCTTCGGCACGGTCGGCGCCGGCCATCAGGCCCAGTTCGGTGGCGGCGATGCCGGTGCCACGGTCGTTGTGGCAGTGCAGGCTGATGATCACGCTGTCGCGCCGGCTGACGTTGCGGCAGAACCACTCGATCTGGTCGGCGTAGATGTTCGGCGTGGACACTTCCACGGTGGCCGGCAGGTTGAGGATGATCTTGTGCTCGGGGGTCGGGTTCCAAACCTCGATCACCGCATCACAGACTTCCTTGGCGAACTCCATCTCGGTGGCGCTGAAGGTTTCTGGCGAGTATTGGAAGGTCCACTGGGTTTCTGGCTGCTGGGCGGCATATTTGACGAACAGCTTGGCCGCGTTCACCGCGATGTCCTTCACGCCCTGCTTGTCCTGGTTGAAGACGATGCGGCGGAACGACGGGCTGGTGGCGTTGTACAGGTGGACGATGGCCTTCTTCGCCCCGCGCAGCGACTCGAAGGTGCGGGCGATCAGGTCTTCACGGGCCTGGGTGAGCACCTGGATGGTGGTGTCGTCCGGGATGTGGCCGTCTTCGATGAGCATGCGCACGAAGTCGAAGTCGGTCTGCGAGGCCGACGGGAACGAGGCTTCGATTTCCTTCACACCGACCTGCACCAGGGTCTTCCAGAAGCGCAGCTTCTTCTCCGAGTCCATCGGCTCGATCAGCGACTGGTTGCCATCACGCAGGTCCGAACTGCACCAGATTGGCGCCTGGGTGATGGTCTTCGACGGCCAGGTACGGTCAGGCAGGTCGATGGTCGGGAAAGCGCGGTATTTCTTCGATGGGTCTTTGAGCATGGTCATGGAAGCAATCCTTTTGTGTGCGGCCGAGATCGGGCCTGCCGAGCGATAACGAGATGAACAGGCGAGGCGATGCGATCAACCTGGTAGTCGGGCGCTGACCAGGCAGAGGCTGCGGTGTTGTCGGAGCAGGATGAGGGTGCTGAAGGTTTTCATGCCCTCAACCCTAACCAGTGGGTTGGGGGATGGCAAGCGTTGGGAAAAAATTGAGAGAAATGCTTAAAAAAAGCGCAATGGCGAGATTTTATAGCTGGAAGTTTATGAGTACTTATTGACGCTTGCGCAGTATTTTTCCATGGCGCAACACGCGGAATGTGTGAGTGTCAGTGCTGGCCCCTTCGCGGGCTCGCCCGCTCCCACAGGTATTGCGCAGCCTTCGGGAGCGGCGCGATACCCTGGACTGCCCCCTAAAAGTTGGACAGTTCTATGCTGCAGCCTGAGCCCTGTACTCAACAGGGCTCAGGCCATTGAGCTTCAGTTTGATGCGGTCATGGTTGTAGTAGCGGATGTACTCGTCCAGGCC